>CAYHHL010000092.1:0-21225 GCA_964356325.1 uncultured Enterobacteriaceae bacterium | reverse complement strand
GATCGAGCCGGTGCGCGCGAAGCGAGCGCCGTGTGTGGCCGGAATCAGGCGTTGCAGGGACAATTCCGCGATGAGGATGCCCACGGTCCGGCCATCCGCGGCCACGAACGGTTCGCGCAAGGCCAGCAGGGCCTCGCCGCCACTGAGCTGCGGTGGCGCGAGCCAGGGCGTCACCGCGCCGGCCAGGTCGACCGCCGCCACTTTCACGTCCGGGGGGTACTGCGACAGGAGGCGACCGTCTGGCGTCCACACGGACAACGACCGGAACGCTGGAGTCGCGAAAAGGTTCTTGAGGACCCGGGTCTGCTCGGCCGCGTTGCCGCTCACCACTTCGGCCAGCATCTTGGGCCGGCGCGTCGCCTCGCGCGCAAACGACACCGCGAGCGTCATCGACGTGGTGCTGCTGGCGACAACGGCTTCCGCGGTCGCTTGCTGGCCCTCGCGCACCCGATCCGCCAGCGCCTCGCGACCGTACGAGGCGGCGCCCACGGCGGCCAGCGCCGGCAGCACCACGATGGCAATGGCCAGCACGGTCAGCAACCGGGCGCGTACCTTCGGGTGCTCCTCGACGAGAGGTTCAGACATGGGCTGGCCCCCTGCTTGCCAGATGCTTCGCTGCCGCTTGACGGGAAGGGCGTGCAGATGATGGCGTGCGTCCAGCCGGTTGTCCATTTATGAGCCGCAGCCGCACGGAGCAAGATGGGCAGCCAGACAGGAATCCTCGCGCTCGCAGCCGCTACGCTGCTCGCCGCCGCGCCGGCGCTGGGCGAGCCACCGACGGTTTCGGGCTTCCTGCAGACGCAGGCGACCACCGGCATTGACGGCAACAGCGACGACCACCACGCACCGTCGTCCTTCGCGGTCAGGCGGTTGCGGCTGCGCGTGACCGGTCAAGTGACGCCGACGGTCGGCTACGTGGTGATGTTCGATCCGTCGACGCCTGGCAACCTGCTGCGCGACGGCTACCTCAAGGTGACGCTGCCCGGCGGCCTGGAACTCCGCGCCGGCCAGCAGAAGACCGTGTTCGGTTGGGAGAACCCAGAGACGAGCACCCGCCTGCCCACCGTGGACCGGGCGCTCGTGTCGGACGCGCTGGGCCGCGGCCCGGACGTGCGGGACCTGGGCCTGGGCCTGTACGGCAAGTGGCCCAACGGCGGCGACACGGGCGTCGAGGCGGCGGTCACGCTCGTGAACGGCGCCGGCCCGAACCGCATGGAAGACAACGACAACGAGAAGAACGTCTGGGGCCGCGCGGGCGGTTTCGCCACGCTGCACGACCTGAAACTGCGGGCCGGTGTGTCGGCGGCGGCGGGCAGCCATCCGTTGGCGCCGACGGGCAAGGCGCAGCCCACTGATTTCAGGCGTTTTGGCGTGGACGTGGAACTCGACCATCCGTACTTCGCGCTGCAGGCGGAGGCCATCGCTAGCCACGACGAGAGCGGCGCGCAACCCCTGGGCCGGCGCGGCGGCTTCGTCACGCTCGTGGGCAAGCTGCCGGGCCATGCGGGGCCGGTGGCGCGCTGGGAGGCGCTCGATCCTGACACGGGCACTGGCGGCGATCGCATCCAACGCTGGACGCTGGGCGCCTGGTGGGAGCCGGTCGCGCACTTGCGCCTGCTCGCGGATTTCGAGCTCGATCGCTCCGACGTGCGCCGCGATCACCTGGGCATCGTGTGGGTGCAGGCGATGTTCTGACCCTCGCAGCACGTGCCAAGGCTGTGGGATTGCCTCGTGTACGCCTACGGTGGCATCCTCGCCGGCGCGAATGTTCGCCTCGTTGCGGAGTCCACCTTGGCAATCATCATCGGTCTGGTCGTCATTCTCGTGCTGCTGACCGTCGGTTTCGCGCTGCTCGGCATGATGTTCAAGCTGATGTGGTACTTCGTGATCGGCTTGGTGATCGGCGGTCTGGCCAAGGCCCTGCTGCCCGGGCGCCAGGAACTCGGCTGGATTGCCACGTCGCTGTCGGGCATCGCCGGCTCGATGGTGGGCGGCATGCTCGCGCACCGCATCTTGCACGTCGGCTGGCTGGGCTCGGCGATCCTGTCGGTGCTGTGCGCCGCAGGCCTGATCGCCGTGTTGTCGGGGCAGAAGCGCTTGCTCTAACCGCATGTCATACCATTTCCGTGTGTTTCAGATCGGCGCGTGTGCTCGCCGGCGGGCACGATGACCGCCCCGGCCGAACTTGTTGAAATCTGCAATAGTTTACCGTCATTCCCGCGCAGGCGGGAACCCAGGCTGCCTTCTGTACTTCTGACATCGCGTTCTCCGATTCGAAGGAACAGAGCCCGCAGCCTTCGTTTTTTGCGTCATTCCCAAACCCTAGCATTTAGCCTGGGTTCCCGCCTTCGCGGGAATGACGGCTTAAAAAATGCGCTGGCACCCTGGTGTTCGAGAGTTGGAAGGCGTGAATTAGATGGAATTCGTATCAGTCCGCCAGCTACTGCACGGGCACTGCCTTGGCTGGCGCGTCCAGGACCTCGCGCACCTTGCGGGCCAGGATGGCCGGGGTGAAGGGCTTGGGCACGAAGGCAACGCCGGCTTCCAGCACCCGTTGATGGAAGATCACGTCGTCCGTGTAGCCGGACATGAACAGCGCGCGCACCCGCGGCCACGTGGCGACGATGCAATCGGCAAGTTCGCGACCGCTCATGCCGGGCATGATGAGGTCGGTCAGCAGCAGGTCCACGCGCCCGTCCCGGCTCCGGCACACTTCCAAGGCCTGCTCGGCGTTCGCCGCAACCAGAACGTGGTAGCCAAGTCCGCGCAGAATCTGGGTAGCTGCCTCGCGCACCAACGCTTCGTCCTCGGCCAGGAGCAGCGTTTCCGTGCCCCGCAGCCTCGTCAGGTCGTCCGGCATGTGCGGGCTCGCCAGCGTCATCTCGGCATCGTGGCGCGGCAAGTACACCTTGAACGTCGTGCCGTGTCCGACCTCGCTGTAGACCGTGATGTCGCCGCCGGACTGGCGCAAGATGCCGTAGACGGTCGACAGCCCGAGCCCAGTGCCTCTGCCGCGCTCCTTGGTGGTAAAAAACGGCTCGAAGATGCGCGCCTGCACCTCGGCGGTCATGCCGATGCCCGTGTCGCTGACGGCCAGGACGACGTAGCGCCCCGGCTGCAGCACGCCATGGTGCGCGACGAGCGGGCCTTCCAGCGAAGTGTCCGAGGTTTCTATGGTGACCGTGCCGCCCTTCGGCATGGCATCGCGGGCATTGAGGACGAGGTTGAGCAGCACCTGCTCCAACTGCCCGGGATCGACAAAGATTTTGCCAATTCCGGGAGTCAGGCTGAGCCGCAGGTCGACGTCCTCGCCGATCAGGCGCTGCAGCATGTTGCTCACGCCGCGCACGATCTCGTTGGCATCGACCGACGCCGGCTGCAGCACCTGCTGTCGGGAGAAGGCCAGCAGTTGCCGGGTCAACGCCGCCGCACGCTCCGCGGCGCGCACGATCTGCGCGAGGTCGGCTTGCGCCGAGTCAGCCAATTCGCTGCCCATCTTGAGCAGCGCTGCGTAACTGAGAATGGCCGTCAGCATGTTGTTGAAGTCGTGGGCCACGCCGCCCGCCAGCCGGCCGATCGCCTCCATCTTCTGCGCCTGGCGCAGATTGGCCTCGGTCTCACGCAGTTCCGCCTCGGCCTTCTTGCGCGCGGTGATGTCGCGGATGACCGCCAGGACACGGGCGCCGCGCTGCGCATCGGCCGGCGCACCGAGCGTCGCCAGCATGATGTCAGCGGGGAACTCGGAGCCATCGCGGCGCCGCGCCATGATGTCCAGGCCAGTGCCCATGGGCCGGGAATGCCCATGCGCGCGGAAGTCAGCCGCTTTGGCGACATGCGCGCCGCGGAACCGTTCCGGCATCAGGAATTCGACGGGCTGGCCGACCATGTCCTTGCGCTCGTAGCCGAACAGGACCGCGGCCTGCCGATTCACGTGCGCGATCCTGCCGCCGGTATCGGTGACGAACATCGCGTCGGGTCCCAGTTCGAACACCGCCTCGAAATCGACCACGTCCTCACCCATGTTTGCCACTCTAATGCGTTTGTTGCTTACAGGCAACGGCTAAGCTGGTTCGGCGCAGGCACAGGCGGGCAGGGTCAAGCCCACCAGCGTTCCCGTCCCGGGTTCGCTCTCGATGTCGAAATGGCCACCGTACTGGCGGGCCAGGATGCCGACCATCGCGAGCCCCAGGCCGGTGCCCTGGTCGCCTTTGGTCGTGAAGTACGGCTCGCGGCAATGGCGCAGGGTCTCCGCGTCCATGCCCGCGCCTGAATCGCGCACGTAGATGTGAACACCACTGGCATCGGCGTCGGCGCGCAGTTCCAGGCGGCCGCCGTCGGGCATTGCATCCAGGGCATTCCCCACCAGATTGGTCAGGATCTGGCGCAAATCGGTATCCGGTATCGCGACGGCCGGCAGATCGTCCGCGATCTCGGTGACGACCTGAACCTCGCTCGGCGGACGCAGGCGCAGACGTGCCGCATGCGCGACCTGGGCCAGGGCTGGGCCGACGTCACTGCGCTCCTCGGGCGGTGCGGGCGTATGAACGCCATGATGCTTGCGCAGGTTGCGCGCCATCTGCAGGATGTCCGCCGCCGCCAGCCGGATCGTTTCCAGGGCCATGCGCGCGTCCGTGGACAAGTCCGGTTCGCTGTCCAGGGTCAATTCGGCAAGACCGCTGATCGGCGTCAGGGCATTGCGGATGTCATGCGCGAAACCTGCGGTGACCGTGCCGAGGCCGTCGTGCTGCAGCGCGGTCTGCTGGGCCGCGTGGAGGTCGCTCCAAGCGTGGCGCAGATCCGCGACCATGTGGAAGTATTGCTCGGCGACGCCCAGTTGTTCCGCCAGCGCGCGAAAAAAGGCTATGCATTCCTCGTCAAAGGCGCCGGGCGCGCGGCGGCCCACCACGATGCAGCCCCGCAGCCGATCGCCGGTGCGCCAGGCCACCACCAGACCGGAGCGCACGCCGTGCCTGGTCAGCAGCGCCTGCATCGCCCACGAACTATACGCCATATCAGGCATGTACAGCACGTCCTGAGTTCGGAGCTCACCCAGGCCGGTCAGTTCCAGGTCGTAGACCGGCTGGGACGGCATGCCCATCTGGTCGGCCAGCGCTTGGCTCTTCGGACCGCGCGCGATCACCTCGAAGGTCTCGAGAGCCGCGTCGACCAGACAGACGGTGGCGAAGTCGACCTGCATGTGGGCTTCCAGGTCTTCCAGGGTGGCCAGCGCCACCATCGCGAGATCCTTGCCCTTGAGCATCGCGCCTGACAGCAGATTGAGGCTTTGCAGGCGACGCACACGCTGCTGTTGGGACCGCTCGTGCGCCAGCGCTGCCGTCACGTCGCGCAGGACCGCGACCCACTGGCGCTCGCCGTGGCTGGTCATCGGCGTGAGACTGATATCCAACTCGACTTCGGTGCCGTCGCGACGCACGGCGGTGAAACTGCGCGCACTCTGCATGGGTCGGAAATCGCGATGTCCGGTGCGGTGCTGTACGTGCGCGGCGCGCAGCCTGGCCGGGATGAGCATTTCGACCGCGCCTCCGGTCAACTCGGCCGCGCTCCAGCCGAACAGGCGCGCGGAGGCGCTGTTGGCGTGGACGATGCAACCCGCGCCGTCGACGATCATCACGGCCACGGCCATGGAGTCGAGCAGGTTCTTCAGCGCTGAATGGTCGACTTCCATGGATCCCATCACTTGCCCCCACATCGGATACGTCGCCTGATAGGAATTCCAACCGATTCAAACAGTTGGCCGCAGTGCCAGAACGGCACTACCAGGACGGGGGAAAGCAAAAATAGCGCGGGCCAAACCGTGGAGCATTGACGGCTGTCATATACGACTGCGTGTCGGACAAATCGCGCGGCAAGTCCACATTCAGCGCACGGGTTGACAACCGTCATACCCGCCTCGGGAAATTCGATCAAATCTGCTGAGATCTATGGCTGTGCGCGGGTCACAGGAGGCCTTGGGTGGACGATACGAGTTCCGTCGGTTGCAGCGCGTGCCCGTTCCGCGGCATGAATGACGCGGGCACCGTCGCGTGCCAGAGAGGCCATGTGAGCAAGGTGGCCGCCGGCCAGGTGGTCCACTGTTCGGACGTCCGCACGCCCATGGTCTACGTGCTGCGCACCGGCTCGGCCAAGGTCCACCGGTCCGGCGTCGACGGCCAGACGCACATCCTGCAGTTGCTCGCACCGGGCGACGTGTGGAATCTCGAATCCTTGCAAGACGATGTCAATCCGTCGGCGCTGACAGCGCTGGAGAGCACCACAGTCTGCGCCGTGCCAGTCGGCGTCGTCAGGCGCCTGCTGGTGGAGGACAGCACAGTGCCGATCCGCTTGGTGGTCAAGCTCCAAGATCTGCTTCGCCAGTGCCACGAGCAGGAGATCTGCCTGGGCACGTACCGGGCTGCGGGCAAGGTCACGTGTCTTCTGCTCCACCAGGCCGGACGGACTCCGGACGGGCGCGTGGCATGGCGGCGACGCTTGACCTATGCCGAGCTCGGTGAACTCCTGGGCACCAGCGGCGAGACGGTCTGCCGCGTGCTGGCGGACCTGCGCCTCCGCGGCGCGATCGATTGGGACGTCGACTGGATCTACTTGCTGAATCCCCAGTTACTGCAGGCATACTCGCAAGCAAGCTCGAAGTCCGCCGCGCCCTCCACCACCCTCAGCAGCCGCAGCTCCAGCCGGCGGACCGGCGCTGGCAGGGCAGGGCAGAAGCGCTTGCGGTAGCGGTTTTCGGCTGCCCGCCGCGCTCCTAACTAGGTCGCCGAGCGAGCCGCTACCGCCGCAAAGAACGCCTCGACCAGAGCCGCCGTGTCCTCGGGCGCGTTGCCTCCCGCCTGCGCCAGATCCGGTCGCCCGCCGCCCTTGCCCCCGAGCAGCGGCGCCAGTTGCGCCACGATCGGGCCGGCCTGCACCTGGCCGGTCAGGTCCTTGGTGACCGCGACGAGAAGCAGAGCCTTGCCGCCGTCCAACTTGGCCAGCAGGCCGACTACCCCCGAACCGAGCTGATCGCGCGCCTGATCCGCCAGCGTCCGCAGCGAGGCCGCATCCGCGCCCTCCACCACGCGAAACACCGCCTTGTGCGCGCCGAAAGTCTTCTCCTGTTGCGCGTTCTCGGCCGGCTGGGCGTGCAAGGCCTTGTGCTTCCACTGCTGGGCGTCGAGTTGCGCTGCCTTGAGCAGATCAGTCAGCCGATCCAGGCGTTCGGGCACCTGCTCGATCGTCGTGTTCAAGCGCCGGGCCAATGTGTCGACGGTCGCCGCCAACTGTTCGACGTGGTCCAGCGCCGCGAGATGGCACACCGCCTCCAGGCGCCGCACGCCCGCTGACACCGCGGATTCACCCAGGATCTTGATCAGGCCGATATCGCCCGTGCGCGAAACGTGGGTGCCACCGCACAACTCCACGGAATCCGCGAGCTTCATCACCCGCACGACCTCGCCGTACTTGTCGCCGAAGAACGCCAGCGCGCCCTTCTTGAGCGCTTCGTCCATGCTGGTGTGCGCGACATCGGCTTCTTCGTTGAGCAAAACCCGGCGGTTGGCGTGCTTCTCGACGGCGCGGATCTCGGCCTCGGTCATCGCCGAGTAGTGCGAGAAGTCAAACCGCAAACGCCCCGGACCCACGAGCGATCCGCGCTGCTTGACGTGCGGACCCAGAACGTCGCGCAAGGCCTTGTGCAGCAGGTGCGTCGCCGAATGGTGGGCGCGGACACTGGCGCGACGTTCGGCATCGACTTCGGAAACGATCTGATCGCCTGCCCACAACGTGCCATTCTCGATGTGGATCTTGTGCAGGTGCAGGCCTTGCGCGGTCTTTTGCGTATCGGTCACGCGGGCAAATCCGCCTTCGCCCCAGAAAAGCGTACCGATGTCACCGACTTGACCTCCACCCTCGCCGTACAGCGGCGTCCGATCGAGCACGACCCAGCCCTCCTGACCCGCGCCCAATTGCTCGATGCGCGCGTCGCGGTGGATGACCGCCAACACCTTGGCCTCCGCGCGATCGCTACCATAGCCCATGAATTCCGTGGACATTCCCTCGTCGCTCAATTCCTTGGCCAAGGTCTGCAGATCGCTGCCGCCCTTCTTCCACGACGCTTTGCCGCGCGCCTTCTGCTCGCCCATCGCCGCGTCGAAGCCGGGCATGTCCAAAGTAAAGCCCTGTTCCGCCGCGATGAGCGCGGTCAGGTCGGTCGGAAAACCGTGGGTGTCGTGCAGCAGGAACACCAGCCGACCGTCGAGCGCCGGTTGGGTCCCGGCCTGACGAACCCGCTGGATCTCCTGGGCGATCAGCAGTTCACCGGCGGCCAGGGTCTGGCCGAAGCGCTCCTCCTCCTGCTTGGTGACGCGGGCGATGATGCTGCGCGCGGTCTCCAGTTCCGGAAAGACATCGCCCAGCAAGTCCACGACCTTGTCCGCCACCGCGTGGAAGAACGCCGTCTCCAGGCCGAGCTTGCGGCCAAAGCGGATGCCGCGGCGCATGACCCGGCGCAGGACGTAGCCGCGCCCCTCGCTGTCGGGGTAGATGCCTTCGGCCATGAGGAAAGCGGTCGCGCGCGCATGATCGGCGATGACCCGGAAGGCGACGTCGCGTTCGATCTCGGCATCGCCGGAAACGACGTTCTCGGGGTCGAACCGGCCGCCGTACTGCTGTCCGGACAGCCTTTCCGTGGTGCGAATCAGGTCTTGGAACAGGTCCGTGTCATAGTTGGACGACGCGCCCTGCACGACCGAGCCGACGCGCTCCAGGCCCATGCCGGTGTCGACGCACGGAGCGGGCAGGGGCGAGAGCACGCCATCTTGGCGATCGTACTGCATGAACACGCAGTTCCAGATCTCGACGTAGCGGCCGTCGTCCTTGGCCAGCGTACATTCGGGACCCTGGCTCGGGTCTAAATCCCAGTAGATCTCCGTGCAAGGACCGCACGGGCCGGAATCGCCCATCGACCAGAAGTTGTCCTTCTCGCCCAAAGGCACGATGCGTTCGGACGGCATGCCGGCGATGTGCTGCCAGAGGTCGCGCGCCTCGGTATCGGCTGGAATCGCCGTGTTGCCGCCGAAGTACGTGGTGACCAGGCGCGACTTGTCCAAGCGCAGGACTTCGGTCAGGAACTCCCACGCGTACTGGATCGCCCCGGCCTTGAAATAGTCGCCGAACGAGAAGTTGCCGAGCATCTCGAATAGCGTATGGTGCCGACGCGTGCGACCGACATTCTCGAGATCGTTGTGCTTTCCCGAAACGCGCAGGCATTTCTGCGTCGAGGTCGCGGTCTTGTACTGCGGCGTGCGCGCGCCGGTGAAGTAGTCCTTGAATTGGACCATGCCGGCGTTGACGAACAAAAGCGTCGGATCGGCGGGCGGCAGCAGCGAATGCGACGGCACCCGCGTATGGCCGTGCTGGGCGAAGAAATCGAGGAAAGCCTCCCGAATCTCAGCCACTGCATGGGGCGAACGCACGGTGGAAGTCGGCAGGGTCGGCGGGTGCAAGGTCATGGCGGGCTCCGAAAGGGCGGTGCGGCAGTGTACCGCGAACCTCATGGGGACGCGAGACCTTGGCCGCCGCCGCGCACGCTACTTCTTCGCCGCCAGGTTCTTCTGAATCTCGACCGCGCGGCCGTGGTGATCCCGGATCGTACCCTGGGTCTTGTCCGCGTAGGCCTTCAGTCCCTCGTCCTTGCCGTTCTTGGCCTCGCCGGCGAACTTCTTGAGCGCCTCGGCGTGCCCCGCGACCATCGCCGCGACGTAGGCCTTGTCGAACGCCGCGTCCTTGAGCTTGCCGAGCTTGTCCAACAGCGCCTTGTGCTTGGCGTCCAGGTCCGTGGCGCCGTCCAGGCCATGGTCCTTGAGGATGATCTCGAGGTCGGTTTGCGCCTTGGCATGGTGCTCGGCCATCATCTTGCCGAACGCCTTCACGTCGTCCGAAGCTCCCTGATTCTCGGCCATTTCGCCCAGCTTGACTTGGGTCATGTTGAACAACCAGGCGTGCTGGGTGAACTTGGCGTCGCCAGCGGAAAGCCTGCCCTTGCCATCCGCGGCCTTCTCGTCCGCTGCCTTGTCTTGCCTGGCCTGGACCGGAACCGCCGCCGCCATGCCGAGTGTTACCGCCAAGATCCACGTCTTCGCCATCGCGTGCCTCCATTTGGGGTGTGTCATGGGATGGGGATGATCGTGCGGGTGGCGCGGTGGCGGTGCAAGCACGGGCGGGGCTGGACGTCTCGCATTGCGAAGCCTTGGTCTCTGTGGCAGTTTCCGATCGTCGCTGAGCCGATTGCCCAGATCGCGCGTGTGGTTGCGCGTCGGCTCGGGGACCGTCCCGCTTGTGGAGATCGCCATGCCCCGCCCTGCAAGGTCGATGATTTCCTGGCTGAACAAGCGGTCTTTGGGTCGCTTCGTCGCAACGTGGCTGGTCGCGCTCGGCAGCGTCGGTGCTGGCCCGCTGCCGGTCCTGGCGCGGCAAGGCGAGTCCATGCACGAGGCGGAGATCGTCGCCAAGCAGGCGATGCAGTACTTCCAGAATGGCCAGTTCCTGCTCGCAGCCGAACTGTACCGGCAAGCGTTTCGCATCGATCCGGCGCACCCGGACTACCTTTACGGCGTCGGTCGCGCCGAACAGAGGGCGGGCCGGTGGCAGGAGGCATTGGCGGCGTTCGAGAATCTGATCGCACTGCTGCCGGCGTCTGAACCTCTCAGCGTGAAGGCGCGCAGGGAGGTGGAAGTCATCAAGAAGGCTCGTGACGCTGCGGTCGCGCCGGCGCCTGCCGCGATCCCGGCGCCCCCTGTCGCCGCGCCGCAGCCGCCGACAGCACAGCCCAAGCGAGCGGAGGTCGCGCCGCCGGCGATCTCGCCCCCGCAACCCCAGCCGAAATCGCAGGATGTGGCGCCCCTCGCGGTCCACAAGACCGAGTCCCCAGCCGAACCGCCGCAGGATCGCGGCCTTCCGGTCGCGGCGCTGGGTGTGGCGGGCGCGGCCGCGCTGGCAGGTCTCGGCCTGGCAGGAGTCGCTTGGTGGCAACAAGGCCAGCTCGACGACTTCCGCCGCGAGTCTGACCAGTTGTACGACCCGGCGCGCATCACGCCGGCGCAAGTTCGCGAACGTCAGGGCACTGTCAACGGCTTGTGGTGGGCGGGTGCCGCGGCAGGCGGCGTCGCGCTGGCATCGGCTGGCGTGGCGGCGTGGTTGTGGCCGACCAAGACCCAGCGCGTGGCGGTGTTGCCTGCTGCCGGCGGCTTGCTGCTGACGGCGCGGTTCTGAGCGATGTCAGGGGGAAAGCCGATGATTCAGCGTGCGTTTGACCGTTGGCTGCTGGCTGCGCTCCTGGTGGGTGCGGCGGTGGCTTGCCGGGATCCAGACGAGGCCGCGCGGCAGTTTCCCGTGGCGAGTGCGGATGCCGACGCAGGTACCGGCGAGGTAGGCGATACGGGTGCGGACGTGCAAGTAGATGAGGATGCAGTGGATGTGTTGGCTGCGGACGCGCCGGACGCGTCGGACACCGAGGCTGCTGAGGTAACGTCGGCGGACGCCGATGCTGGCGCGGAGGTCCAAGGCCCGGACGCAGATGCGCAGGCTACCTTGGACGCTGAGGATGCGATGGACGCCGTGGCTGCGGTGGACGCCGTCGATGCGGTGGACGCTGTAGACGCGCTGGACGCGCTCGACGCGGAAGACACGCTGGACGCAGCGGATGCGGCGACTCCCTGCGTGGCTGCGGCTTGTGACGACGGCAACCCGTGCACCGACGACGCTTGCGACAAAGCCAATGCTTGCGTGCATCTGGCCAACGCAGCCACCTGTGATGACGGCGATGCTTGCACGACGGGCGACGCCTGCGTGGGGACAAGTTGTGTCAACACAACTTCTATCGAATGCGGAGACGGCAATCCATGTACCGATGATTCGTGTGACAAGATCAAGGGTTGTGTGCATCTACCGAATGCCGCGACTTGCTCCGATGGCGACGCTTGCTCGACCGGCGATGGCTGCAGCAAGGGCGCTTGCGCGGGCGGGCCGGCGCTCGGCTGCGACGACGGCAACTCGTGTACGGGTGACGCCTGCGACATGGCGAGCGGTTGCACGCACACCAACAACAGCGCGCCCTGCGACGCTGGCATGGCGTGCACGATCGGTGACGCGTGCAAGGGCGGTGCTTGCGTCGCCGGGTCAAACAAGCTCTTCAACGCGACCTACGGCGGCACGGGCGCCGACATCGCGTCCGCCATGACCGTGCTGGCGGACGGCGGCTTGGTGCTCGCGGGTTCCACGAACTCGACCGACCTGGCCGGTGGCCAGAAAACCTTCGGCGTCCAGGACTTCTGGCTCGCGCGCACCAACGCCGGCGGCAAGTTGTTGTGGAGTCAGACCTACGGTGGTTCGAGCGACGACGTCGCGTGCGGCGTGGTTGAATCGGCAGACGGCGGCCTGGCGCTGGCGGGCTACACGGCATCGATCAACTTGCCCGGCGGCCTGAAGAGCGCGGGCAGCTACGACCCCTGGCTGGTGCGCACCGACACCGCGGGCAAGCTGCTGTGGAACCAGACCTACGGCGGTTCGGGCGAGGACTACGCTTGGGCCCTGACCGTGCTGGCAGACGGCGGCCTGGCGCTGGCGGGCCAGACGGCATCGGGCAACCTGCCCGGCGGCCAGAAGAGCGCGGGCGGCCAGGACTTCTGGCTGGTGCGCACCGACGCTGGCGGCAAGCTGCTGTGGAACCAGACCTATGGCGGGGCCTCGGGCAGCGACGTCGCGCTGGCGGCGACGGCACTGGCAGACGGCGGCCTGGCGTTGGCGGGCTACACGGACTCGACCGACCTGGCCGACGGCCAGAAGAGCGCGGGCGGCCAGGACTTCTGGCTGGTGCGCACCGATGCCGCCGGCAAGCAGCTGTGGAACCACACCTACGGCGGCTCCGGCAGCGACATCGCCAAGGCCGTGACCAAACTGGCAGACGGCGGCCTGGCGCTGGCGGGCTGGACGAACTCGACCGACTTGCCCGGGGGCCAGAAGAGCGCTGGCAACTATGACTTCTGGCTTGTACGCACCGACGCGAGCGGCAAGCTGCTGTGGAACCAGACGTACGGCGGCTCGGGCCCCGACCACCTGCACGCCCTGACCGTGCTAGCAGACGGCGGCCTGGCGCTGGCGGGCAACGCGGACTCGACCGACCTGCCGGGCGGCCAGAAGAGCGCGAACTTCGACTCCTGGCTGGTGCGCACCGACGCCAGCGGCAAGCTGCTCTGGAACCAGACCCACGGCGGCTCGGGAAATGACAGCGGTTACGCCCTGACCGCGCTGGCGGACGGCGGCCTGGCGCTGGCGGGCTCCACGGCGTCGACCGACCTGCCCGGCGGCCAGAAGAGCGATGGCAGCTATGATTTCTGGCTAGTACGCACCGACCCCTGGGGCCACGCCTCCTGCGCCGACGCCGGTGTCTGCCTTGCCACGGCCGTGACCGCCTGCGACGACGCCAAGGCCTGCACCGCCGATCTCTGCGACGGCAAGGCCGGTTGCACGCACAGCAACCTCGCCGACGGCAGCGCCTGCACGCCTGCGGACCTCTGCGCGGCCAGCGGCAGTTGCCTGGCCGGGAACTGCGTGCCGGGCGGCGCCAAGCTATTCAACGCGACCTACGGCGGCAAGGCAGCCGACCTCGCCTACGCCATGACCGCGCTGGCCGACGGTGGCCTGGCGTTGGCGGGCTCGACGAAATCGACCGACCTGCCCGGTGGCCAGAAGACCATAGGCGGCGAGGACTTCTGGCTGACGCGCACCGACGCTGCCGGCAAGTTGTCGTGGAACCAGACCTACGGCGGCTCGAGCGACGATATCGCCCACAGCGTGGCCGAATTGGCCGACGGCGGCCTGGCGCTGGCGGGCTACACTGCATCGGTCAACCTGCCCGGCGGCCAGAAGAGCGCGGGCAGCGTCGACTTCTGGCTGGTGCGCACCGACGCAACCGGCAAGCTGCTGTGGAACCAGACCTTTGGCGGCACCGGCAACGACGAGGCGCAAGCCGTGACCGTGTTGGCGGACGGCGGCCTGGCATTGGCAGGCTGGACGAACTCGCTCGACTTGCCCGTCGGCCAGAAGACCGCGGGCAGCTTCGACTTCTGGTTGGTGCGCACCGATGCCAACGGCAAGCTGCTTTGGAGCCAGACCTACGGCGGCTCGAGCAACGAGTTCGCGCAAGCCCTGACCGTGCTGGCGGACGGCGGCCTGGCGCTGGTGGGCTCCACCTCGTCGACCAGTCTGCCGGGCGGCCAGAAGAGCGCAGGCGGCAATGATTTCTGGCTGGTGCGCACCGACGCTGCCGGCAAGCTGCTGTGGAACCAGACCTACGGCGGCCTGGGCGAAGACACGGCGCAGTCGGTGACCGCGCTGGCCGACGGTGGCTTGGCGCTGGCGGGCTACACGAACTCGATAGACTTGCCGGGCAGCCAGAAGAGCGCGGGCGACAGCGACTTCTGGCTGGTGCGTACCGACGCGAGCGGCAAGCTGTTGTGGAACCAGACCTACGGCGGTTCGGGCGGCGACAGTGCGGCGGCCGTGACCGCACTGGCGGATGGCGGCCTGGCGCTGGCGGGCCTCACGAAGTCGATCGACCTGCCGGGCGGCCAGAAGACCGCGGGCCTGCAGGACTTCTGGCTGGTGCGCACCGACGCTGGCGGCAAGCTGATGTGGCACCAGACTTACGGTGGCGCGGGCATCGACAACGGCTACGCCGTGAGGGCGCTGGCCGACGGCGGCCTGGCGCTGGCGGGCGACACGAAGTCGCTCGACCTGCCCGGCGGCCAGAAGAGCGCGGGCCTACAGGACTTCTGGCTGGTGCGCACCGACGCTTGGGGCCACGCCAACTGCGCCGACGCTGGCGGCTGTGCGGGCAAGAACTTCGCCGATTGCGACGACGCCAACCCTTGCACCGCCGACCTCTGTGACGCCGCCAAAGCCTGCACGCACCCCGCCTTGCCCGACGCCAGCCCCTGCGCCACCGGCAAGACCTGCAAGGCCGGCGTCTGCGGCCCCTAGCCGCGCACACACCAAGTTTGTCGCCCGCCACGGCACCCCGCACAATGCCCATGCTGCGGCCCTCAGCTCCACCCCCGACCGAGGTAGCCAATGGTCACAGTCACCCTGCAGTTCTCCGATGGTGCCCTTGCCAGCATGAGGGCCGCCCCGGAGGAATTCGCTCGGGAACTTCGCCTTGTCGCCGCCGTGAAGTGGTATGAGCTCGGCCAGGTCTCGCAGGGCCGGGCCGCCGAAATTGCCGGCGTGTCTCGGACGGCATTCCTGACCGCGTTGGGGCGGTTCAGCGTCTCACCGTTTCAAGAGACAGCCGACGAAATTCTTCGTGAGGCTGCCGGTGGCTGACCTTTTCGTCTTCAACGCCTCGCCGACAATCCTGCTGGCTCGGGCCGACCTCTTGCACATCGTTGATGAGTCCGGCGTATTCATTCCGGAAGCCAGGAATGCCGGGTTATGGATCGATGAGCGATTGGTTGCTGAAGTATTAAAGACGTTCGCCGAAACCTGACGCGGATCCCATGAGCTGTTCCGCCGGTTGCATCCTGCCCCCATGCCGCCATGGACACTGGCCCAGTTGCGCGAGCGCTTGACCGAGGTCACAGCACCGCGCACGATCCTATCCCGGCCTCCGCCGTGCAAGGGTGCTGTCATGCAGACCACTTCTGCCGCCGACCTGGATCCAAGCCTGCCTATCGCGAGCATTTCCAGGCAGCGCTATGAACGCATGATCGAAGCCGGGATCTTCGACGAAGACGATCGCGTCGAACTTCTCAACGGACTGGTGGTCGCCATGTCGCCGCAGGGTATTGCTCACGCGAGCGCAATTCGCCGTTTGACCAGGCTGCTCGTCTTTCTCTGTGGCGATGACGCCGATGTCGGATCGCAGCTCCCCTTCGCGGCAGCCGACGATTCGATGCCTGAGCCGGACCTTTGCGTGACGCCGCGTGGTGCTTGCGCGACCGGGCACCCCGATCGGGCCCTGCTGATAGTCGAAGTCGTCGATTCGTCGGGCCGCCGCGATCGCGTGGTCAAGTCCGCCATCTACGCCGCCGCCGCGGTGCCAGAATATTGGGTCGTCGATGTCGTGCGTCAGCAGGTCGAGGTCTACAGCGAACCGCTCGGCGACCACTACGGCGCTTCCCATGTCGCGCGCATCGGCGATCGCATCGATCTGCTGGCGTTGCCCGGCCGCAGCCTCGCCGTCGCCGACGTGTTTCCGGTCTAGCATCGCCCTATGCCACAGCCCACCACGACCCACGCCGTCATCGACCGCTACGATGCCTTCCTGATCGACGCCTACGGCGTGCTCGTTCACGGCGGCGGTCCGTTCCCAGGCGCCATGGAGTTCCTGCAAGCCATCGAAGACGCTGGCAAACCGTGGCTCATCGTCAGCAACGACGCCAGCAAGACGCCCGAGAACGCCGCGGCGCGCTACTGCAGCTTCGGCTTTCCCATCACTCCTGAGCACATCCTGAACGCGGGGATGCTGATCGGCGCGGGCCTGCAGCAACTCGGCCTGATCGGTGCGAAATGTCGCGTCCTGGGGCCGCGCGATTCCGCTGAACTGGTGCGGCGCGCCGGCGGCGAGGTGGCGGACCTGCGCGATCCGGATTTCGAGGCGCTGGTGCTGTGCGACGAATCGGGCTATCCGCTGCTGGAAACGCTAGATGATACGCTGACCTGTCTGGTGCAAGCGCGCGAAGCCGGCCGTGACGTCGGCTTGCTGCTGCCCAATCCGGACTTGACCTATCCGCGCGGTCAAGGCGCTTGGGGCTTCGCGAGCGGAGCGCTGGCGCTGCTGCTCGAATCGGGACTGCACGCGCGCTTGCCGGGCCGGCACGACAGGTTCACGCCTTTGGGCAAGCCGCATCCGCTGCTGTTCGAGCGGGCGCTGGCGCAACTGGCCACGCGCAACACCCTGATGATAGGCGATCAACTGCCCACGGACATCCAAGGCGGCCACGACGCTGGTCTGGACACCGCGCTGGCGACCTGGGGTGTGACGCGCTGGCCGGTGCCCGACGCCGCAGTGACGCCGACGTGGCTGCTCGAGACGCTCTGATTCGGAGACTTTGGACTGATGACGGAGCCGCCCGACCTCGAAACGCGCATTCGCACCCTGGAAGCGCAAGTCGACGCTTTGCAGGCAGAACTTTGCTCGCTGACGGCGGACATGCACCGCGACGGCATGGGCTCGCTTGCGCCGCCGATCCAGGACCCGGCGCCGATCGCGCAGCCGCTTCAGCTCGAGGCGACGACGCCGAAGTTATCCGTGAAAATGCGGATGTCCCGGCTAGCCCGGGCGGGGCTCATGGCGCTGACGACGGGTATCGCCTTGCTGATTCTGTACGCTATTGGCCGGATGCTCTAGCTGACGGTGGCGAACGTGCATCGCAGCGCCGCCGAGCCCGCCCAAAACCTTTCACCCAGCAGTGCTTGTGGCACACTGTTCGCCTTTGCTGTGGCCTTCTTCCACCGCCCAGGTGTTTCGCATGTCCTTCCGCGCCGTCGAGACCATTGCCCGCAAACGTGATGGCCTGCCCCTGACTTCTGCTGAGATCCACAGTCTGATCGCGGGTTTCGTCGATGGCAGCGTCGCGGACTACCAGATGGCTGCGTTCGCGATGGCGGTGTACTTCCGCGGCATGACCGCCAGCGAGACGGCGGCGTTGCTCGACGCCATGCAGCACTCGGGCGACGTGGTGACCTGGGAAGGCCTGGCGCTGCCGACCGCGGACAAGCATTCGACCGGCGGCGTCGGCGACAAGGTCTCGATCCCCTTGGCTCCAGCCGTCGCGGCGTGCGGCGTGGCGGTGCCGATGATCTCGGGGCGCGGGCTGGGTCACACGGGCGGCACCCTGGACAAGCTCGAGGCAATCCCCGGCTTCAACGTGCGCCTGAGCCTCGCTGAATTCCGCAAGATGATCGAGCAGATCGGCGTGTCCCTGATCGGTCAGACCGAGCGCCTGGTGCCGGCGGACCGCAAGCTCTACGCCCTGCGCGACGTGACCGCGACCGTGGAGTCGATCCCGCTCATCACCGCGTCGATCCTCAGCAAGAAGCTGGCCGAGGGGGTGCAGTCTCTGGTGCTCGACGTCAAGGTCGGCTCAGGCGCGTTCATGAAGACCCGCGAACAGGCGCTCGAATTGGCGACCGCGATGGTGCGGGCAGGTCAGGCGGCCGGGCGCAACGTGACGGCGTTCTTGACAGCGATGGACCGCCCGCTGGGCACGCACATCGGCAACGGCCTGGAAATCATCGAATCTGTGCAGATCCTGCAGGGTTTGGGCCCGGCCGATACCCGCGAACTGACCTGCCGGCTGGGTGGCGAGATGCTGCGGCTGGCCGGCGTGGTGGCGACGCTGGAGGCCGGTGAGGCGCGCATCGCCCGGTCGCTGGACGACGGCTCGGCGTTGGCGAAATTCCGCGAGTTGGTGCAGGCCCACGGCGGCGACGTGCGCGTTTGCGATGATCCCCAAGCCATACTGCCACGTGCGCCGGTCGTGGTACCGCTGCCGGCGTGGCGGTCGGGCTTCGTGACGCGGATGGACTCGCTGGCCGTCGGGCTGGCCGCAGTTCGGCTCGGAGCAGGGCGCAACCGCACAGAAGATCAGGTGGATCCGAGCGTGGGCTTCGTGTTGGTGCGCAAGCCGGGCGACGCGGTCACGGACGGCGAGCCGATGGCGTTCGTGCACGCGACCACCGAGGTCAAGGCCCGGGCGGCGCTGACGGAACTGCGCGCGGCGATCGACATTGGCCCGGTGCCGACCGAACCGACACCCCTGTGGCTCGACGTGATTCGCTAGACGCTGTGGCTCGACGTGATTCGCCGGTCAAACCCACAGCGTAGGTCAGAAGTGCTGCTTGAACAGGAGCGAGAACGGCTGCAGGCTCGTGACCTTGAACATCGCGCTGCCCAGCTGTAACGTCGTGAACGTATTGATGTCGGGTATGTCGCGGCGGATGCTGTCCTCGCCCGCCTCCGCGTCATGTGCCGAAGCCGCGCAGGCGTCGCATTGCACCTCTGGCGTGCGCAACTGCCAGCGCGGCCGACCAGCTTGGGCGGTCCGGGCCTGCTCGAGCCAGGTATCGGACTGCACGAGCGGCACGCGAACCAGCTCATGCGCCGAACGTGCTTCCAGCGCCGCGCCGCGCCCAGAGCGCCGCAACATGGCCCGCAGCCCCCTGCCGACCGGCCGCGTTGCAACCTGCCGCATCGAGCTGACATTCTGAAGGAACTGTGCGCGGTTAGGCTGCGGCGCCAACACCAGTGCCAGAGCCGGCCACTCAGGCAGACCTAGGCTGGCCGCGCTCGCCATCCACAGCCCTCCCACTGATACCAAATCCTGGTGAACCGGATCGTTACCTTGCCCCGATCGCCCCCTGTCCGTCATCCCCGCGAAGGCGGGGACCCAGGCTAGATGTCGCGAAAAAGCGGGAGGTTGCAAAGGCAGCCTGGGTCCCGGGCTCCGGCGCGGCGCCGGCCCCGGGATGACGGAATCGGATCCATGCCGAGCTTGAATCAAATGGAATTCGTATGAGTGAATCGCAGTCAAACTCGTTTCACTACCTGGCTTTATCTGCGGTGACGGGGTCATGGCTGCGACGGTCAGCGCAGGCAAGGTCAGCAGCGCCAGGGCAATCCACCGGCCGTTGTGCAACCATTGGCATTTCTTGCGGTCCACGGACATCGACGTTTTCCCCGGCCGCAGCGGCCCGCACGTCTGCAGCATACACTCGCGCCGACGCCTCACAAGCATTCAGTTGCCATTCTGCGCCGCTTCACGCATTCAGTTCGCGGGTGTACAACGATCTTCTTGCCGCCGTCCGATCTGGACGCATTGCTCCAGGAGCGCATGTCGACGCCTGCTTTCGCCTCCGGTACCCCGATCGATCCGACGTCCTTGCACACAGCGCTGCAGCCGCTGGTGGCTCGATCGGCCGAGCAGGCGAGGCGTCTGCGCGTGGCCCAAGGCATGCTGCCGGTTCCGCCCGACGCGCTCGTCCCCGCCCAGCTGTATCTGACCGCGGATCCAGAACTTCCGGTGCGTCAGGCGGCCAAAGAGGCGCTGCTGGCCATGCCGAGCGACATGCTCGGGCCGGTTCTGCAGGCGATGCAGGACATCACGCACCTCGATACCGCGGCCCGCGCGCTGTACAAGAGCGAGATGGCGGCCCAGGCGACCATGCTCAACAGCCACACGGCCGACGACACGGTGCGCTGGCTGGCCGGCGTGGCATCCAAGGCGGTGTGCGACACGATCGGGCGCAACCAAGTGCGGGCACTGCGGTATCCGGCGATCATCGAGGCGCTGTACCTCAATCCGGCGGCGGCCCAGGGCGTCATCCAGGGCCTTCTGGAACTGGCGGTGCACGAAAACCTGGCGCTGGACCACATGCCGGGTTTCCGCGAGGCCAAGGCTCTGGTGCTCGGCGAGGAGAAGGAGGACGAAAAGGGCCTCGACGACGCGGAGTTCGCTTCGGCGATGCTGATGGCCACGCGGCAGGGCGAGCAGAACCTGGACCCGAACGCGCCGGTGGACGAGAAGCGCACGTCGAGCCTGCAGGCCTTGATCCTGAAGATGTCGGTGTCGCAGAAGGTGCGCCTGGCGATGGTCGGCGATTCCTCGGTGCGCAAGCTGCTGGTCCGCGACCCGAAAAAGCTGGTGTCGATGGCGGTGCTGAAGTCGCCGCGGCTGACCGACGGCGAGGTGACGAGCTTTGCCGCGAACAAGGCGCTGCCCGACGACCTGCTGGCGCAGATCTGCCGCAACCGCCAGTGGACCAAGGACTATTCGACGCGCAAGGCCTTGGTGTTCAACCCGAAGACGCCGATCACCTTCTCGATGACGTTCCTGCGCACCCTGACGGCCAAGGATTTGAAGGATTGCTCGACCAGCCGCGAGGTGAACCAGACGATTGCGCGGACGGCGAAGCGGATGATCATGGGCGACAAGAAGGGGTAACCGCGGCGGGCTCGGGAACGGGAACGGGTTCGGGAACGGGTTCGGGCTCGGGAACGGGTTCGGGCTCGGGAACGGGTTCGGGCGTGAGTTCAGCCCGTTCTGCGGTTACCGCTCCGATCCTGGCTCCGGCCCCGGCCCCGGCCCCGGCCCCGGCCCCGGCCCCGGCTCCGGCTCCGGCAACGGTCGATCCAGCGAGCCGTCCCGCACCGCCGCCGTGATCACCTCTGAC
>CAYHHL010000091.1:5192-21318 GCA_964356325.1 uncultured Enterobacteriaceae bacterium | reverse complement strand
CGGCGCGACGCGCTGCTCGCAATGCTCGCCGATCTCGGCGCCCAAGTCTGGCTCACCGGCACCGACCGCGAGACCTTCGCGCGGCTCGCCGGGCGCGCTCAGATGCTCAGGGTCGAGGATGGGCGGATTGCCGCCGGCTGAAGGACGAGAACCGATGGACGAGCGCAACCCGATCGAATCCCGCCGACCCGACGCCGCGCCCGACGACGTCGCCTACGACGCCGGCGCGATCAAGGTGCTGCGCGGGCTCGATGCGGTGCGCAAGCGCCCGGGCATGTACATCGGCGACACCGACGACGGCTCGGGCCTGCACCACATGGTCTACGAAGTCGTGGACAACTCGGTGGACGAGGCGCTCGCCGGCTTCTGCACCCATATCGAAATCGTCTTGCACCTCGACGGTTCGTGCAGCGTGCAGGACAACGGCCGTGGCATTCCCGTGGGCGATCATGGGGATGGCCGCTCGGCTGCGGAAGTCGCCCTGACCGAACTGCACGCGGGCGGCAAGTTCGACCAGAACAGCTACAAGATCTCGGGTGGTTTGCACGGCGTCGGCGTGTCCGTGGTCAACGGCCTGTCGGAATGGCTCAAGCTGACCATCGATCGCGAAAGTTCCAAGTGGCACATGGAGTTCCGCCGCGGCTTCACGGTCGAGGGCATCAAGGCGATCGAGGCGTCGGACCGCACCGGCACGCGCGTCCACTTCAAGCCGGACCCCGAGATCTTCTCGATGACCGACTTCAACTTCGACACCTTGACGGCGCGCTTCCGCGAGATGGCCTACCTCAACCGCGGCCTCGCCATCAGCATCAAGGACGAGCGGGACGAGCGCGAGGCGGTGTTCAACTTCGCCGGCGGCATCGGTTCCTTCGTGACCTTCCTGAACAAGAACAAGACCGTGCTGCACGACCCGCCGGTGTACCTGACCGCCAAGCGCAAGCTGGACGACGGCCGGCAATTCGACGTGGAACTGGCCTTGCAGTGGAACGATAGCTTCACGGAACAGGCGGTCTGCTTCACCAACAACATCCGCAACCGCGATGGCGGCACGCACCTGACCGGATTTCGCCAGGCGATGACGCGGGTCGTCAACGATTACGCAGAGAAGGAAGGCCTGCGCAAGAAGGAGAAGGAACCGCTTTCGGGCGAGGACATCCGCGAAGGCCTGGTCGTCGTCATCTCGGTGAAGCTGCCCGACCCGAAGTTCTCGAGTCAGACCAAGGACAAGCTCGTCAGTTCGGAAATCACGCCGATCGTGCAAGCGGTGGTGTCAGAGAAGCTGTCCGAGTACCTGGCGGAGCATCCGACCGAAGCCAAGCGCGTGATCGGCAAGGCGATCGATGCGTCCAGAGCGCGTGAGGCCGCCCGCAAGGCCCGCGACATGGTCCGCCGCAAGGGCGCGCTCGAGAGTTCGTCGCTGCCCGGCAAGCTGGCGGACTGCCAGGAACGGGACCCTGCCAAGTGCGAACTGTTCATCGTGGAAGGCGAATCGGCGGGTGGGTCGGCAAAGAATGGCCGCGAACGGCAGTACCAGGCCATCCTGCCGTTGCGCGGCAAGATCCTCAACGTCGAGCGGGCCCGCTACGACCGGATGCTGTCCAGCAATGAAATCGTGGTGCTGATCACGGCGTTGGGCGCGGGCATCGGCGAGGACAAGAACCTCGACAAGCTGCGCTACCACCGCATCATCATCATGACCGACGCGGACGTGGACGGCCTGCACATCCGCACGCTTTTGCTCACGTTCTTCTTCCGCCAGTTCCCCGAAATCATCGAGCGCGGCTTCTTGTACATCGCCCAGCCGCCGCTGTACGGGGCCAAGCGCGGCAAGACCATGAACTACCTGCTCGACGACGCGTCCAAGGATCACTACCTGATCCAGAACGGTTCGGACGACGTGACGGTTTCGGGACCGGGCGGCAACGTGCACAGCGCCGACCTGCAGAAGCTCGTGCGCAAGGTCGTGGAGTTCCGCAACGTGCTGCACCGCCTGTCCAAGCGCATGGGCCCGGCGACCGACGAGCGCGTGGTGGCAGGATTCGTGAAGGCGGCCCGACTTTCGGCGGAAATGCTGGAAGACGAGGGCACGCTGCAGCAGGCCATCGGCGAGGCGATCGAGTGGTTGCACGTGAACGAACCGGCGATGGGCAATCCGGAAGTGCGCGTCGTCACGGCTCACGAAGACCTCGATCACCATGTCACCGGCAGCATCCACGTGCGCACCCGTCGCGAAGGCGTGGCGCGCATGACCGTGATTGGCAAGCGCATGCTGGAAGGCTCGGATTACAAGCTGTTGCAGGCGCGCATCGACGACGTGGAAGCCGTGCTCGGCAAGGGCCCCTACGCCGTGACGCGCGGCGAGACGACCGTGCAGGTGGACGACCTCGAGGGCATCCTGGACCGCATCTTCGAGTTCGGCAGCAAGGGCGTACAGCTGAATCGCTTCAAGGGCTTGGGCGAAATGAACCCCGAGCAGCTGTGGGAAACGACCATGGATTCGTCCAAGCGCACGATCTTGCAGGTGAAGGTCGAGGACGCGGTGGCGGCGGACAGCGTGTTCAACGTGCTGATGGGTGATCAGGTCGAACCGCGGCGCGACTTCATCACCGCCAACGCCTTGAACGTGCGCAACTTGGACCTGTAGCTGGCGCGCGATCGCCATGGCAACCCGCGTCTCGACGGGCCGGACGACTGCGCGCCGGTGACGCTGCTCTGGCGTGACGACACGGCGGCGGCGGTCCACAAGCCTTCGGGCATGCTCGTGCACAACAGCGCGTTCGCGGGTCGGCCCGAGTGGACGCTCATGCAAGCATTGCCGGCACTTCTGGGCCAGCCGGGCTTTGCGCTGCATCGGCTGGACCGCGGCACGAGCGGCGTGGTGCTGCTGGCCCTGAACCGCGAGCAAATTGCCACCTGGCAGGCGGCGTTGCAGGCGGACGACGCGCAGAAGAGCTACCTGGCGGCGGTGCGCGGGCGGCCCCTGCAAACTCTCGAGATCGACTACGCGATCGGCGACGAGAATGGCGTGAAGCGCGAGGCCCGCACGACGCTGCAGCCGCTGTTGGACAGTGCCGTTGAGCGCTGTTCGCTCGTGCGTTTGCTCTTGCATACCGGACGTTGGCGGCAGGCGCGGCACCACTGCGCGCACGTGAGCCACCCGATCCTGGGCGACGGCGAGTACGGTGCGGGCAAGCTGAACCGGCATTACCGCGAGACCTGGGGCTTGGATCGACTGGCGCTGCACGCGCAACGGTTGCAGGTGACGCATCCCCTGACCGGGCAACGGCTGGACCTGCTGTGCCCGCTGCCCGCCGACTTGCGCGAGGTGTGGATGCGGCTGTTCGACGAGGACGGCCTGACCCGCGTCGCTACCAGTTGATCTTGCGGAAGTAGCCGTCCCAGCTACCCGCCACGACCGCCAACTCATCGTCCAGGAAGCCCACGCACTTGGCTCCCGCGCTGAAGTTCTCGCGATCCGTGACCTTTTCGCCCGTGTGCAAGCGCCAGATCGCCACGCTGCGGTCATCCGATGCCGTCGCCACCAGCTGCCCGCTGCGATCCAGCGCGAGGCCCGCTACGACGTCGCGGTGTGCTTCGATCGTTTGCACGAGTTCGCCGGTCCGCGTGTTCCAACTCAGCAGCTTGCCGTCCCAACCGCCCGCGACGACGGACTGGCCGTTGTGCGACACCACCACCGCGCCGACTGCGCCCTCGTGGCCGCGCCAGGTCAGACGCGCACCGCCGCCGACCGGATCCCACGTGCGCACCACGCCATCCTCGCCCGCCGTGACCACCAGCCGCCGCGAGCCGGCCGCCGCCACCGCCGTCACCGCGTCGCGATGGCCGCGCAACACACGTCGCACTGTCAGATCAGGTACTTCCAGGAGGTGCGCGGTGCCGTCCTGCGAGCCGACCACCAGCAGCTTGCCGTCCGTCGCCATCGCCAGGCAGGTCACGCCGCTTTCCAGTTGCAGTTCCGCCAGACAGTGCCCCGCGCTCGGATCCCACAACCGCACTAGCCCTTCGACCGTGCCCGTCGCCAGCAAGCGACCATCCGGCGACGCGATGACCGCCGCCACCAAGGCCGTGTGGTGGCCCACTTCGACCTGGCCCGGAAGTTCGGACGCCTGCACCGGTTCTTCGTCCAGCACGCCCAGATGCACAACACGGACGGTGCCGTCCTGGCCGCACAGCACCGCACGCCGCGCATCGTCGGTCAGGGCCAGCGCCGACAGCCCTGGAGCCGCTTTGCGCCTTGCGTTGGACGGCATGGCGCGCGTCATCAGGTCTTGCAGAATCCGATCGGCGCGCGGGTCGCCCATGTGCCCAGTCAGGGGCAGCATGCCGAACGCCGGGTTGCCGCGCATTCCCGCCATGGCCAGGCGAGACTGCATGTTTTCCCACATGTTTTCCGGCGGCGGTTCGGGCATCAGCGTCGGACGGGCGCGTTGCCCGACGAGCGGCGGTGGCTGCGGTGCTGGCCGGGTCGTCACTGCCTTGTTCGAATGCGGCGTTCCGGCGATGAGCGAGGGCGCCGGCTCGAGGGTCACGCGCGTGCCCGGCTGAGCATGCCGTTGCGCCATCGCGGGTTCCGGACTCGCGGCGACGGTCGGCTCGTCGTCCTCACCGCCGATCGCCAAGCCGATTTCGTAGAAGGACCCCGTGTCTTGGTCCGCGAAAGCCGACTCGGCCGCTTCCTCCGGCCAGGGCTCGAGGTCGGCTGGTGGCTCAGAATCTTCGAGCATCGTCGGCAGCTGCATATACGCAGTATCGCACTCGACTTCCGATGCAGGCACCCGCGCGACCGGGAGCGACACGATGACCCTAGGCGCGACGAGCGGCGTCGGCAGGAGTTCCATCGGACCCGATCGCGGCATGGGCGTCGGCGCCGGGACTTCGGCCGGCTTGGGCGATTTCGCTGGCGGCGCTACGATCGGCGGCATGCGGTACATGCCCGTCTCGAGCCCTTGCCCCAGCGCCGCTTGCAGGGCATTGCGCAAGTCCAGGGCACTCTGCCAGCGGTCCTCCGGGTTCTTCGCCATGGCCTTTTCGACCACGCCGGCCAGAACGGGCCGCACCCGCCCCGGCGCCCGCATCGCCACCGACGGCACCGGTTCGGTCACGTGTTTCATCACGATCGACAAGGGGTTGTCACCGAAGAACGGCAGCGAGTTGGTCAGGCACTCGAACAGGACCACGCCCAGCGCGTAGAGATCCGCCCGCGCATCGACGGTCTTGCCCAGCGCCTGCTCCGGACTCATGTGCGTCGGCGTGCCCAGCGCCTTGCCCGCCTGGGTCATGCCGCTGTCAGCGTCCTTGACGATGCCGAAATCCAACACCTTCACGATGCTGTCGCCGCCCGAGATGGTGTGCAGGAAGATGTTGGCCGGCTTCATGTCGCGGTGGACCAGGCCATGGGCGTGCGCCTCACCGAGACTGCGCAGGACCGCCACGGCGATGTCGACGGACTGCGCCTCGGTCAAGTACAGACCCTCGCGTTCGTTGCGCGCCAGCAGGGCTTGGAGCGTCTCGCCGTTCAGCCGTTCCATCGCCAGGAACAGGTCGCCGCCGTCGGTTTGGCCGAAGTCGAACACGCGCACGGTGTTGGGGTGCGAAAGCCGAGACGTCAGGCTGGCTTCCTGGAAGAACCGGCGCGCCAGTTCCTGGCCTTCCTCGCCCGGCGTCGGCGTCAGGACCTTGACCGCGACCGGATGGCCCGTGGTCACGTGGACCGCATCGAACACCACGCCGAAGCCGCCGCGACCGAGTTCGCCCAACACACGGTAACGCCCGCCCAGGACATCGCCTGAACTCAAGCCGCGGCGTTCCATGGTGACTGTTCTGACCGTCGGCGTACCGTCCGCGGGGCAGACAGCCGCCTCGGTGGTCGTGCCGCAACGGGGGCAGTAGCGCATCGGAGGTCTCGCAGGGGCCACGGGAAGCAACCCGCGGGAGCATCGCCGCCGCTCCCGAAGGCGTCAAGGCGCGCACCCCGTGGGCGTGGTCACCCGGCCCCGGCTCGTCGGCAAAGATCGTGCGAAGTCGAGGCGTAGAGCGAGGTCACGGAATCGCTGAACAGCTGCGATGCAACGTCAGGTCGTCCAGGAAGACGCCCTGGGTTTCGTTGATGGCGCTATCCACGGTATCGAACACGAACTTCAGCGTCACCGATTTGCCCGCGTAGGCCGACAGGTTGATCTTGACCTGCACCCATTGGCCCATCTGCAGGCCGACCGAGGACTTCTTCCACAGTTCGACCGGCGTGCCGACCACGCTCAGGGTCAGTTCGTCATACGGCGGCCCGCCTTCGGTCTGCATCCACACCCAGAAGGCGAATTCCAGCGTCTCGCCGTTCGGCAGGTCCACGAGCTTGAGGCTGACCGTGCCCGTGTTCTGCGATCCGTCGTCGAAGTTGTTGGTCGCCGGGTCGCCGTACCACAGCGCGGTCTTGCCGCCGTGCGCCTGCTTGCCGCTCATCACCTGCCATTTCACCTGCGTCGGGCCGTTTTGCAGCGTCACCTGAGCCGGCAGCTTGCCGTCCTCGAAGTCCAGCGCGAACACATCCATGACGCAGCACCCCACAGCGTTGGTCGGCGTCCAACTGCAGAAGCCTTTCGCGTCACAGATATCCGTCGTACACAGCGGATCGCCGTCGTCGCAATCCGCAGTGGACGTGCAGCACTGGTTCAGGTGCACGCATTGGTGTCCCGGGCTGCAACTGTCGATGCTGCAATCATCTTTGTCGTCGCAGTCCTTCGCGGTCGTGCAGCAGTTGGCGTCGGTCTGTGTGTGCGTGCAGCCCAGGCCGACCGCGGGGCAGGCATCCAGGGTACACAAGTTCTTGTCGTCGCATTCGGCGGTCTGCGTGCAGCACACGTCCGCGGGCTTCTTGGTGTGGCCGCACTGGTTGAACTGACAGGTGTCGTTGGTGCAAACGTTCTTGTCCTCGCAATCCTTCGTTTCCGTGCAGCAATTGAACAGGGCCACGTGCTGGCATTTCAGGTTCTGGCAGCTGTCGTTGGTGCACACCTTGGCGTCGTCGCACTTGGGCCCGGACTGCTCGCAATACTCCAGTTCTGCTGTGTAAACACAGGTACCGCTCGCGCAGACTTCAGCGGTGGCCGCGAGGTTGTCATTGCAGCCGGCGTTGGTCGTGCACACCGGCGCCAGGCAGGTCGTAACCAACGCCAGGTCGTCGATCGAGGCTTCGCCGGTAGCCTGGAGACCGGCGACTTCGAACGAAAGCCGGAGCTTGCGCGTGGCAGGCCGGGCGGCGAACCCATTCAGGTTGACGGTCACCTTCTGGAAGCTCGACACACTGCCGCCTTCCCAGAGGATCCACACGCCCGCGGACGTGATGGCCTTTAGCCTGACCTTGGCGTTGTTCTTCGGGATGCCGCGGTATTGGAACGTGAGCGTGGCGGTGCGACCGGCGGGCAGGACGACTTCTGGCATTCGCGCCGTGGCGACCGTGCCGCCGCCGGGGATGGTCGCGGTGGTCTTCTCCTTGTATTGCAGGGCCATGACACCGGTCTTGACCTTGCCGGGCACGTTCCCGACGCTCCACTGCCCGTTCAACGCCGGCGCTAGCTCGGGCTGCCAGGTGTCGCCGTCCTCGAAACCGCTCTGCTCGATATCGGGATCGCAGCAACCGACGCCCTTCTCGGGCACGATCGCGCAGCCGGCCGTGGTACACGTCGGAGTTGCGCACAGGTCCGCCGCGCCGCAGTCGCCCGCCTCGCTGCAGCAGGTGACTTCGTGGCTGCAGCCGTTTCCGACGCATTTGTCCAGCGTGCAAGCGGTCTTGTCGTCGCAGTCGGCGTCGGCCATGCAACAGCCTGGACCGGCCACCAGCGCGTTGACGCACTTGCCGTTGCCCAGGTTGCAACTGTCGGTGGTGCATGGGTCCTTGTCGTCGCAGGCCTTGTCGTCCTTGCAGCAGCCGAACACGCCCTGGCCCGAGCAGACTCCGCCGCTACAAGTGTGGACCGTGCAGACGTTGCCGTCGTCGCAATCTCCAGGTGATTCACAGCACTTGGCGCCGACTGGCTTTTCGTGCACGCAGCCTTGAACCGGATCGCAGGAGTCGATGCTGCACGTCTGGCCGTCGTTGCAGTCCAGCGCCGTGTTCTGACAACCGCCACCCTGCTTGGAGCAACCGTCGGACGTGCAGGCGTCGCCGTCGCTGCAGTCCACGATCGAAAACGTGCAGCCCTCGTCCGGCAGACACGCGCCCAGCGTGCAGGGGTTGTCGTCCTCGCAGGGATCCGCAACGTGGCCGCAAGTGCCCGTCTTCACGTCGCAAGCGTCCAACGTGCAGGGATCGGCGTCCGCGCAGGGCTTGACGACGTTGCTGCAGCCGTTGAGCGGATCGCAATCGTCGGTCGTGCAGGGGTTGCCGTCGTCGCAAGTGGTCGGACCGCCGATGCATTTGCCGGTGTAGGGGTTGAACGGGACGTCGGGCAGCAAGTCCGCGCTGCCGCTGGAGTCGGTCGCGGTGCCGTCGCCAGGCAAGCCAAGGCTGTCTTTGGCAGTGGCGGCATCTTTGGCAGCGGGAGCTTCGGGGCCACTGCAGGCGCTCAGGAGCAGCGCGAGGCAGGCGAACCGGCCGAAGAGCGAACAAACGCGCATCATGTCACGGCCTCCGCCGGCGGCAAGCGCGCGGGCGAGCGGCGCATGGTAGCGGTCCGGGTGCGCCAGCGCAACAAGGGGAACCCCAAAGGAGAAACGTAGTTTTCTCCGTGGCGCTTGCCTACTTGACGGCGGGGGCGCGCATTCGCCACTGTGCCGCTGGACACCGAGGGCCACGCCGTGCGTCGAACCGGAATATTTTACTCTATTTTCAGTTACCTGACTGGATGTCTCGCGCTGCTGATCGGCGGCTGCGGGGCCTTTCCGACCCGCTCGGCTGCTGCGAGTGCGGACGCTGGGGCGCAGGTGGCCGATGCTGGCCTCGACGCCGTTGCGCCGGCCGAGGTCGGCCCTGATGGCTTGGTTTCGCCGGGCTCGTCGCCGGTCGGCGCGTGGTGGGTGCAGCGCAACATCGGCAACTGCATCGACTACGAGGAATGGCTGTCCTTCCAAGTATCTGCGGCCTTCACGCACACGATCGTCGACCGCAACGCCTGCCAGGCGCACAGCGTCACCGCCAGCCCCGGCAAGTTCACCTGGCAGGCGCAAGTGCTTCAGTACGACTGGAACCAGGGCAACATTGCGGAACACCGCCGTTTTACCGCTGCAGTGATCGAGGGCTTCGTACTGCCGCCGCTGGTCGAGCCTGAGCCGGGCGCGGTGACTGGTACACGTGCTTTGAATCGCATGGCTTTTGCTCGCCAACAGGACGGCACGTACTTGCGCGAGGACGATCGCGAGTCGGGCGCCGGAACAGCCCAGGCGAGCGTGACCGACATGAAATACCTTGTAACCTTTGCTGAACCGTTGGTGACTGTGCAGCAGCCGGCCGCGTGCAAGATGACGGTAGAAGTGACGGCCAACGTCGGTCATGGGCCGGGGCCGACGACCCAGGCCGGTGAGACCTTCACGCTGCCGTGCAAGTACGCGCCGGTCAAGGAGACTGGCTGGTTGCGCATCACCGCGGACGGCTTCGAGGACAGCCAGACGAGCGACGCCTGGTCCAAGTTCTTCGAGCAGAAAGGCTGGTGGAAGAAGTACCCGGCGCAAATGAGCAATGCGCTGTACGACGGTTTCCGGCCGGTGCTGTACTTCCAGCCCGGCAAGCCCGAGGTGCTGTTTCACGACGTGGGCCACGCGTGGTTTACCGAGATGACGACGCCGCCACCCGAATCAGTGCCCTAGTACGACAATTCCGAAGTACGCTCCGGGTTGCGTGGGTCACATCCGCAGGTGAGGGGCCGGCGGCTGAAGCCGCGCCTACCCTTACAAAGCCCGGCCTTCGCCGGGCTGGGTCACGTGATTGCTATAGGCCCGACGACGAGTCGAAGGCCTCCCAGCCCCGCGCAGGCGGGGCTTCGCAAATCTAGGCGCGGCTTCAGCCGCCGGCAGAATATCTAGCCGTCGATCCCGGTGCGAACTTCGGATTTCCGCTACTAGGCCCGCCAAAGGGCCACCAGCTCCTCAGGATTCGGATCGGGCAGGAACGCCGCGCCGGCTCGCCGCGCCCCATCCGCCAGTTCGTCCAGCAACTGCTGCCGCGCTGCCGCGTCCGCGCGCACCAGCCCGCGTACCGTGTCGATGTCGTCGGCCTGTCCCGCCAGTTCCAGCAGGTCGCCGGTCTCCACCTCGCGCACCGCGACCGCCAGCAGCCTGTGGCCCGCCAGCCTCGCCCGCGCACACGCCTGCCACAGCGGCGCGCACACACCTGCCAAACGCCTGAAATCCGAGACGATCACGATGGCGAACGGACCCTTGCGCGCCGCCATCGCCGCCTGCAGCCCCTCGATCATGCCCTGCACCCGATCAGACGGCGCCATGCCCTCGCGGTACGGCAGCGGCAGGTCCATCGCCCGACAGAACCGCCGTAAGATCGCGATGTCCGGCCGCGCGCTGGGCTCTGCCCCCCGCAGCGTGGGCAAGCGCTCGCGCTCCGGCAGCCGCGCCAGGGCCGCCATCACCACGCGCTGGCGATGCCGCACCTTCGCCGCTTCGTCCACGCCGTCGGGCAGCGCCACGCGCTCGATGGCGCGCAGGTAAAGCGCCACGGTATCCAGCAGATCCGAGTCGACCATCGGCGCCAGGTCTTCTGCCACCGCCCGGCGGATGTCCAGCAGCGCCCGGTCCGTGTCGCGCAACGCTGCCAGCCCTTCCAGCACCGGCCGGCGATCCACCACGCGGCCGTCCACTAGCGCCAGACCGAAGGGATCGTGCGACCTTGCGCAAGCTTCAGACAGCGAGTGCACGAGATCCAGCGCCTGGTCCAGCGCGCCCATGCCCGGCCGGCCGTCCCGCATCGAGGCGCCAGTATCGAGCACGACGTAGAGCGCCCGGGTCTGTTCGCGCTCGAAACTCCGCGACATCAAACGGCCTCGCACAGCCGTTGCCTTCCACGCGATGTGCTTGAACGGATCGCCGGGCATGTGGTCGCGCACTTCGCGCAGTTCGTCGCCGTGACCCTGCACCTTGTCCGGGCGTTGACCACCAGAAGTCCGCGGCGCGCTCCGCCTCGTTTCGGCTACCCGCTTGAGATCCAAGGGTAAAGATCGTGGCAGTACCGCCAGTTCGCACGGGCACGGCAGGAACACCTGGGCCGACACCAGCCCCAGCGCGTCGACCAACCGCGCCTGCACACCCAGGATTCGATGCACCGCCGCGCTTTGCGGCACCGTCCGCACCGGCGCCCGCGCATGCCCGCTGCGCAAGACCAGCGCCGTCAGGCCTTGCGGCACCTCGATGCCTGGACTCGAGGCCCAGTGTTGCAGTTCGACCCGCACGCCATCGAACGCCGGAGCGACACGCAGGTCGAAACGCAAAGGAATCTCGCGACCTGCGCGATGCGACGGCAGGGCGCGCATGCCGGCGGCGTCCTTGTCCACCGAAAGCTCGGCCTGCAAGCCCCAGGGCGGCCCCGGCATCGCCCCCGGCTGGGCTGGCCGCAACGCCGCACGCAACCTCAGCAATTCCTGAATCATCGCGGCCAGCAGCACCACGCCCGCGAGCACTGGCCCCGCCATCGACAGCGCCAGACCGCCGGCCACGAGGCCCAGCGCCGTCATCAGCAGCAGTTGACCGCGCGGCTCGAGCATCGCCTACGCCTCGGGCCGGTGCGGCGGCAGGTCGGCGATCACGTAGTCAGCACGCGGACCTACGACGCCCGGCGTGCCCTCGTTCAGCTTGGTGCGCGCCAGCACGTCCCTGACCACCGCCGCCGAAGTCACGCCCTCGATGGCGGCGTCGGTCGTGACCATCACGCGGTGTTCCAGCACCGGCGGGCACAGCCTGCGGATGTCGTCCGGCAGCACATAGTCCCGGCCGTGCAACAACGCCCAGGCTTTGGCCAATCGCATCAGCGCCAAGGAGGCTCGCGGCGAAGCTCCGAGCGCAACGCGGGCATGCGCGCGAGTCGCCTGCACCAGCCGCACCGCGTAGAGCATCAGCTTCTCTTCGACGTGCACGAGATCGACGGATTCCGAAAAACTCAACAGTTCCGCGACGTGCGCCACTGGATTGGTCTTGCCCACCGGCTGGTTGTAGGTCAGCAGCATGCGCAACTCGTCTTGCTGGCTCGGATAATCCAGGCGGATTCGCACAACGAAGCGATCGATCTGCGCCTCAGGCAGCAGGTAAACGCCTTCTTGCTCCACAGGATTCTGCGTCGCCAGCACGAGAAACGGTTCGGGCAACGGTTGCGTGTTGCCCTCGATCGTCACCTGGCGTTCCTGCATCGCCTCGAGCAGCGCGGACTGGGTCTTGGCCGGCGCGCGGTTGATCTCGTCGGCCAGCACGACCTGGGCGAAAATCGGCCCGCGTCGCAGCTCGAACTCGTGGATCTTCTGGTTGAACACGTAGGTTCCGGTGATGTCCGCGGGCAGCAGGTCGGGAGTGAACTGGATGCGCCGGAATTCACAGCCGATCGCCGTCGCCATAGCCTTGGCCAGCGTCGTCTTCGCCAGGCCCGGCACACCTTCGAGCAACACGTGACCGCGCGCCAGCATCGACGCCAGCAGCAAGGTCACGACCTCTTCCGGTCCGATGTAGACTCTCGAAACTTCAGCCTGAACCCGTTCACGCAACGCCACGGCGCTGGCCAGACGGTGGTGATCCAGGGCGACCGTCGTCGGCGCCAGGTCGATCGGGGCGCGCGGCAAGGCGCGGCCGGCAAGAAAGCCCGTGTTCTTCGCGGCTGTGGCGTCGGCTGTGTCGTCGGCTGGCATCCAAAGGCTCCTGTTCACGCATTGTAGCTACCTGAAATGTATCTACACGAAATGTATCTACCCGAAATCGTCAGCTCGTTCCGGCGCGCGTGAGCGGGGCGTGTCCGATTGCGTGTGGTGGATGAGCGATTCCGCCCACTCGACATCAGCCGCCAACTGCCCGAAACGACTGCGCGAGATCGGTTCTGCGTCCTCCTGCGCGGCGTTGCGAAGGTTGGTGAATACGTCGCGCAGCCGCTGGCCCGCCTGTTCCGAACATTGCCCCGCGCGCACGAGGCTGTCGATGGCCTGGGGTCGCAGTTGCAGGCCGAACCCGGTCGCGCGCATCTCGCCCTGGCTGCGATTGTAGGTCCTTGCGCCGCCATCCTGCCGATCGATGCGTTCGACCACCCGCGCCAGGTGATTCGCGAGCAACCGCGCCGGGCGCCGATAGTCCGCCTCCGCGTGCGACAGCCAGGCGCCGACCGTCTCAGCCAGGATGCTGTCCTTGCGCGGCCACATCGGCTGCGGCGGCAGGATCGGCGCGGGCGCCCGGGCCAGGCGCACGACGGCCAAGCCGAGCAACGCCAACACGAGAACAAGCAGCGCCGGCGCGGTCATCGGCCCTTGCAGCGCGGTGTGCAGCCAGCGCAGGAACCGATCGATTTGTTCCAAGCCGGAGCGCAGTGTCGTCGGTCTTGCCGAGTCCGCTCGGGGTTGGAACAGGCCGTGGACGTCCTGCAAATTGGCGACCAGGGTGACGCGGCAGGGCCGGTCGAGCACGCAATAGTAGCGCATCATGTTGGCGGCAAACTGCTTGTTGTCGTGCAGGCGGGTCAGCATGCCGTTGATGAGCGCGGACGGATCGGCCAGGGCCAGCACGCGCCCGGCACCGCGGTCGCTTTCGGCCAGCCACGCCAGGCCTGGTTCACGGAAATGCCCCCAGACCACGCCGGACGCCGATGTCACGCGCAACGCCCCGGGATGATTCAGGACGATCGGCGCATGCAGGTTGTGGCCCAGAAACGCCGAGGGGGTGATGTGCGCCGCGGGAGCCATCCAGCGTCGGGCCGAATCACGCGCGTCTTCATCGGGATCGATCTCGACCTGGGGCAGCGTCTGGACGTCCTCGAAGTGGCGGATCGACCCGCCGGTGTGCGGCTCCAGGTCGATGCCGAAGGGGTGCAACCACGCGCCACCTTGGGCAAAATCGTCGGCGACAATCAGCCGGCCTCCCGACTCGACGAACCGCACGAGGCTCTTCAACGCTGCCCCGGTCGGAGCGACCCGCGGCGCCACCAAGCACACGACGGCATGCTCATCCAGCTTGGACCAGTCCAGGGTTTCGCGCACTTCCAGTTGCAGGTTGACCATCGCCGCGGTGTCGACCAGCACCGAAAGGCCAGTCCAGTCAGGCGATTGCGGATCGAAATCCTCGGCCAGCGCGTTAGCCGGCAACACGAGGAGGCCGAGCAGGCACAGCCCGAACCCGACCCCGAACCCGAACCCGAACCCGGAACCGGAGCCGGTGCCGGAGCCGGTGCCGGAGCCGGTGCCGGAACCGGAACCGGAACCGGAGCCGAACCCGTGCCCGAACCCGTTCCCGAACCCGAACCCGAACCCGAGCCCGTGCCCGTGCCCGAGCCCGTTCCCGAACCCCATGCGCCACAACTCCCTCAACGCTGGGCCTCTTCCACGCGAGCAACAGCCTGGCGCGCTTGGGCCGCCGTGTCGGGTTCGGTGCGGGCCCCATACAGTGCGCGCTCGACTTCACGAACAGCATTGCGCACTTCACCTTGACCGCGGCGCACTGAGCCCGACCAGCGCGGTTCGACGTCGCGTGGCGTTTCCCGGCTCCAGTCGACCGCCCGGCCCGTGAAACGGCGCACGGAGTTGGCGAAGGAACCGCGCACGACCGCCCTGCAACTTGCTGGAAGTAGTTCGCAACCATCGAAGGTGCCGTCGTGGGGCAGGTCGATCGCCACGTCCAAGGCTTCGTGCTCTGCGCAATGCACCAGCAGCGTCCAGCGACCGGCTGACAGCCCGTCGACGTGGAAGCGTCCGTCGAGAGAATCGACTTCCAGATCAGGCAGCCCATGTCCCGCTTCTTCGCGTCCTGCTCTGGTGAACGCCAGGTGCGCAGCGACTGGCCGGCCCGTTTCGCCGTGCACGACTTGACCGCGCACCAGGCACGACGCTTCGCCCCCGGGCCCCAGCCGCCGCACCGCCTGGCTCGGCAGCCCCGCCGCGTCAGCCTCGCGCTGGTCCAGAAGCGCCAGTTCCCGCCGTCTTGCGCGCCACCGCCCGACCACGGCCACGGCTGCCAGTGCCGCCAACGCCGCGCCGTACAGCCAGCCCGAGAGCGACGGTGGCGGCCTCAATTCGACGATCGCGATCGGACTCCAGCCAACTTCATGAAAAGGCATGGGTACTTGCGCACGAGCCACCAGCCCCAGCGAGCCCGGCTTGAACTGCTTGAGCAGCCGATCGCCGTGCAGAATGGCCGCGAACCGGCCGTCCGAATCAGTGACCAGCGTACCGAGTTGCTGCCGTTCGACGTGCAGGGTCAGCGCCGCCGCCGGGACCGGTTGGCGCGTTTCGCCCTGCAGCGTGAACACCGCGCCGTGCACGCAGAAGTCCTCGGCACCGCAAGGCTTGCCCACCTCGCCGCGTTCGACCTGCAGATCGACCGCCACCGAGCCGACCAGATCGAGACGCTGGCTCGTTTCGGCGGCATTGACCTGATCGGTCGCGTCGAGGTTAGCCGTCAGCAGGTGCGGTCCCGCTGCGCCCAACTGGGCCACCGGCAGCGTCGCTTCGGCGTGACCATCGGCCGCCGTCCGCACCGTCACCAGCGTTTTGCCGTCGCTCGCCAAGCGCACTTCCGCAGCGCCCAGCGGGACATCGCCCGACATCGCGTCTATCTCGACGTCCACGGTGGCTGTTTCCGTCGTCAGCTTCGTGGCCGCGAGCCGCAGTTCCAGGATGGCGTCGAGCTTGTGCAGATCCAGCGTTTGTTGCGCGCTCGACTCGCCCAGCGCCGGCGATCCGGCGAACCGAGCCTCGACGTGCACCAACCCCGGGCCCGGATTGGCATCCTGATCGGCTGGATCGACTGCGGCAACAGGCCCCAGTCGTTCACTTTCCAGCGCCGCTTCGAACCTGCCGTCCGGGCCCGTCACGGCCTCCAGATCCAGGTGGCGCAGCCGGTCGAGCGCCTGCGGATTGCCTTGCATAGACAGGATCGCGATGGCGACCGGCGCCGCCACGGCTGGCTGTCCGCGCGCGTCGGTCAGCAT
>CAYHHL010000091.1:0-5092 GCA_964356325.1 uncultured Enterobacteriaceae bacterium | reverse complement strand
CTGATCGCAAAGCCCGCGGAACAGGGACGGTTTACGTTGGATCGAAAGATTGCGTGGGCATGCATGGCGTGCTAGAGTCGCCGGACGATTGTTCAGCAGTGTTCCGCCTGAGTGGTGGCGCTGCAATCCGCGGCCTGGACAGGGGGAAGGGCCGACCCGAGGAAACGATCGGCGGTGCGTCCGTCAAGGGCGCCACCGCGGCAAGATTGCCCCTGCCATTCGGTCGTGCCTCGCCCGTCCCCCGCCACGGAGCGACCAACCGAAGTGTTGGAGGTTGTCCATGCCAGTCCGCTTGAATCGTTGGGTTGCCGCGCTGGGTTCGCTGGCGTTCGCTGGCTTGCTCATGTTGCCCGTCGGTTGCGCCGACATCGAGAAGGCTCGCCCGGAAGAAGCTGTCAAGCTTGCGGAACTGCGGGCGGATCTCGAACAGGACGAGGCGCTGGTCCAGTACCTGACGATGCGCAAGAAGGAACTGGCGGCAAAGGGCCAGGATCCGGACCAGTTGGACACGGCGGACCCGGAACAGGGCAAGCAGCGCCTGCGGGCCGAGCCGCGCTTCCAAAAGCAGTGGAATGACAGTCGCAGCAAGAAGTTCAACGCCGAAAAGGAGCACTACGCCAACCTCGCCTCGGACGTGGTGCGCAAGTGCACCGAAGTGGCGCGCGTGAAGCAGTCGGCGGTGGAAGTCGATCGCTGCGTGAAGATGCCGCCCGAAGCGAAGTACGACCCGATCAAGGCCATTCTGATCGGCGCGCTAGTCATCGTGTTGGGTGTCGCGGGGTTGGGTCTCTACCGCACGGCGCGCCGGCGCATCGATCCGGTGGCGCAGGCGGGTCAGAGGCTGGGCCTCTCGCCGCAGCAGTCGACGCAACAGACTACGCTCTCGGGCGACTACAAGGGCTACGCGGTCAAGGTCGAGGCGAGCGCACCGGAAGTCGGTCAAGGTGACGGGTACTTGCGGGCGATCGTACTGTCCAAGGTCAATCCGCACACTGTGGTCCGCTTCGGGCCGCTGGCGCCGCCGACGGGCCTGGACCTGCCGGATCTGGACGCTCCAGAAGTGCATGACCCTCGGATTCCCGAAGGTTACAAGATGCGGCTTTCGCCGGGGGCGGATGGCGAGGCGTTGCTCTCGGGCGACATCGGCTTTCAACTGCGCGCGTTCGACCCGGCCGATATCCGCGTGCACGACGGCATGGCCGCGCTGACCTGTTGGCAGGTTCCCGCCACGCCGGAGAAAGTCACGGAATTCATTGAGTTGGCAGTCACAGTGGCACGGCAGTACGGGGTGTAGCCCCGAGTCGGAACAACGCAGACCTCCAGCGGGTTCCGTCTCCTCATGCGCAGCCTGCTCGCCCTCTTCTTCACTCTAGTCGCGGCCGCCCTGATCGGCGTCGTCACCGGTTTCGCGGGCCGCGTCGTCTCGATCCTGGGTCTGTACGCCGTCGTGGCGGCGCTCGCACTATCGGTCGTCACGGTCGCTGTGCACCACCTGACGCAAAGGCGTCCGGGATCAAGTCGCTTCCTGGTGTCGATCCTCGCCGCGCTGACCTGGCTGGGCGCGCACCGCGTCACCGATGCCTGGGCTTTTCGCCAGGAGCAGGGCCAAGCCGTCCTCGAACAAACCGATTTGCTTGCCGCGGACTTCATCGTCTCGGGGGCGGAAACACCGCTGCAGTTGGTCGACGCCGGGCTCGCAGCCGATACCGGAGTGCCGGGGCTGCCGGGCGCGTTGCTCGTGCAATTCAAGGCCGGCGTGGTCGTCCACCGGGCGTTGGGCGCGACGCGGGTGTTGCCTGCGCCGCGCTGGTTGTTCGCGCTTTTCGCAGCGTGCGAGGCGGCTTTCGTGACATTGGTGATGGCGCGTGCGCTCGGGCATCTGCGCGGCGAGCCGGTGTGCGCAGCTTGCGGCCGGTTCCTGCGTCGACGCGTGCTCGGGCCCTTGGACGGCCAGGAGGTCGCGCGTCTCGCCGAAGCCTGGTCGCACGGCCAACGCGAAGTGCCTGTGCCCGGAACCGTGAATCACTCGAGCGCCGCAGTGGCTTACGAGGACTCGTGCGCGCGCGGCCACAGTCGCCTGCCAGGCTATGCGGTGCTGCGCAGCCGACGCCGCACGCCCGGTCCGCTTGCCAGCCTCGCGCCGCAGGTCGATCAGCCCGAAGTGCGCCAGGCCTGACGCCGTTCGTCCAGTTGCGCAGGGGCCACCCACGGCAGCGGCCGTAGCGAAGGCTTGAACACCAGGCGATCCCCAAAGCCGAACGCGATCTTCTTGTGCCCGCCGTCGATGTAGAGCATCCCGGTGGACATTCGCGACACCACCTCGAGCTGATCCGGAACGATACCGCCGATCAGCGGCTCGCCCTGCACCGCCCAACGCATCAGTTCGCGCACCCGGTACTGCAGCGTCGGGTCGTCGATGTCGAGCAGCGCGCCGCCCGCCGAGCGGATGGCCGCCGTCGATCCCGCCGCTGTGGCCACCCAGATGCCCGAAGACTTCTGGTCCTGCACCCGCAATACGCCCAGATCATCTTGAATCTTCAAGGTATAGCGCGAGGTCTCCGCGGGTGATCGGTGCGCCACCAGCACGTCGTTCAGCGCCAGATCGCGCATGGGCTTGTCGTTGATCAGCACCTGCAGGCGCCTCAGGCCCCGACTGCGCACCTCACCGGCCAGGATGCGGTCCAGTACCTCGGCGAAATCGAGTTCGGTCGCCGCCGCGAAGTAGCCGATCGAGGAGTTGATCGCGCTGTTCACCGCCATCATCGGCGTGCCGTCGCTTTGCAGCCCAGGCGCAACGCGGCCGGACGACGAATCGATGCTATGGGAAGCACGCAGGAAAGTGCCATCACCGCCCACCGTCACGACCAGGTCCGCCCATTTCGCCAGACGCCGATCGAAGCGCGGCACCATCACGTGCTCGACGCCCCGGGACCGCAGCACGTGTTCGACGGTGTCCGAGGTCCGCGTGTGCTCCTCGTGGGCCCGGCGCACCCGCTCCGCAAGGGGGTCGTGGTTCTCCAGCGATTTCGCGAGTTTCTTGTCTTGCTTGTGCTGCAGTTGCTCAACCGGCGTGGTCTTGCGGACGACCACCACGCGCGTCGCATGGACGACGTCGCCGACTCGATGTGGGAGTTTGGCCATCATCAGACTTACGGCTCGGAAAGGGGGCGGGCCAGCGGCGACAGCACCCCTTGACCGTGCGGATCCGTCTTCATGTCGTCGAACGGCGGCTCGCCCACTGGGTCCGGTACCAACGGCAGGACCATGCGAAACGTAGTCCCCACGTCGGCTTGCGACTCGAAGGTCAGCGTGCCGCCGTGCGCGATGACGATCTGCCGCGAGATGTCCAGACCGAGGCCCAGGCCCTTCTCGCCTTTGGTGGAAAAGAACGGTTCGAACACGCGCGCCGCCACGTCGGTGGCAATGCCGCGGCCATTGTCCTGCACTTCGACGGTCACCTGCTCGGCGTCGGCATGCACGCGAATCTCGATACGCCCGTCGCGTACGGGCAAAGCGTCTGCGGCGTTGCGGATGAGGTTGATCAGCACCTGGCGGATCCGATGCGCGTCCATGAACACCAGCGGGCGCTCGGTCGGCTCGAACACGATGTCCGCGGCCTTGACCACGCGATCGCATTTCACGAAGCGCAGCACGCCGTCTATCACCTGGCCCATATCGTGCGGCGCGATGTTGACCGAACTGTGGCCGCCGCGCGCGAACGAGCGAATCTCGTCGACCAGACCGACGATGCGCTGCTGGGCCTCGAGCATCAGCTCCGACGACTCTTGAATCTCCTGGTCGTCCGGGTACTTGCGCGCCACCATGTCCGCCAGCATGAACGGCGACAAGTGGTTCTTCACCTCGTGGGCGATGCCGCTCGCCAGCCGTCCCAGCAGGCCCATGCGCTCGCTCACCACCAGGCGCTCTTGCGTCACCAGCAATTGCTCTTGTGCCGCCTGCAGTTTCGCGATCGCCCGTTCACGGGCCTGAGTCACTTCGAAGTTGTCGAGCGCCACGCCGAGCATCGACGCCACGATCGACATCAGGTGCAGGTCATTTTCGTCGAACCCATTGATATTACGGGTATTCTCGGTCTCGATCAGGCCGAGGAGGCGATTGCCCACCAGCACCGGAACTGCCAGCAAAGACCGGATGTTGGACAGCATGATCGAATCGGCGGCGGCAAAGCGAGCATCGGTCGTAGCGTCCGCCGTGATGATCGCGCACCGCTCGGTCAGTACGGCATCGGCCACGGTCTTGGAAATCGTCAGCGCCGGAATTTCGTCCGAATTCAAGGTCTTGTCCCGGAATCGCACGACCTTGGGCACCAGCAGGCCGTCCTCGTCGAATTGCATCAGCGCCACGCGATCGCCGTTCACCACTTGCAGGATCAGGTCGAGCAAGTCGGGCAGGCGATCGCGCAGATCCGTGTAGCGTTGCAGTGCTTTGGAGACCTCGAACAGGATCTGGAAATGCCGGGTGCGGGCCAGCGCCAGGTCTATGCTTTCGCGGCTGCGCGACTGCTCGTCGATGACGCCGGTCTGGCCGAAGAATTCGCTCGAGACCAGATCGGACAGGCTATCGGCGGAATACGTCTCGACGGCGCGGACGATACGCGGGTGCATCGTCTCGGCATCGTTGACGAATTGGACTGCGCTGGTATCGGCGGCCGTCGCACCCTCGACGCTGAATTGCGAGGAGCCCATGCGCACGAGATCGCCGCGGAAGAGTTCAGCCCGGGCGACACGTTGGCCGTTGACGTAGGTGCCGTTGTGGCTGCGCAGGTCCTCGACGAACAGGCGCCCGGACTCGAAGCAGAACTTCGCGTGTTCACGGCTGATGCGCCGATCCGGGACGAACATGCTGCAGCTGGTGGAGCGGCCGATGACCAGTTCGCGATTGAGGCGAAATACCTGGCCCTGCAGGTCACCCGTCAGCGCACGCAAGCTCATTCTGGGCGGCGCTGACGTCATCGGGACCTTGTTCGGGGCGGGACGGTAAGCTCGACCAGGTGCGCCCGGAAGGCCCGCGGAAATGCACCTCGATGCTAGGTCGGTCGCCGAAGCCTGTAAAGCGGGGCCGCTCGCCGACG
>CAYHHL010000090.1:0-21434 GCA_964356325.1 uncultured Enterobacteriaceae bacterium | reverse complement strand
ACACGGCCCCGGACACGGCCCCGGACACGGCCCCGGACACGGCCCCGGACACGGCTGCCGACACCCCGTTCGACCTATGGCAGACTGAAACCGCTGAAACAACCGAGGATGTGCCTGCACCCGAAGACGTCCCCGCCCCAGAGGATGCCCCGGTCGCCGCGCCGGACGTCGTGACCGAGGATGCGCTGGCGGAAGATGCCGCGACCGAAGACACCGTGGCGGTGCCGGGTTGCGCCAAAGACGCGGACTGCCAGGCCGTCGCGATGCCCCCCTGCCAGCAGGCCAAGTGCAACCTCGCGCAACAGGTCTGCGTGGTAGCGCTGTCCGCCGACGGGACCGCTTGCAGCGACGGCGTGGCATGCACCAGCAAGGACGCGTGCAAGGCTGGCAAGTGCTTGGGGATCCCGGCGGCGACCTCCTGCAACGACGGCAACGGCTGCACCACCGACGTGTGCGACCTGGCGATGGGCTGCAAGAACGTGCCGATGCCCGCTGCTTCCACCAAAACCTGCTCGGACGGCAACTGGTGCACGACCAAGGACACCTGCGCTGGGTCGGTGTGCAAGGGTGCGACTTTGCTCGACTGCGACGACAAGGACGCGTGTACGAAGGACGCTTGCACGAGCGCCGGCGCTTGCACCCACACCGCCGGTTGCGACGACAAGAACTCCTGCACCGAGAACGGGTGCAACTCCCAGGGAGTCTGCAGCTTTACCGCCATGACGGGACTTTGCGACGATGGCAACGTCTGCACGTTCGACGAGTACTGCCTGAACAGCGCCTGCGTGGGCACGCCCAGGTCGTGCGACGACGGCAATCCGTGCACCAAGGACGTTTGCAAGGCACCGGGCGGCTGCGGCCACGAAGCCTTGCTCGCAGGCGGACCTTGCGGGCTCGGCGGTACCTGCGTCGCGGGCGGCGCATGCAGCACGCCGGACCTGTGCAGCACCGAGTACGGGGCCTGCGACGACAAGGAGAGCTGCACCATCGATTCCTGTGTCCCCACGAAGGGTTGCCAACACTTCAACGTCAGCAATGCCATGAATTGCAGCGACGGCGACGATTGCACCCCGTCAGGAAGCGACAAGTGCAAGGACGGCACGTGCCAGAACGTACAGAACATCTGCGGTTGCGCGGTGGACAGCGACTGCTTGAAATTCGACGACGGCAACTTGTGCAACGGCGTCTGGCAGTGCACGACCACGCCGATGGGCAACCAATGCAAGGTGATGGCGGGTTCGAGCGTCACTTGCCCGAGCGGCCCGGTCGACGGCGCGGCTTGCCAGGTCAGCGCTTGCCAGCCGGAGTCGGGCAAGTGCGTCGCCACGCAGGCCGTGAATGGGGCGTCGTGCGATGACGGTACTGTCTGCACGGTCACCAGTTCCTGCGAGGAGGGCATTTGCGGCGGAGGCAGCCTGACCTGCGACGACGCAAGCGAGTGCACGCTGGACTCCTGTGACGCCAAGCTGGGTTGCGTGTTCGACGCGGCGTCGGCCCAGCCAGGGTGCGCGGCGCCCGACCCGTGCGCTGCCGGCGCGGTCACTTGCGGTGCTCTGGCCGACGCGTGCCATACGGCGAAGTGCGTTCACAGCGGACTCAAGTCATTCATCTGTGAAGTCAAGGTGATAGACGGCCCCTGCGACGACGGCCTGCCGTGCACCGTGAACACCACCTGCCAAGGCGGCCAGTGCCAGGGCACGGCGACGGGCAGTTGCGACGACGACGACGCCTGCACCGTGGACAGCTGCAATGCAACGGGGAGTTGCACGCATCAGGTCATCGAGGGCTGCGTGACCTGCACCAAGGAGGACTTCGAGGCGAGCGGCGAGCCGGAGGGCTGGGCGGCCTGGTCGGAGCAACCCAAGTACCTGCAATGGCAAAAGGGCCTGGAGAGCGGCGGCGTCAACCACCGCATGGCGATCACCTGGAAGGGCCCGTATTCACAAGATACGTCCATCGAGGCGTTCCTCATCCGGCGGCGCTTGCACTTGCGCCTGGGCGTGCCTGCGCAACTGCGCTTCCAGTACCGCCTCAAGGTCGGCAACCACTCGTGTGGACAGGACGATCTGCAAGTCGTGGTCAACGGCAAGCCCATGTGGACGGAGTGCGACACCACCGCCGGCAACGGGGGCGTCTGGCAGCAGGCCACGGTCGACCTCGGATCTTGGCGTGGCGCGCCGTTTGACCTGGACTTCCGCGCTGTTGCCGGCTCAAACGGCAACTCGTGGGGCACCATCGAAGTGGACAAGATCCGCCTGACGGGTGCCTGTTCCACCGCATGTGTGGGCGCCGACCTGGAGACGAGGGGCAGTGCCAAGGTCGATCCGTCGTCCGCCACTCCGCAGGCCTGGCAATTGACGTCCACCCAGCCGGGCTATGCGGCGTGGACCCGAACGCTGTCCGGCGGTCACACCGGTCTGGCGGCATTGACCGTTCAGTACGCGGGCGTCCCGGACGGCGGCAAGCCGGTGACCGCCAAGCTGCTGATGCCTATGGTGGTGCCGGCCGCGGACAGCAAGCTGTGGTTCGCAGCCCGCGCCGTGCAAGCAGGCGACGGCAGTTGCGGTGGCGATGACCTGACCTTGCGCGTGGGCGGGACTGTTGTTTGGCAACTGTGCAAGCAGCAACCACAGTGGAGCATGCACCAGATCGATCTGGCGGCCTGGGCCGGCAAGGACGTGGACCTCGAGTTCGCGGTGACTACGGGCGACGGGCCAGCAAGTTCAGGGCTTTTCCAGATCGACGATGTCGCCGTGACCGGAGCGTGTACGTACGCCTGCATGCACGAGACGTTCGACGATTCCTCGGGCGTCACGGCGTGGCAGGTGCTGGCCACCACCGGCTTCTCGGGCTGGGCCACGGCCACTGACAGTGCCTCGACGCCGCCGCAGAGCGCTGGCATCGACTTCGCCGCGACCACCCCGGCTGGCGCAATAGGCCGGATGGTGGCCCAGGACAAGTGGCGGTGGGTGATGCCGATCATGGGCGCCACCTTCCGATACCGGGCGAGCGTGACCCTGCCGCAGCCCGCCTGCCCGACGGCGGCGCTGCGTTGGCTGGTGCTGCCCCCGACGGCGGGCGGGATCGGCCAACAGGAAAGTCTGGCCCAGCAACTCGTCAACCCGGAGACCATTGAACTGCATAGCCTTTGCGGGACCACGGCTGGCTGGCAGACCTACACGGCCGAGTTGCCGCCGCAGGCTCGGGGCCGCAAGTTCCTACCGGCAGCCTATGGTATCAGGCCAGTTGGAGCCTCGGCGTCGGCGTCGATTCGGGTGGATGATGTGCTGATCCGCTGTCACTGGGGTGACTGGTGTCAGGTATTTCCCCTTTCCCCTTTTCGCGCTATCCTGACCCGATGCGACTCCCCCGACTCGACTTTCCCGGCGCCAGGCACCACGTGATGAACCGCGGCGCGCGACACGAGCCCATCTTCGTCGATGACGACAGCCGAGAGCTCTTCCTCGCCGTCCTGGCCGAACTGCCCGAACGCTTTGGCATCCATGTGCACGGCTACGCGCTGATGCCGAATCACTACCACCTGTTGCTCGAGTCGGTCCGCGGCGAACTGCCCCGAGCGATGCGCCACCTCGGCGGCGAGTTCACGCGGCGGCTGAATCGAATCCACCAGTGGGACGGCCCTTTGTTTCGCGGCCGCTACCACAACCGGCTGGTCAATACGCCCACGTACTGGCGTCACCTACTCGTCTACGTGCACCTCAATCCGGTCCGAGCCGGGCTCTCGAGCCTCGATCAGGCGGAGTGGACCAGCCATGCGGCGTACCTAGGCCACATCCCGCGCCCGCCATGGCTCACGACGGCCGAACTGCAGGACGATTTCGGCAGCCCCGACGCCTATCTCGCTCACTACCGCAGTGTGTTCGACGGCAGTTCGAAACCGCCTGAAGACTTCGAAGCCGACAAGCTCTGGGCGCCGCACAGCACCGGCGCGGTTGCCGTACCCGACCTGGGCGCGCCGATCTTCCAACTAGCAGATGCGCTCGCCGCTGTCAGTGCCGTCACCGGGGTGCCGGTTGCCGACATCGTGTCCACCCCCGTCGGCCGCAACGGCAACCCCGCGAACTGGCTCGCCGCCTGGTGGCTGAGTCGAGGGTGTGGCATCCCCCACGGAAGCATCGCAGCGGCGCTCGGTGCCTCTCATGCCACAATCAGCAAGCGAATCCGTCGGGTGGAGGAGCGGCGCGGCGGTGACGAGCAGTTGGCGATGTGGAGCGCGGCATTGGTGAACGGGGAAAGGGGTAATACCTGACACCCATGCGCCGAAGGGCGTCTTCGATGCGGTTTCCGTGGGTGGCAGCCACGCATGCGCGCGAGCCAAGGACGGCTACTTGCACTGCTGGGGCTCGAACGTTTCGAGCCGGGCCTGTCCGCCGTAGTCCGCTGAGTCTGAAGTACGGGCGTCATTGCGCACGTTCACCTTCAGCGTGTCCTGGCAGAAGCGGGCCACGTTGGCGAGGATATCATTCCGCTTGCTTTGCGGGCGAACCTGGTACCAAGAACCTCACGTTGGTCTGACGGCGTGGGCCGGCAAGGACGTAGACCTCGAATTCGCGGTGGCTACGGGCAATGGCGCCCACACACAACCTGTCGTAACTGCTAGGGTGTGCCGGATTGCGAGCCATCTTGGCGCACGCTTCGAAGGCGTTCCACCAGCCATTGCGCGCTGGCCTGCCACACCCGCTTCGGAGCTTCCCGGCCGGCGAAGACGCCCATGTGGCCGCCCGGCACCTCCACGAAGGTCTTGTCCGCGCTGCCCAACAATTCCAGGATCCCACGCGCGGCGTCGGGCGGCACGACCTTGTCCGCGGTGCCGGCAAAAGCCAGGACCGGGCAGTGGATGCCGTGCAGATCCGCGGCCTTGCCCCCAAAGGTCCAGCGGCCGTCGCGGAACTTGTTGCCGGTCAGGAAGTCGTTGAGGATCTGGCGAAAGGCCTCGCCCGGGTAGTCGATGAAATTGCCGGTCCAGGCGGAGATGGCGTCGAAACCGTTGACGTATTCGTCATTCCACAAGTTCACGAACAAGTCGCTGTAGCGCGTCACGCTTTTCCACGGGCTGGTCAGGCGGAAGGCGGTGCTCGATATCGGTCCGGGAATATTGCCCAACCGCCTGGAAAGGAAGTCGATCTGCTCGTGACTGGCGCGCACCAACACCGCCAGCGGGCCCATCTTGTGGGCATCGATCGGCGCACCGATGGTCACGATCGCCTTGACGCGCGGATCCAGGTGCACCGACGTGTACATCAGCGCGAACATGCCGCCCATGCAGTAGCCGTACAGCGCCAATGCGTCTGTTGCCGCAGTCTTGCAGGTCGCCTCGACGGCCTGAGGCAGCCAATCGAGCACGTAGCGATCCAAGTTCACGTGGGTGTCGTGGCGATCGGGCACGCCGAAATCCACCAGGAACACATCGAAACCTTCTTTCAGCAGCGTGCGAACGAGCGACTTGCGCGGCGTCAGGTCGAAGATGAACGGACGGACCATCAGCGGCGGAATCAACAGCACCGGCACGGGTTGGCGGTGCGGCGCCTGGACGTGCAGGACCTCGGTGCCCATCTGCCACTGGTCGTCCTGCTGCAACGGACGGTACCGGCGCACGATGAGCTTGTCTTGCTGGTACACCACATCGAACGGCGTGCGGTCGACGACGTCCGTAGGTTCTCGCTGCAACCACTCGACTCCGTTGACGAAGCCGTTGAGCGCGCGAACGGCGCCCTTCTCGAACCGGCGCAACGCGGTGCGTTTGCGGCGAGGCTCGGATGCGGGGCTCTGGGGCGCTTCGGGCGGGGAAGTGGTCATGCGGCAAGGAAAGCACGGCGGCGGTTCGCGGGCAAGGATCGGGTTCGGGTTCGGGTTCGGGCTCGGGCTCGGGATCGGGAGCGGGTTCGGGCGTAGGTTACTGCTCCTGCTAGCGATTCCGGCTCCGGCCGCGGCTCCGGCTCCGGCTCCGGCTCCGGCTCCGGAATTACCGGGCTGCCAGCCGCGCCACCGCCGCCTGGATGCGCGCCTGAGCGGCGGCGTCGAACCAGGTGTCCAGCCACCACTCCGCCTCCTGGGCTCCGTTCCGTGCCACCGCGGTCACCGTCGGCCGGCGCAAAGCCGCCTTGATCTGGGCGAAACCGGCGCGCGGCGCCTCAGCCAATTCAGCTGCCAGGGCAGTCGCCTTGCCGAGCAATTCGTCAGCATCGACCACTTGTTGCACCAGGCCCAGGCGCAGCGCCTCGTCCGGCAGCACGAGCTTTCCCGCCAAGGCGATGGGCAGCCAACTGGCCGGCGGCAGTTGCAGGCGCAGCGGCTCGACCACCTCGGCCGGCAGACCGATGCCTAATTGCACTTCGTTCAGCCCGATGCGTCCGTTGCCCGCCGCCATCAGGCGCACGTCGGCCATGAGCGCGAGCACGCAACCGCCGGCCACGGCATGACCGTTGATAGCCGCAACGACCGGCATCTGCAGGTTGAATACCCGCATCATGGTGTCGCCGAAGTGGCGCATGAACGCCGCCATGCCGGCGCGGTCGAGGGCCACGAGCGAGGGCAGGTCGAGCCCCGCCGAAAAGAACTTGTCGTAGCCGATCAACACCGCGGCCCGCGCGTCGCCAGCAGTGAGTTCGTCGAGCAGGCCGTCGAGGCGCTGCAGGAAGACCGGGCCGATGGCATTGGCCTTGCCCGCGTTCATGCGCAGGATGGCAATCCCCTGATCCAGTTCGATTTGCATGGTCGTCGTCTCCGCCAGCGTGGAAGGCAGGGTGCATTGCGTTGTCACTCCCGGAGCCGGGAGAGGAATGGTACCGTCCGGCGTAATTTCCTGAATACATAGGGGGTGAGGTCCCTCGGATGCACTCGGGATGACAGTTTACGGGTAAGCCCGCGCCCGAACCCGAACCCGTTCCCGAACCCGTTCCCGAACCCGAACCCGTTCCCGCTCCCGTTCCCTCACTCCGCGTAACCCACACCCAAGCTCAGCGTGCTCGCTCTGCCCTCGCCGACCACTGCCATGGTGGTTTCCAGCACGATCGCGAAGCGTCCGACGATGTTGTAGAAGCCCTTGGCCACGAACGCCATCCCCTCGTCGACCGGCCCCAGGAAGCTCGGAGATCGCGCGTAGGCAAGCCCCAGCATCGTCTGGCCCGCCCGCGAGCGAAAACCCACCGCGGCACCGGCGTAACTGAGCCGGATCGGCAGGGAGTCGGTCGAGCCATCGACGTAGGTCACCCGGCTCGAACCCGAGGCGTAGCCAGCGATGGCCAGAAGCGCGATGCCCGACTCGAAGCGCAACCCGACGCCAGCGCCGGCGACCCAACCCGTGCCGCTGCCGACGTCGTCGCGATCCTGGAAACCACCGCCGAGATTGACCTGGAACGCCAACTCGGGCCCGCCCTCGTCGCTGGGACGGGGTGGCGAAACAGGTGGCGAGCCGGCTGGCGCGATGTCCGGCGGACCCACCGGGCTAGCAGGTCCACTGGCTGCGGGCGGCGGCGCCGGATGGGTTTCAACGCAGCGTCCGGATTCGCAAATCGCCTCGCCCGGGCAATCGCGATCGGTGGCACAGGCGGACGCCGGATCGCGACACGCGCCCTGGAAGCACACGCGGCCGGCCTTGCAGTCGGCGTCGCTGGCGCAACCGTCAGCGTAGGCCGTGCCAGAAAGCCAGCAGAACACGAGGACGAACGCGAGTACACCGGTTCGGACGCCGACACGGGAAAGCATGGTTACGACCTCGAGGGCGATGGCCCTCCTTGATGATGGCCGGAAGGCGGCTCTGCTGCAAACGCCGCGCGAGGGGCCTGCACGGGCGGCACTTCCGCTTCCATGCCGACAGCTTGTGCCACGGTTGCAAAGCCGTCCGCCGCGGCGAGTTCGGCCAGGCCCGCGCAGATCCGCCGCACCACGCCCGGGCCGTGATAGATGAGTCCCGTATAGATCTGCAGCAGTTGCGCGCCGGCCAACACCTTGGCATAGGCATCCTCGGCGCTCGCGATACCACCGATGCCGATGACTGGCACGCGTCCCTGGGTCCTGCTGAACACCCGACGCACCGTCACCGTCGCCAGGTCGCGCAGCGGTCGCCCCGAAAGCCCGCCCGACTCCATCGCTTTCGGACTGCGCAGGGTGGAGGGCCGCTCCAGCGTGGTGTTGCTCGCCAGGATGCCGCCCGCGCCGCCGTCCAGGGCCGCGTCCACACACGCCTCGAGTTCGCCGACCGCGAAGTCCGGCGCCACCTTGACCAGCACCGGGCGATTTCCCGCCGCCAGCACCGCCTGCTGGACCAGGGCGCGCACGTGTACCGGTTGCTGCAACGCCCGCAAATCCGGGGTATTCGGTGAACTCAAGTTGACCACCAGGTAATCTGCCCGCTCGCGCAGCAGTTCAATCGCCGCCACGTAGTCGTCCACCGCCCGGTCATTGGGCGTGTCCTTGTTGCGGCCGACGTTGACGCCGATTGGCACGCTCGCCTGCCCCGTGGCGTCCAGGTTGGCCCGCACCGCCGTCGCGCCTTCACTGTTGAATCCCATGCGGTTGACGATCGCCTCGTCCTCGACCAGACGAAACAGCCGCGGGCGCGGATTGCCAGGCTGGGGGCGCGGCGTCACCGTGCCGATCTCGACGAAGCCCAGACCCAGCGTGGCCCAGGCGTGCACCGCCTCGCCATGCTTGTCCAAGCCGGCGGCCAGCCCCAGCGGATTGCGGAACTGCCGTCCGAACGCGTAGGTATGCAACCGGGCGTCGTCGTCGAGCCAGACGTCGGGCAACCGCCGCGTCACCGGCTGCAACCGGCCGAGCAGGCGCAACACCGCTACGTGGGCCGCTTCGGGGTCCAGGGCAAACAGCAGCGGGCGCACCAGTTCCTCGTACAGCATCGGCCGATGATGCCACGCCGATGTCGCCCGGTCACGGCGGCGGGAACTGCGGGTTCGGTAGTGCTATCTGCGTGCCCGACCGTCCCGCCCGCGTTTGCCCCCAGTACGCAGCGAGCGCTATCCTCTCCCCACCGGTCCCATCGCCGTTGGAAGGGTATGCCCATGGCTGCGGCTGTCTCCCCGTTGCAACGGTCGCGTCTGCTCGCGCAGATCGCGTTGGCGCTGCTTGTGGTGGCGGCAGCGATGGGGCTCCTTTTCGCGGTCTGGCCCATGGTCCGTCCGTTCGCGTGGTTCCTGATGCCCGTGCCTGTGTTGATGGCCACGGGCGTGCAGTTCAGCGCCATGTTCCAGGCCAGCAAGACACGCCCGGACTATGCCGAAACGGACCTGGCCGAACTGACGCGCGCGACGGCCAGCCAGTTCGAGACGATTGCACAGGAACGGCTCCTCAGCTTTACGGTATTGACGCCACCGGAACTGCGCGTGCAGGTCGACCCCGAGCAGGTGTCGCACGTGCTGCTGAACCTGCTGTCCAATGCCTGCAAGTTCACGCCGGAGGGCGGGCGGGTGCGGGTGACGCTCTGGGGCACGGCCGATCGTGTGCACCTGGAAGTGGCGGACAGCGGGCCGGGTACCGCAACGGAGCCGCGTTTCCGGCGAACGGAGAGCGGCACGCCGCGGGGGCATGGCGGCGCCGGCTTCGGACTGGCGATCGCAAAGGATCTCGTGCGTCTGCACGCGGGACTGCTGACCGTGACTGACGCGCCTGAAGGGGGCACGCAGTTCGTGGTCGACCTGCCTCGAACGGCGCCGGCTGGGCAGACCGTGCGCCCGTCGTCCGCGGAGGACGATGGGCTGGTGCGGGATCTCGCAGTCGCAGCGTGGACCGACGCTGGCGAGGCCGGAGCGACAGGGGCGGCAGGAGGCGGTCTGGTCCTGGTGGTCGAGGACAGTCCGGACATGAATCGCTTCGTGTGTCAGACCCTGGAGCGCCACCACCGCGTCGCGGCAGCCTGGGACGCCTCCGAAGGCCTGCGCCGGGCGCTGGCGCTGCGGCCAGACCTCGTGGTGACCGACGCGATGCTGCCGGGCATCGGTGGCGAACAGCTCATTACCGCCATTCGCCGCGAGCGCGCGCTGAACACGACGCCCGTGTTGATGCTGACCGCCAGGGCCGATGGTGCCTTCCGCGCGCAGATGCTCCGCAGCGGTGTTCAGGACTTCATGGTTAAACCCTTCCACATCGATGAGTTGCGCGCACGCGTGGCGAACCTGATCTCGGCCAAGCGCGCGCTGGACGATCGCGCGCGACTGGCGGCGCTGGTGGAGTCCGCGGCCGACGCCATCTCGATCATGACGCTCGACGGCAAGGTGCTGACATGGAACCCCAGCGCCGAGCGCATCTACGGCTACACCGCGCAGGAGATGATCGGTCAGTCGGTGTTCCGCCTCGTGCCGCCCGAATCGAGGCCCGAAACCGTCGACCTGCTGGCGCGCGTCGGCCGTGGCGAACGCGCCGAAACGAGGCACACCTCGCGGCTGCGCAAGGATGGAAGCACGGTGCCCATCGCATCCACGCTCTCCCCGGTCTTTGGCCCGACCGGTGCCGTGGTGGCCGCCTCCACCATCTGCCGGGACATCAGCGAGGTCATCGCCGCGGAGGAAGCCCTGCGCGCGTCCGAGGCGAAGTTCGCGGGCATCGTGTCAATCGCCTCGGACGGTATCGTCTCGGTGGACGAGCGGTACCGCATCGTGCTGTACAACCACGGCGCCGAGCGGATGTTCGGCTGGACTTCCGACGAGGTGATGGGCAAGGCCCATGAGATGCTGATACCTGAGCGCTTCCGCGCCGCGCACCCCGCCCACGTGCAGGCCTTCGCTGGCGAAACCGCGGAGTCACGACCGGTCGGCGGGCTGACGGAAATCACGGCTTTGCGCAAGAACGGCGAAGAGTTCCCAGCCGAGGCAGCGATCTCCAAGCTGGTGGTCGGCCGACAACGCCTGTTCACCAAAGTCTTTCGCGACGTGACCGACCGCAAGCGCGCCGAAGCCGAGCGCGAGCGGCTCATCACCGAGCTGCAGCGGGCGCTCGCCGACGTGCGCACCCTGGCCGGCCTGCTGCCGATATGCGCATGGTGCAAGAAGGTTCGCGACGATGAGGGCTACTGGAGTCAGATCGAGGCCTACGTGACCGAACACTCGGAAGCGAAGTTCAGTCACAGCATCTGCCCGGAGTGCATCGCGAAGTTGGAAGGGGACGTGGCCGGCGAGTAGGCGGCCGTTGGCCAGCGTGCAGGCGGTCCGTCCGTCAGCCTCAAGGATCCGCGCCACCCTGCAGCGACAGCGTCTTGGACTTCCAGATCCGACCCTCGGCGTCGACGATCACCGCCTGAGCGCCCAGCTTTTCCGCCATGCGCACGCCCGCTTCGCCGCCGACGATGAACACCGCCTTGGTCAGCACCTCGGCGTCGGTCGCCGAGCGGGCGCGGATGGTGGCACTCTGGCTCGCGGTGGCCGGCCAGCCCGTGCGCGGGTCCAGGATGTGGTGGTAACGCTTGCCGTCGATCAGCGCAAACCGCTCGTAATCACCCGACGTCGAAAACGCGGCGTCGGCGATCTCGACCGCGCCCACCAGTTCACCCTTGTGGCGCGGATGGGCGATGCCGACGCGCCAGGGCCGCTGGCCGTTCTGTCCGGCCAGATACAGGTCGCCCCCCGACTGCACCGCGAAGGACCGGAATCCCTTGGCCTTCAGCAAGGCCACCGCGCGGTCGACCGCCGCGCCCTTGCCGATGCCGCCGACGTGCACGGCCATGCCCGGGCGCGCGAGCCTCGCCGTACCGTGCGCCACGTCCAGGATGAGGCCGCGCCAGCCCACGCGACCGAGGCGCTGCGTCACTTCGGCCTGGCTCGGCACCCGCTCCAACCGCGTGGGCGTGTGGCTGCCCGGGGCCGTATCGAACTTCCACAACTCGCCCAGCGGCGCGAACGTGACGTCGAACAGCCCGCCGGTCTGGCGACTGCCCTCGATGGCGCGCCGCAACAGCGCCAGCGTCTCGGGCGCGACGTGCACCGCCTTGCCTTGCGCGGCATTCAGGCGCGACAGATCGCTGTCGGCGACCCAGGTGGACCACAGGGCTTCCAAGCGCTTGAAGTCGCTCGTCACCTCGGCCATCGCCTCGCGGGCGGCCGCTTCGCCTTGCGGTCCGGGTTGCAAGGGACACACCGCCAGCCGCAGCACCGAGCCCATCGCCGGGCTCTCGCTGCGCACCAGACCGGGGCATGCGGGCAGCGGTTCGGCCGCACGGGCGACGGCGTGCCACGACAGCAGCACCAGCAGGCAGGCAGGCACGCGGCACCAGGTCCAGGTCATGGCGATAGCTCCACTTTCACGAGCGCTTCAGTGCGCCGGCTTGGCGAGTGCGCGCTCTACCGCCGCTTCGACCTTGGCTTCGTCACCGATGACGAAACTCTCATGTACCCACGCGATCTTGCCGTCGCGCCCGACGAGGTAGGCGGTCGGCATCTTGGCCGGAGCGTAGCGCTCGACCACCTTGGCATCGCTGTCGTGCAGCACCTTGAGCACGAGGTGGGTGACGGCCACGAAACGATTCAGCGCCTCGGCGTCCTCGTCGACGCTGACCGTCAGGATCGAGAATCCCTTGCCGGCCAGCTTGCGTTCCAGGGCGGCATAGCGCGGCAGGCTCAGCTTGCAGGGCTCGCACCAGGTCGCCCAGAAGTCGACCAGCACCACCTGACCGCGCAGGGTCGCCAGGTCGAAAGCCGCGCCGTCCAGCAGCGTACCCTTTATGGGCGGCGCGGGCTGCTCCAAGGCCAAAGTCGGCGTGCCCACCGGCTGTTCTTGGGCCGGGGCCAGAGCCAGCGCGGCGGCCAGGATCCACATCGAAAGCAAGGTCGTCATCGCGTTGCTCCGTCAGAAATCGAACTGCAGGCCAGCTTCCACCATCGCCATCACGCGGTCGGTCAGCCAGGGAAAGTCTTCGAAATGCTGCCACATCCAGTCGTACTTCAGGTCCATCTGCCAGTGGCTCGTGCGCGCCGGGCTGCCCAGGTCGATCGCCAGCTTCGCGCCTGCCAGGTTACCATACATCGCGCCCAGTTCACGGTCGATCGACATGTAGCGCATGGGCTGGTCGTAGTGGCTGCTGTAGAACGACGCGCCGCGCTGCTGGTACGCCCGGTCCCGCAAGCGCAGCGTCAGCCAGTCCGTGGGCGCGTAAGCCAGCGTGACCTCGCCGGTGTGCGACAAGACACCCCAGGAGTCCGTGTACAGTCGATAGCTTGCGCCTGTGAACCAACTCGGTGACAGCGACCCGCGCAACTCGGCCACGACGGCTCGGCGAAACCGCTCGTCGGGCGCGACCTCGGGCCCAGAAGTACCGTCGGTAAAGTGCACGAAGCGATAGACGCTGGACTGGAACCCGCTGAGGTAGCCGAAGAATCCCGACACCTGGCCGATCCATTGGCGACCGAGGACCTGGGTCCAGGCGGCCGTCACCGCGTGGCTGTCGAGGCGCCGCGAAAACGTCGGGTCATGCGCGCGGCCGACGTCGGAGCCGGTGAAGCCGTAGGACAATGAGACAGTCGCGTTTCTCTTGGCAAGCTCGCTGCTGAGTGCGATGGACCCGGTCGTGGACGAAAAGTCGTTCTCCAGCGAGTGGGTGGCGCCCAGCGTGACGCCGCGCTGTTCATGCTGCCACGTGACCGCCCCACCGTATTCCTTGCGGTCTTCCTGGAAGTAGCCCTTGGGCGTGGCGGCGCTCACCACGTCGACCGAAGCGCAGGTCATCATGTCCAGGGTCGCGTGGCCTGCCACCAGGAAGTGCTCGCCCACCGAGCCGGAAACGTGGACCGCCGGGGTCACGATGCGGTTGCCGTCGTTGTCGGTGTAGTAGTTGGTGCGGGCCTCTGCGGTCACGCCCACAGGGCTCGGTGGCTTGGCGTCACGCGCGACAGACGCGGCCACCGTGGGTTCGATAGGAGCTGCGGCAGGTTCGGGCCGGCCAGGCTCGGACGCTGCTCGGGCGGGCGCGCGATCGCTGGCCATGGCGTCGACCTCGTCCACGGCGACGGCGCCCGCGGGCCATTGCAGCGCCGTCACCACATGGCCGGTCGGCTGGGGCGCAACCCACTTCTGCACCGCGGCTTCGAGGCCCGGTTGCGGCCCTGGTTCGGTCGCCGCCCAGCGAATTTCTGCCACCACCAGCGCGCGCGACGTGCCGGCAACTACGGTCAGCAACAACACGCGAATGCCGCTGGGCAGTGCATCGGCGCGCGCGAGCAGGATCCGCTCGACTCCCGCGACGGCCGCCAGCGTGCCGAGCAGTTGCGCAAGTGATCCGGTCGGCGCCTGCTGGCCCAGGACGACCTGAATCTTGTGCAGGCGAATGTTGTTGCCCAAGGCGGACAAAGGCGCCAGGTCCGCGTCGGTGTGACTGACCAGTTCAACCGTCAGCGCGTCCTGCACCTGCCGGGCCTGATCCTGCGGCACGCCAGGGGCCCGGAACAGGGGTAGCATCACCGCGCGCATCGGCTCGGCGCCAACGGCCGTGGCGGGCCAAAGGGCAAGCAGCGTCGCGATGCCAAGATGCCAGACCTTCAGTTGCAACCACAGCCTCCACCGCCGCCGCCGAAGCCGCCTGCCGCGCCCTCTCGGTACTGGAACGTGTGCTGCTCCAGGGCCATCTCGCCGGCATTGCGTCCGAGCACCATGCACCGGTGGGCCAGGCGTTCGCGCTGCCAAGGCTGGACACGCACACACGAAACGGCCAACAGGCAGGCGAGCGCGGCCAGGGCGACCCGCTGGCTGGTCCGCGACCTCCACAAGCCGACGACGACCAAGACTACGAGCGCGAACCAGGGCTTGTCGCCCGCCACCGGTCCGGCCGTGCAACCCGGTGGTGGCGGCGGCTCATGGATCGTCACGCCGCCGCCCACGAAGGTGCCGTTCGGCTGGGGGACAGTCGATCCCCCGCCGCCCGAGTCGAATTCACCAGGAAAGCCCGGAGCATCCAGGATGTTGCCACCCAAGGCGTCGCTGGTCGGGCCGGACGTCGCGATTTCAGGGGCAGACGCGCTCTGATCGGTCGCGCCAGCGCCCGCGTCCTTGGCCACCGCGAAGTCGGAGATAGCGCCATCGGCGGGACCGGGGTCGGGTGTCGCGCTGTCCGGACCAGCATCCGTGCTGCCCGCGTCCTTGCTGCTGACGTCAGTCGTGCCGGCGTCGGGCGCGGGACTGCTCAGCGGGCAGCCTTTGCACTTGAAGGATGCAGCCTGGACGGGGTCCGTCAGGATCTTGCAGTTGCAGCAGACGATGCCGGCGCCCGGCTTGATGTTCGCGTCGTTGTCGTCGCAGTCCTGGCTGGCCGGGAAGCCGTCCTTGTCCTTGTCCGGATCCGGTGGTTTGGCGCTGCACAGGTCGGTGCCGCACACTTTGCCGATGCACGGGTTCTTGTCATCGCAATCGTACTTCGCGGTCCAGCCGTCCCCATCGGCGTTCTGGGCCGAGACCTTGCCGAGGGCGGTCGCCGACTTGTCGTTCGAATCGATCGGGCACTTGTCGAAGTGGCAGTATTTCGATGCTTTGCCCGTTTCGAGGACGTAACCGTCGTGGTCGCAGTCGCAGCCCTCCTTCCACAGGCACGACGCACCGGTGACGATGTCGCAGGAGGTCGCCGTGGCGGCACGTGCGGAATCGGCCAGGACCGTGGCGAGGCACCACGCGCCGAGGCTGAAGCCGACTACTCGCAAGAATCGAGCTGACATGCCGACCTCCTCGTCCCGCCTGAACTTGTCGGGTCACGGCGCAGGCGCACGAGCACGACCGCGAATACCACCGACGCCCACAGCCCGAGCAGCCCCTGCAACGGCGCTGGCGTGCGCGTCGCCGAGCAGCCGCTCGACTCCTCGGGCGCCATGCCCTCGGGCCAGACCGTGCGCGCCACGACGTAGGTTTCGTCGCCGTAGTAGTCGTTGTGGTCCTCAGACACGCGCGTGCCGCCGTCGCCGTCGACCACACCGAGGTGGAAGTAGACGGGCCCGGTGCTGGTCGGCGCGCGCCACTGGAACCGCCAGGTCGTGCGCCCCTTCACCGCCGCCACGAAAGCTTGGTCGACCTCGTCCTGGGTCTTGCCTGCCGCCAGCATCGCCGCGACGTCGATGCAGTCACCGGTCACGCCGGGGCCGCAGATCGTCGGCTGGCTCTGGGACAAGCCGCTGACGGCGCGCGCCGACCCGAACAGCGAGGTCTCGTGGCCGGAGTCCTCGTTGCAGCCCTGGTCCGTCAAGTCGCCGGAGTCCGTGCACAACTGGCCGACGGGCTGGCCGTCGCCGCCCAGGAACTCGGCGACGAAGCCGTTGCGATTGCACCCGCCCTTGTCCGCGTCGCAGGCGCGGTTGCGGTCGAGGCCCTGGCGCTCGGGCTTGAGCAGCACGGCGAGCTCGTACCGTTCGCCGGGCACGTAGCCTGCCGAAAAAAGCCGAGGCGAATTCGCGTTGATGACCACGGTGCCGGTGGGTGCCGGCCCCTGGTGGCAGGCCGCACAGGACAACGCGTGGGAAGTGGGCGATCCAACGAAGGTCATGCCGCCGCCGCCGCCCAGGCTGGCGCTCACCTCGAACGCTGCCGCCGACGAAAACCCGGCGAACGCAGGCCACGCCGCCAGGACCAGCAGGCGCTGCCATGGGTTGGAGAAGATGCGGCGCGAGGTCACTGGCACAGCTCCGCTCCCCCGCCTTCGATCCACTTGCGCAGCGTCAGATAGTCGGCCGACGAGGTGGAGGGGAAGATGTCGCCCCCTTCGGCGTGGTAGATGCCGCCCGCGGCCACGGCGAGCGGGCGATCGAGCAACGGGCAGTCCTGCACGGGCTGGCCGGTCACGATCATGCTGCGGGCCTGTGCGAAATTCTCGTCGACTTCAACCGAGGTCAGCGCCGGGTGATAGCCGGCGGCGTGGTCCGAGGGTGGCTGCTGGGCGAACGCCTTGGTCAATTCCGCTGCCAGCCGCATGCGACCCGGCGCCAGGACCCGCAAGCGCCGCGCGGGGTTGCCGTGACAGGCGGGCATCGAACACTCGCGCGCCAGGACAGGCTGGACGGCGCATTCGAACGCCACCCGGTCGACCTCGGGCCTGGGCAACGGCGCGTCCTCGACGGCGCAGGCAGAAGTCACCAGCGTGATCAGCACGGCCAGCCGCGCGGCGCAGACGGGGGTCCGCGCGGACGGAAGGCGCCGAGGACGCCAAGCTGGGAAGGTGGGTATGATTTTGAACATGGTGGGCTGGCGCGCACACCCTGCCGGTGGCGCCGCGTGAGGCTACATAGTGGCGCAGTACACCGTCAAGGAACATTCGCTCGACGGACGGTATCGCTCGCGCTTGCAGCCGAGCAGCCCGGGGCGTACTTGCAAGGGCACCTCGTTCTCACCAAACCCTGTCTCCAGGAGGCCCGACCATGGTCTGGTCGACAGTGCACAAGCATGGTTCGCCGGCAGCACGTGCCAACCTTATGGACTACACGGCGGAACGGGCCGCTTTCTCGTGGCAGGCGGCGCGCCAGGCCCTGGAGGGGTTGCCGGGCGGCGGGCTCAACATCGCCCATGAGGCCGTGGTCCGCCACGCCCGCGGTCCGCATCGGGACCGGGTCGCCCTGCGCTTGCTGGACAAGACCGGCGTGACGCGCAACCTGACCTTTGGCGAACTCGATGCGCAGAGCAACCGTTTTGCTCATGTGCTGGAAAACTTGGGAGTCAAGTCGGGTGCGACCGTGTTCGTGCTGGCCGGCCGCACCGCGCAACTCTACGTGGCTGCCCTGGGCGCCTTGAAGCATCGCTGCATCGTCTGTCCTTTGTTCGCCGCCTTCGGGCCCGATCCCATCCGCCAGCGCATGCTGCTGGGCCACGGCGAAGTGCTCGTGACTACGGCGGAACTGTATCACCGCAAGATCCAATCCATCCGCGGCGACCTGCCGGACCTGCGCCACGTGCTGGTCACCGGTGCATCGTCCCCGGATTGCCTGAGTTTCGATGATCTGGTCGCCGCGGCGTCCAGCGATTACCAGATTGGCCCGACCCGACCGCAAGACCCGGCGCTGCTGCATTTCACCAGCGGAACGACCGGCCAGCCCAAGGGCGCGCTGCATGTACACGAGGCGGTCGTGGCGCACGTGGCGACGGCCAGGGAGGCGCTGGACCTTCGTGCGGACGACACGTTCTGGTGCACCGCGGATCCCGGCTGGGTCACCGGCACCTCGTACGGCATCGTGGCACCGCTGGCCCTGGGCGTGACCAGCCTCGTGGATGAGGCTGACTTCGATGCCGCGCGCTGGTACCGCACTCTGCAGGACGAGGCGGTGACCGTCTGGTACACGTCGCCCACCGCGATTCGCCTGCTGATGCGCGCTGGCGTCGAGCTGCCGAAGCGGTTCGACCTGCGCGCCCTGCGCTTCATCGCCAGCGTCGGCGAGCCGCTCAACCCCGAGTGCGTGCTGTGGGCGCAAGAAACGCTGGGCCTGCCCATCCATGACAACTGGTGGCAGACGGAGACGGGCGCGATCCTGATTGGCAACTTCGCGTCGATGGACATCAAGCCCGGTTCGATGGGCCGGCCGTTGCCGGGCATCGACGTGGGCATCGTCCGGCGTTGCGCGGACGGCACCGTGGAGGAGATCATCCCTACCGACGTCGCCGGCGAACTGGCGATTCGACCGGGCTGGCCGTCGATGTTTCGCGCCTACCTGGGCGATCGGGAGCGCTACGAGAAGTGTTTCGCCGACGGTTGGTACCTGACCGGCGACCTCGCAAAGCGCGATGCCGACGGCTACTACTGGTTCGTGGGACGTTCCGACGACGTGATCAAGTCGTCGGGCCACCTCATCGGCCCGTTCGAGGTCGAGAGCGCGCTGATGGCCCACCCGGCGGTCGCCGAAGCCGCGGTGATCGGCAAGCCGGAAGCGATGATGGGCGAGGTGGTCAAGGCCTTCGTCGTGCTGAAGGCGGGCCAGACCGCGACGCCCGAACTCGAGCGTTCGGTGATGGCATTCGCCCGCCAGCACCTCGGCGCAGCGGTCGCGCCGCGTGAGATCGCGTTCGTCGCCGATTTGCCCCGGACGCGCAGTGGCAAGATCCTGCGCCGCCTGCTGAAGGCTCGTGAACTCGGCCTGCCTGAAGGAGATACTTCGACCCTGGAGGCGGCGCCATGACCGCGGGCATCACGCTGCCGCCACCGCCGGGCCCCGCCCTGCCACTGCCCGAGCCCGCCCTGGCGCTGGCACTGCTGCGGCAGATGATGCGCATGCGGCGGTTCGAGGAGAAGTGCGCGGAGCTGTACGGGGAGTCGAAGATCCGCGGATTCCTGCACCTTTACATCGGTCAGGAAGCGGTGGCGGCCGGCGTGATGCCGTGGTTGGAGCCGGACGACGCCGTCATCGCCACGTACCGCGAGCACGGCCAGGCGTTGGCACGGGGCATCGCCGCGCGGGCGGTCATGGCCGAGATGTACGGCAAACAGGAGGGTTGCAGCCGCGGCCGGGGCGGCTCGATGCACCTGTTCGACGCCCGCACCCGGTTCTATGGCGGCAATGCCATCGTCGCGGGCGGCCTGCCGCTTGCCGTGGGCCTGGCGCTCGCGGACAAGATGACCTGCCGGCCACGCGTGTCAGCCTGCTTTTTCGGCGATGGCGCGGTGGCCGAGGGCGTGTTCCACGAATCGCTCAACCTCGCGCAGTTGTGGCAGGCTCCAGTACTCTTCCTGTGCGAGAACAACCTGTACGCGATGGGCACGCCGCTCGCCGTGGCGCAGGCGCAGACCGACCTGTGCATCCAGGCGCGCAGCCACGGATTGCCGGCCCAGCCGGTGGACGGCATGGACGTGCTCGCGGTGTACGCAGCGGTGCGCGAGGCCGTGCAAGCCGTGCGGGCGGGACAAGGGCCGCGCTTCCTGGAACTGCGCACCTATCGTTTTCGCGCGCACTCGATGTTCGACGCGGAGTTGTACCGCGACAAGGCCGAGGTCGCGGCGTGGAAGGAGCGTGATCCGATCGCGACGTTCATGACGCGCTTGCGCCAGGATGCCGGCTTCACCGACGCCGAGGCGCAGACCTTGGAGCGAGAAGTCGAGGCAGAACTGGCAGATGCAGTGGCGTTTGCCGAGGCGGGCACCTGGGAGCCGGCCGCGGATCTGACCCGATTCGTGTACACGGAGGCGCCATGACCGGGACACCGCGCCAGACGACTTACCGCGAGGCCGTGCGCGAGGCGTTGACCGAGGCGATGTTGCGCGACGCCCGCGTGTTCCTGATGGGCGAGGACGTCGGCCGTTACGGCGGCTGCTATGCGGTGAGCAAAGGGATGTTGGCCCAGTTCGGCCCTGAGCGCATCCGCGACACGCCGCTTTCCGAGGGCGCCTTCGTCGGGGCGGGCATCGGCGCGGCGCTGGGTGGCATGCTGCCGATCGTCGAAGTGATGACGGTCAACTTCAGCCTCCTGGCGATGGACCAGATCGTGAACACTGCCGCGGCGTTGTCGCACATGTCGGGCGGCCAGTTCCACGTGCCGCTGGTGATCCGTCTGGCCACTGGCGCAGGGCGGCAACTCGCGGCGCAGCACTCGCACTTGTTCGAGGGTTGGTACGCCCACGTGCCGGGACTGAAGGTGGTGGCACCGGCCACGCTCGAGGACGCCCGCGGCATGTTGGCTGCAGCGCTGGCCGATCCGGATCCGGTCCTGATCTTCGAGGATGCGGGGTTGTATCCTCTGGCCGGCGAATTGCCCGCGGAGCCGATGCCGGTGGCCTTGACCGGAGCCGCGATCCGCCGGCCGGGCCGCGACGTGACCCTGGTGGGGTATGGCGCCGGATTGCACAAGGCTTTGCAGGCAGCGGAGTTGCTTTCCACCGAAGGCATCTCGGCCGAGGTCATCGATCTGCGGGTCCTGCGCCCCCTGGACGAGGCGACCATCCTGGCGTCGGTGCGGCGCACCCACCGGGCCGTGCTGGTCGACGAGGCGTGGCGGTCGGGCAGCCTGGCCGCCGAGATCGCGGCGCGCATCGCCGAACAGGCGTTCTACGACTTGGACGCGCCCATCCAACGCGTTTGCGGAGCCGAGGCGCCGACTCCCTACGCCCGCCACATGGAGCAAGCCGCCCTGCCCCAGCCGGTGACGATTGCAGATGCCGTACGCCGCGTGGTGGTCCGCCATGGCTGAATTTCGCTTGCCGTCGCTGGGCGCCGAAATGGAGGACGCGCTGGTCAGCCGCTGGCTGCTGCATCCCGGCGAGGCGGTACGCAAGGGGCAGTCGCTCGTCGTCGTCGAGACCGGCAAGGGCGCGATCGAACTGGATGCCCACGAAGACGGCGTGTTGGAGGCGGTTCTGGTGGCGGAGGGCGTGCGCGTGCCGGTGGGTACGGCTTTGGCACGCATCAGGCTGGAGGTGGAGCCGGGGTCGGGGTCGGGGTCGGGGTCGGGGTCGGGGTCGGGGTCGGGGTCGGGCTCGGGTTCGGGTTCGGGGTCGGGCTCGGGTTCGGGTTCGGGTTCGGGCTCGG
>CAYHHL010000089.1:0-21842 GCA_964356325.1 uncultured Enterobacteriaceae bacterium | reverse complement strand
AGCCGCGGCCGGAGCCGGAATCGCTAGCAGGAGCAGTAACCTACGCCCGAACCCGAGCCCGAACCCGAGCCCGAGCCCGGAACCGGAGCCGGAACCGGAGCCGGGGCCGCGGCCGGAGCCGGGGCCGGCAAGAGTGAGTTCTTGCCCATCCCATCAGGGCCGCATCGAAACACCCAAGGTCCCAGAGTACACGACCGGGCCATCGAACGGAGCCTTGTTGCCGCCCTGCGCACAGTTCGCGTCGCCCGCGAGGCATTCCGCGTTGCCGCCGCCGACCTGGCCCTCGATGTGCAGGCGAAACGTCTCGTCGAGTGCCACCGTCACGCCGACGGGCAAACGCCAGGGCGCGGCGACGATGAGGCCGACCGAGGGCGCGGTGTAGACCCAAACCAGATCATGCACTTGCATCGCCATCGGCAGGCCCATCTGGTACCACACCAGCCCGCCGGCCAACTGCACGCCGACGCGCACTTCCTCGCGATCGATGAACCGCCAGCGGCCGAACGCGCCGACGCCGAAGATGCTGAACGAGCCGCCGTGGACCATGCCGCCGAAGTCGAAGTGCCCGGCGCGCCGCGAGTACCACACCTGGCCGTCGGGACCGCGGCTGGCCGACCTCTCGTAGGCGACTCTCGTGCTGCGGTTGGCGACGCTGAAGGTGCCCGAGCCGCCGAAATCATTGCGGTGCGTCGCGTCGGTCACGGTCATGGGCGGCAACGACGCCATCGGCGCGCAACTGCACAGCGCGAACGAGACCATCGCGAGGCAAACAGCGAGGTTCAACCGGGGCTGCCAGTCACGCATCCGGTTCCTCGCTTCAGGCCGGCAGCAACGCCTTGCGGATCCGCTCGACCACCATCTCGATAGCGACCCGTTGATTGCCACCTTCTGGAATGATCAGGTCGGCATAGCGGCGCGACGGCTCGACGAACGCCTCGTGCATCGGCCGCACGGTCTTGTTGTACTGCCGGCGGATGTCGTCAAACGATCGGCCGCGGCGCTCCATGTCGCGACGGATGCGGCGCAGCAAGCGAATGTCGGCCGGCGTATCCACGAAGATCTTGATGTCCATGCGTTGGCGCAGTTCGGGCTCGGCGAAGATCAGGATGCCTTCCACCACGATGACACGCGTCGGCGACACCCGGGTCGTCTCGGGCTTGCGGCGGTGGTTCACGAAGTCGTAATTCGGCCGTTCGATCGGCTGCCCCGCCGCGAGCAGGTCCAGGTGCTTGATCAGCAAGGTATTATCCAGGCTGTCCGGATGGTCGTAGTTGAGCTGGGTGCGCTCCTCCAACGTCAGGTCCGGTCGGTCGCGGTAATACGCGTCGTGTTCGATCAGCGTCACCGCGCCAGCGGGCAGGTCGCCGACCACTTCGCGGGCGATCGTCGTCTTGCCGGCGCCTGTCCCGCCGCCGATGCCGAGAATGAGGGGCTTCACGCCCGGCTGGAGGCTGTCTCGAACGGTCGTCGTGGTGCTTTGGGTCATGGCGAGGCGCACTCTAGGAGCGTGCCCGGCTTTTGTCCAACCTGCCTGGGGTCCACACACCGGTGCAAGATCGAAAAATCTCGCACTTGTCGCAAGCCGTGCCATGCTCCGTCACCATGGATATGACCGTCCGCGCAGAACCGCCAGGCCACTTGCTGCAAGCCCTCGATGACGACGTGCGCGACGCCGTGCTGCAAGGCGACGACGTGGCCGCGGCCGATGCCATGCTGGATGTGGTCGAGGGCTTGCCGCCGTTCTCGTCGCGCGTTCTGCTCCGTTCCGCCTGGCTCAAGGAGGCCCGCCTGTGCGTCGTGCACTTGGGCGATTCCTGCCCGGACCAACTGGAAGTGCGCATGCTGGCGGCGATTGCCCGCACCGCCTTCGCAGCCCGCGAGACCACCGCAGGCCTTGCCGCCTCTGAGCACGCCTTCGGTCGCGCGACCGAGACCGGCGACACGGCGGCCCAGATCGGCATCGTCGCGGGTCGGCTGCCCTTCCTGGCGATGGCGTCCCCTGTCGAAGCGGCGCGCGATGCTCGCATGCTCGAATCGGCTGCAGGAAGGTCAGGTTCTGACGTCGGCTCCTCGCAGCGAGAGGCCGAGGTCCTGCTCGCCCAAGCCGCCTGGTCGGGCGCGACAGGCGATGGTCAGCGCGTGCGCAAGACCCTGATCAGCCTGGGACGCCTCGCCCTGCCTCGCGACGAAGCCTTGGTTTTCGTGGCGTATGCCTCGCAAGCGGCGCTGGCCCAACTGTACCTGCGCGCCCGCCAGCGTGGCCAGGCGGCCCTGGCCCTCATCGAGGCCGCGCGCCTGGCCAACGACCAGCACGCCTACGCGGAACTGGCCAACCTGCAAGCGGTCGTCGCCGGCATCGCGATGATGGCGGGCGACTTCCAATCGGCAGTGGCGCACGCCAGGTCCGCGGTCGAGGCGGCGAGCCAGTCCACCTGCCAGCACGCGCAACCAGATCCGTGGCTGGGCTTTCCGATCGACATCTGCCTGATCGATTCACCCGCTGGTGCAGTGCAAGCGCTCGCGGAATCGGTCTTGTCCGCGCAGGATCTGGGCGACGCCGCGGGCTTCGAGATCGCGGCGACGGCGATGGCGGCTTTCTACCTGGCCGACGATCGCGCCCTGGAAGCCCTGGACGCCTTGACCGAAGCCGCCGAAGTCGCGCGCAGTCTGGGTGATGGCTCGGTGGCGCTGGCGATTCGCGGCGTGGCAGAGGGGTTGCTGTCGCACCTCGGCATCCTGCGCAGGTAGGCCGCAGCGCGGAGGGAAGAAGCCCCCGCCCTACAGGTTTTCCAAAGCTTTCAACACCGTCGCCCGCTCGTAGCCCCACTGCGCCAGCGCGATCTTGCCGTCCGCGGCCAGCACGTACAGCAGCGGCATCGGCGGCCCGAAGTCCGTGCTCTGCCCGAGCGCGGTGTCCAACACGTACGACGTCTGGTGCGTGTCCGTGGTCGTCATCGGCGTGTACAGCACGGGGTAGGGCAGGGTCAGCAGCGCCACCTCCTCGCGCTGCGGCGTGTCCCAGGGATTGATCGCCAGCACGGCAATTTTTCCCTGCGCGATCATAGGCCCCAGATCGATCGCCGCCGAAGCCATCGCCAGGAACGCCGCCGGGCACGATTGCGCCGCCACCAGCACCACGCCCGGCTTGCCCGCGAGAAACTTCTGCACGTTCACGAGCTTGCCCTGGCCGTCCTGGTACTCCATCGGCGGCAGTTCCTGGCCTGGCACCAGGGTCGTCACCTCGTCCAGCGCCACCACTTGAGGCGCCGTGCCCACGTACACCAGCAAGCTGTGGTTCTGCAATCCCTTGATCGTCTTGACGACTTCGACGGGTACGTCCACCTGGCCTCCCGCCGGCACCGGCCACGGCCCGCCCGGCACCGGCACCGACACCATCGTGTTCTCGGCGAACACCAGTTTCTGCACCACCAGCGGCTTGGGCCCGGTGTTGCGCAACAGCAGCGAGGTCTTGAGCTTGTCGCCCGGCTTGGCGGGCGCCACGTGCAGCAGCGGCGGCAGGATCAGGGGCTGTGACTGGCCCGCGGCATCGACCTTCAGGCGCCGCGCGGACTGGAACTCCAGGGAGAGCACGTCGGCACCCATGGCTATGACATCCATCGCGAAATGGTGGACGGGCAGGGCCATGCGCACCGAAGCCGTCGCCGTCTTGGTGTCGAGATCGATGGCATAGACGTGATGGCCCGCCGAGGCGATCCACAGCCCTGCTTGCTGGGTCACCCCGTGCACGTCGTCCGGCAGCGTCAAAGTCGTCATCAGTTTCGGTTGCTTGGGGTTGTATACGTCCACGAAGTGCAGTCCGCCGCCCGCCGCGCCCACTGCCAGGGTCGTGCCTTCCAGGTGCAGATAGCTCGACAGTCCGGGAAGGCTCAGGGTTGCCGTCACTTGCGGCATGCTCGACGCCGTGACGTCCAGCACCACCAGACCGTTGCTGCCATCGGCCACCGCCAGCAGGTTCGGGCCCAAGACCAGGAGATCCCAGACGTCCTTGAGCGCAGGCTGCGTCACCGGCAGCTTCCCGTACGGCGGTGATGGACTCAGGGCGCGCAGGCCTGTGGCATGGGCGCCCAGCCACAGCCTTCCGCCCAGGATCGCCATGCCGTCAAAGCCCACGGCGTCGGGCTGCGACACCAGTTCGAGGCTCGCCTTCTGCGCGCTTCCAGGCTGCACTGTCGCCACGATCAGTTGTCCGGCGCGCGTGCCACAGTAGATGCGATCGTCCTGGCGCGCGATGGCGTTGCAGCCCTTGGTACCCAGCAGCGTCCAGCCCTGTTGCGGCGGCGGCGGGCCGTCGGGGAAACTGAAGTGGAGCAGACCATCCTGCGAATCCGCCACCCACAGCGTCGCGCCCCACAGCAAGCCGCGGAGATAGTGCGGCATGCCGAACTGGGTCGGTGGCATCTGGAAGAAGCTCGCTTCGGTCAATACCGAGCCACCGGCCGCGCCGTCGTCGTTGCACAGCTTGGTCAGGCTGCCCGCGGTGCCCGAACCGGAGTTGCCGATCGTCAGGTCGACCAGTTGCACCGGCGACGCGCTGGCAGCCACCGCGATCTGCATAGGCAGGCCGTCCTGGCACACGACACCGCCCGCCACCGGTTCGCCTTTCAGGTCCATCAGCATCGCGCCGAACATCCATTGACCTGGTTGCAAGTGCGCGTAAACCAACTTGGGCCAGCCGCTGTTGGGCCCCTCGTACAACGTGATCGCGTCGCTCTCCGGCACCGGACCGTTGCCCGCGGGCAGGGCCATCACGCGCAACATGCCCTCGGGCGGCGCCTGGCTCGTCACGCGGATGGCCACGTTGGTGTCGGCCGGCGCATCCGCTGGCAGCACGAAGACATCTGGGGCAGCGACCGCCGCATCTGCCTCCAACGTGACTTCGCTGGCAGCATCTGGCGTCGAAACAAGGACATCCGCCGGGACATCCGCCGGGATATCGGCCAGCGCATCGGCAGCGTCGACCAAGGTCGCGGCCTTGCGGTCAGCCGAAGCGGACGCGCCGCAAGCCGAAACTGCGCCGGCCAACAGGGCCATGTATACAGCAAGGAATCTCATGGCTTTCCCTTGGCCGCCTGGATCGCGTCCAGAATCAGTCCGGTCTCCCAGCCCCATTGCGCCAACGCGATCTTGCCGTCCTTGCCGACCACGTAGACGATCGGCATCGGCGGTCCGTACTTGATCGGCTGACCCAGCTTGCTGTCGAGCACTTCGGAGCCGTCATGGCCGTCGGGCGTCGTCAAGGGCGAGTACAGCATCGGAAATGGCAGCGTCAGCGCCTTCGCTTCGGGCACGGAAGGCAGGTCCCAGGGATCGACCGCCGCCGCCGCGATCTGGCCGTCCAGCAGTAGCGGCAGCAGCGCCGTCCCCGCCGACGCCAGGCCCAGGAACGCCACCTGGCACGTGTGCGCCCCGACGATCAGCACGCCGACCTTGCCCTGGAACAGCTTGTTCACGTCGACCAGCTTGCCCGCCGCGTCCTGGTACTGCACGACCGGCAACGGGTCGCCCGGCTGCAGCCACGTTACTTCGATCAGCATCACGCCCACTTGCAGTTGGGACGGGTCGTTGGTCGAAAGCGCCAGTTCATGCTCTTGCAGTCCCTTGATCGTCTTGGGCGCGGCAATCGGCAGCGTCACGCTCTGCCCGGGTCCCAACGGTTGCGGCGTGGACAGTTCGAGCCCCGCGGCGCCTTTCACCTCGCGGAACAGCAACTTGCCAAAAGTCGCTGGCGACCCTCCCAGGTTGGTCAGGCGCAGCGAGGTCTGGATCGCGTCGCCCACCTTGGTCGCCGGCGCCGTCACGAGCAGCGGCACGACCAGCGCCGCGGCCTGTTGCATCGTCGCGTCCAGTTTGAGCAGGCGCACTGCCTGGAACTCCGCGCTCAGCAGATCAGCGCCGAACGACTTCACGTCCAAGGCAAAGTATTTGCTAGGCAACAGCCCCGCGACCTGCAGCGGTCCTTGTTGACCGATGGCCGGCATCAGCCACGCGACCACCTGGTGGCCACTCGCCGCGACCAGCCGCGATCCGTGCAGCGCCACGCCGTACACGTCGCTGGGCAATTGCGAAGAGCCAAGTAGAATCAGCTTGTTCTGCGGCGTCACGTCGACAAGGTGAACGCCGCCGCCCAGCGCGCCGACCGCGACGCGGTTGTCCTTGACGTCGAGGAAGGCCGCCCGACCGGGCAAAGGCAGGCTCGCCAACACGATCGGAGCCAACGCTTTGGCGCCCTCCACGTCGAGCAGGCGCAACCCGTTGGCTCCATCCGCGACCAGGAGGCGATGGCCGTTGCCAGCGGAGCCGACCTGCAGCGCGGCGATATCCCAGGCATCGTTCAATTCCGGCGGGTTCTGCACGACCTTGGCCGCGAACGGCGCCGTGGCCGAGATCGCGCGCAGACCCTGGCCGTGCGCCGCCAGGTACAGCAGGCCGTTCGAAGCTGCCATCCCCTCCACGCAGGGCGAATCATCCAAGCTAATCAAGGTCTTGCTCAGGACTGCCTGCTCGGGCCCGAGCGACACCGCCTTGACCAGCGCGCTGCGACTGCTGCAGAACACCACGTTGTCCGCCCGCGCCAACCTGTCGCAGAAGGCCTCGCCGTGGACCTGCCAGTTCTGCAGCGAAGGGGCGGGGTTGGGCGGAGTCTTCGGGAAATCGAAGCTGACGATGCCGTCCTGCGCGCCTGCCACCCACATGCGCTGGTCCCACACCACGGCTTGCAGCAGGTGCGCGCCCCCCGCGGCAGTGGGCGGCGTGGCGACGGAGACCACTTCCGAAAACGCGGACTTGCCGGCGAATGGCGGGCCGGTCTGGATGGGGAAGCACGACTGGATCTTCTCTTTGGGCCCGCTGAGCACCAGATCGACATCCTGTACGAGCGGCGTACCGGCGGCCGAACTGACTGTCCACGCCTTGCCGGTGGCCGAGCACGCCATGCCGCCGCCCTGGAACCCAGCGTTGGAACTGAAGGTCGACGCGAAGACGAACCACTTGCCCGCCGGGATTGCGCATTCCACGACCATGGGCAAGGCGAGATCCACCGTGTCGCACACCACGGAGTTCGCTGGGTCGGAGAAATCGCCCGGGCCCAACGAATTGGCCGGAAGCAGTTTGACCGTACACTGCCCCTGGAGTTGTGCTAGTGAACTCAAGTGGATGCGAGCGATGTGTGGCCCGTCCGCAGCGGAATCGGCGACCACGTCGGTGTCGATCGGCCCGTCGGCGTCGGCAGATTCGCCGAGCTCAGGCGCTGCGGTCGCATCCAAGGCCAGCGCGATGTCAGCGGCATCCACGGGGGCGACTTCGGCATCCCGAACCGGCGCCGATGCACTGCGCGCGCTGCACGCCGTGGTCAGCAGCAACGCCAAGCAGATCGTCAGGCTGCGCGAATGCTGGGCCATGCCGCGAGCATGCACACCGGGTCGCGTTGCATCAAGCTCGATTCGCACGCGGCATCAAGGCCCTTTCGCACTGGCCAGCGACGCCGAAGCCAAGGCCTGACCTCTCGCCTGCGCCGCCTGCACCGCCGCTGTCAACGCTTCGGGCCAGCCGCGCGCCAGGAGTTCGCGTATCGCGGCTTCGGTCATGCCACCCTTGCTCGTCACTTCCGCACGCAATTGCGCGGGCGGGCGGGCTTCCCGGCGGGCGAGTTCCAGGGCCCCAGCCGCGACCTGGGCCGCCATCGCAGCGGCAACGTCCTCGTCCATGCCCAACGCCCGCGCCGCGCTCGCCAAGGCTTCGAGGAAGAGGAACACGTACGCCGGGCCGCACCCCGCCACCGCGGTGAAGGCGTCCATGTCGGCTTCGGCCAGTTCGACGACTTCACCGGCAGCACGACACAGGATTCGCGCAATTTCAGCAGCTTCAGCGTCGGCACTGCGACCCGCGGTCAGCCCGACCAGACCCATGCCGACGCGCACGGGCGTGTTGGGCATGCACCGGACCACGCGCGCGCCCGGCAGCATCGCCTCCAGATGTTCGGTATGCAGGCCGGCCAGCAGCGAAAGCCAGACCTGATTGGGCTGTACCGCCGGCGCCAGGATCGGCCAGAGCACGCCCGCCTGCTGCGGTTTGACGCCGAGCAGGATGACGTCGCAAGTCCGCACCACGGCAGCGGGATCCGTGCCGCATTCGATGCCCCAGATCGCCCGGACTTCGCGCGCCGATTCAGGTTGCGATGTACAGCCGATGACCTCGTGGACCTGCAGCGCGCCGGTGTCGAGCCAGCGTCCCAACAAGGCCTGCGCCATCTTGCCACAGCCTACCAAGCCCACTCGCGCCATCACGCACCTGCCTCGCTCGCGTTGGGTCGTCGGTCAGCCGATGCGCGCGCCGAGCCCCAGACGCACACCGCGCAAGACCTCGCCCGCGGTCATCTGGCGCTTGTCCGGGCGCTGCAAGCGCGTGATTCGCAATGAACCGTTGCCGCAGTGCACCCAGATCGCATCGCCTTGCAGCGCGGCCACCGTGCCCGGCATTCCCGCGTGCTCGCCCAGTTGCAGCCCTTCGGCAAAGACCTTCCAGACTTCGGCCGGCTGCGGCACCAGCGTCGTCGCGCACGGCCACGGCTGCATCGCGCGCACTTGGGCGTGAATCTTCTCAGCGGGTTGCGTCCAATCGATGCGCCCGTCGGCCTTGTCCAGCGGTGGCGCCAGCGTCACGCCCGCTTCGTCCTGCACGACCGGAACCAGCCGTCCCGCCAGCAGATCGTCCAGCCGTGCGGTCAGCAGCCGCGCGCCGGCGTCGGCCAGCTTCACTTCCAGGCTCGCAGTGGTATCTTCTTGTGTAATCGGCACTTCCACGCGATCCAGCACCGGGCCCGTGTCCAGGCCAGCCTCCATCTGCATGAGGCACACGCCGGACTTCGCATCGCCCGCCGCGATCGCCCGAGTGATGGGCGAGGCTCCACGCCAGCGCGGCAGTAGGGACGCATGCACGTTCACGCAGCCGCGCGGCGCCGCGTCGAGCACGTCACGGCCGAGGATGCGCCCGTAGGCCGCTACCACCAGCAAATCGATGCCTTCCTCGCGAATGCGCTGGGCCAGGCTGCCATCGCGCACCTTGGTCGGCTGCAGCACGGTCAGGCCTGCTTCGAGAGCAAAAGTCTTGACGGCGGGGGCCTTGAGCTGATTGCCCCGTCCCGCTGGCTTGTCCGGTTGCGTCACCACCAGGCGCACGTCGGCGCCCGCCGCCAGCAGCGCGCGCAGGCTCGCCACCGCGAATTCCGGTGAGCCCATGAACGCGATGCGACCGTTCATACGAATTCCTAGTACCGAAGGGACGCCGGCGGCTGAAGCCGCGCCTCAAGTTGCAAAGCCGGCCTGCGCCGGCTGAGGGCCCAGTCCGCGTAGGCGGACTTCGCAGATCAAGGCGCGGCTTCAGCCGCCGGCAATTTCCTGAGCCACACTGCGCCGCAGCTTCTTGGCGCGCAGCTGCTGTTCGGCGATTTCCTCCGCGTTCTCCCGCAGGTAGTCGCGCAGGACGATGCGGCGCTTGAGCGGCGACAGGCGATCGATGAAGGTCAGGCCTTCCAAGTGGTCCAATTCGTGCTGGATGCAGATCGCCAGCAGGCCGCGCGCGGTCAGCTTCTGGGCCTGGCCGTCGCGATCCTGAAAGCCCAGGTCGATTTCGGCCGCGCGGTGTACCCACTCGTGAACATTGGGGAAGGACAGACAGCCCTCTTCGAAGCGCACGTCTCCACGCGACGCGACGATGGTCGGGTTGATGACCTCGAGCAGGCCGGTGCGCGCGACGCCGCGGTTCTTGTCCGAAGCGCTGCCCTGATCACCGTTGGAACTGCTGCTGCCCGGTTCCTCCACCGGCACGTTCATCACGAACACGCGCAGGGAGACGGCGACCTGGTTGGCCGCCAACCCGATGCCGTCCGCCGTTTCCATCGTCTCGACCATGTCGTCGAGCAAGCGGTGCAGTTCGGCGTCGAACGTCGTGACCGGCGCGCAACGCTCCTTGAGGATGGGATCCGGGAATTTGACGATGGTTCGAATCGCCATGGTACCTACTCACTTGCCGGTTGTGCCCCGGCGGCTGTCATTCGCCGGACTTGGCCTTGCTCGCCGCCGACTTCTTCCGCTTGGGCGCTACGGTCGTCTTCTCGGCCGGTGTGGCTGCGGCCAGCGTCGCCCCCGGCGCCACAGACCCCGAGGCTTGTGCCTCCCCCAACTGATCGCGCAATTCGTCCACAGTATCCTGCAGATCGCGAATCGACCGCTTCAGTCGCGCCACGTCGTCCCGCGTCACCAGTTCCAACGCTTGCGCGACGTCCTTGGCCTTCTTCTCGACCGCCTCGCGCGCCTCAGCCCGGAAGTTGATCGCCTTGACCAGCACGGTCTTCACTTGCGGACTGGTCAGCACCCGCATCGTGGCATCCGACGCGAGCACGCGCCCCACTTGCTTGGCCGCCATGTCCTTAAGCTGGTTCAGCATGCCCATGTCCTTGGGGGAACGAACCCCGTGCGGCCCCATTGTATGCCCGCGCAGCCGATTGCGGCAAACGGCGATTCGGTGTCAGCCCGTGACAAAGGTGAATTCGCGTCGTTGCCGGTGATTCCAGCCGACCGGACCGATCAAGGCCCGCAGCAGGCGCCGACGTCGGGGCAGCAGTCGCCGGCCTTTACGCAAGCCGCGTCGCACCAGCAGCCGCCTGCGCCGGGACCGTCGCAGTGGCCCTTGCAGGTCTTGGTGCCGCCGCATTTGCCGGTGCCGCCGATGCACAACGGTATGTAGTCGCTGCAGCAATTGCCCAGGTTCACGCACTTGGCGTCGCACCAGCACGAGCCCTGCTTCGCAGTCGAGCCGCACTTGCCGGCGCAGCTGCCGCCCACCGGCTTGCAGTCGCTCGGGCAGTTGCTCGTGGTTTCCTTGGGTCCGTTGCACTTGCCGTCGCCGCAGAAGCCGACGCCGCTGCCGCCGCACTTGCTGGCGTAATCCGCACAGCAGTCGCCGCTGCTCGAACACAGCGTGTCGCAGTAGCACTTGCCGGAGTCCGCCTGACCACCGCAGTTGCCCTCGCACGAGTCGTTGCCGGTGCTGCCGGGGCACGCCGTCTTGTAGTCGCCGCAGCATGCGCCGATGAGTTCACACCCCAGCGTGCACAAGCACTTGGCCCCGGTCGGCGCGCTGCCGCAGTAGCCCGCGCAAGACGAGGAACCCGAATTGCACGGGCCGCAGTCCTTGGCGCAGTTGGTGCAGGTCTCGCCCGCGTCGCACTTGTAGTCGCCGCACTTGGCGGTGTTGCAGCCCGGTCCCGCGACGTTCTGGCACTGGCCGGCCACGCAGTTGTCCACGGTGCAGGCAATCTTGTCGTCGCACTCGAACTTCACGCTGCAGCACCCGGGCTTGGCTGTGCTCACGCAGCTGTTGCCCGAGCACGAATCGGTGGTGCACGCCTTGCCGTCGTCGCATTCCGCGTCGATCTTGCAGCAGTTGCCGCTGGCCTTGAACACGCAGTCGCCGCTGCTGCACTTGTCGGTGGTGCAGATGTCGCCATCCGAGCAGTCGCCATCGGTCTTGCAGCAAGGTCCCGCGGGCTTGGCGTGGCTGCAGGCGCCGGCCGCGCACTTGTCCACCGTGCACGACTGCTGGTCGTCGCAACCGGCGTCGCTCGTGCAGCAACTGGGCCCCGAAGGCGTGTGGCTGCACATGAACTTGCTGCACTTGTCCGCCGTACACCCGGTCTTGTCGTCACATTCCGCGTCGCCGCCGCAGCAACCGGGGCCGGCCTTGACCGCGTACGAACACTTGCCGGCGTTGCACTTGTCCGTGCTGCAGCCGTTGCCGTCGTTGCAGTCCGAGTCGTTCGCACAGCAGCCGGCCACGGGGCTGAACACGCAGGCGCCGTCCTTGCAAGTCTCAGCCGTGCAAGCGTTCTTGTCGTCGCAGTCCTTGTCGGCCGCGCACTTGACCAGCTTCTGGTAGGTGCAGCGAAACTGGACGCAAGTGCCAATCGTCGCGCCCGAGCCGTCGTCGCAGTCGGTGTCGGTCGTGCAACACGACTTGTCCGGCTTCTGCGGGTTCTTGTACTGCGCATAGGAGCACTTGTCGCTCAGGCACTTGTCCGTGCTGCAGCCGTTGCCGTCGTCGCAATCCGCGGTCGAACTGCACGCGCACTCGGGCTTGGTCTGCTTGGGGTGCACGCACTGGCCGGCCACGCAGGCGTCGTCGGTACACGCGTCGGCGGTCCCGTTTGGCAACTTGTCCGCGCAATCGCCGTCGGTCTTGCAGCACGTGCCGGTCGACTTGTGCTTGCATTTGCCGTCGGTGCACGTGTCCTGCGAACAAGGGTCGCCGTCGTCGCATTCGAGCACCGTGTCGCAATGCTGCTCAGGCTGTTCCGTGTTGCTGGCCGCGTCCTCGATCGGCATCTCACCGGCATCGGTGACGCTGGCACTGCTATCCGCGCACTTCGGAGTGATGGCCGTACACGCCTCGGTAGCCAAGCAGTTGCACACCGAAGCCGCCGCGCACTTGCCACTGACGCACGCCTTGCCGCCACAGTCCGCCGACGACGTGCAGCCGCTGGGTTGGCAAAGGCTGGCGGTGCAGGAGTAGCCGGTCGGGCAATCGCTGTTCACCGCGCACTTGATTTGCAGCGCCGTCTGCGGCAACGGTTCCGCGCCGCAAGCCTGCACCCCCATCGTCAGGACGAGAATCGCCAACAAAGTTACGGGTGAGCGAGCGAGCGGGCCGACCTGGGGGAATGGGCCGATCATGGGATGCCTTCCGTGGTGCGGTCCAAGCGGGCGCGCAGGGTGCGACAGCCTAGCGGCTACCCGCCGGTCCAGCAACCGAAAGCGACACGTCAACCAGCGCTGATTCACATCCTTTCACGTCGCTGGCCAGGCGAGCGCCAGCTGTTGCCCCAGTGGCCGCGTCAGGCTGCTAGAGCTTGCCGGAAATCGACACCATGAACAGCACGTTGCTGACGTCCAGGATGCGCAGGCGCTGGCCGGGGGTGTCCACCGACGGCAGATACACCGGCGAATATTCGTTCTTGCCCTGCTTGTTGGCCTGCTGCACTTGCTTGTCGTCGTCCAGGTCCTTGCCGTACTCGTCGAACGTAATGAAATGCGGGGTTTCTGTCAGGTACGAAAGCTTGGCCGAAACCTGGAAGTTGCGCACCGGCTGGTAGTGCAAGGCGGCCCAAGTGGCGACGCGCCCGAACGGTTCGACCACCGTGATGCCGTTGGTGCGCGTGTGCTGGCCGGTCGCCGGATCGACATCCGAACGCTGGTTGGACGTGTTCGTGCAGCCAATGTCCGGTTTGCACGGGTTTTTGGGCGATGCCAGCGCTTCCCAGATTTCGGTGTACTCGCGGCCGCGGCCGATGTAGTCCAGCGCGGATCCGAACTCGATCTCGACGCGCCGGTCCTGGCCCGCGTCCTCCCATGGCAACACCGTCAAGCCGAACTGAGTGCCCAGCACCCACCCCGGATTCTTGTAGGTTTGCGTGCCCTCGGGGTCCGCCACGTCGAACAGGCTGCCGCTCGAGCCGACCTTGTAATCGCCGTGCAGGCCGAAGAAGGGCTCGAAATACTGCAACGCGCGCCGGGAAATCATCGTGAACAAGCGCAGTTGGTAGACACCCTGGCCCACCCCCGTGTTGTCCGCGCGCATGACCTTGCCCGTCGGCAGCACGCTTTCGAAGCCGAACACCCAGGTGGGCTCGCTCTCGTCGCGGAAGTAGTTGAACGGGGACCACTTGAAACCGAGGGTCATATCGCCGAAACCACTGCGCTTCTGGCTGTCGTAGGGCGCCTGGAACAGCACTTCCTTGTCGAACGCCGGGAAGATCGTGGAGTTGGCGCGCGTGACGCCCGGCTGGAACTCGTGTTGCCACTGGTCCGAGATGACGATCGGGAAGTAACCGTAGAGTTCCACGTCCTTGTACAGGCCCACCCGCGCGTCGAGGTTCAGGGTGTTGCGCCGGCGTTTGTATTTCAGTTCCTTGTTCAGGTAGATGCCCGAGGTCTTGCAGATGCCCGAGCCGACCGCGTCGTTGGCCAAGCATTTGACTTCACGGGCGATCGTCGCGTCCCTGCCGTCGGTCTCGAAGCGGATGCGCAAGGAGCCACCAAACGGCTTCTGCGGTTCGAAGGAGTCGAGGACGTCGGTGACTTCGGCGCCGAATGCCGGGCCTGACACGCCCAGCAGGCCGAGCACCAGGCACGCAGCCAACGCCAGTGCAGCGAACCTGCCGCCAACTACTGCTGGATCCTTGCTGGATGCCATGTATAGGTTCCTCAACGAAGTTCTGGGCCCAGGCGGCTTCGGGGTCGATCCGCCGGGGAAAGACGGTGCGGTTCCGGGCACGATCCTCGACGAAATGCCAAACGGCGGCCGAGCATAGCTGTCGGCCGTCACCTCTGCAAGAAGGCCGCCGCCGCCCCCGCACCTCCAGCTACTTCAGCGCGGCCGGCGTGAACTTGAGCTTGCCCGCGGCCTTGCCCCGACGCAACTCCAGCAGTTTCAGCTCGATCGCGCCCGCGTCCTTGCCCGCCGGTCGCAGCCGCAGTCGGTCGAACACCGCCAGGCCCTTGTCCACCCGCACGTCCAGCCACAGCACGCCACCCAGTGAATGGCCTTCTCGATCGGTCACTTCGCACGACACATAGGCGGTCTGCTGCTTGGAGAGGCCCAGCTTCATCGGCTGCAGCCCGGGGCCTTTCTCGTAGCGCGGCAACAGGCGCACGATGGCCACGTCGTCGAACTCGCCCTCGTTGCGGATGTCGAAAAGCTTGTGTGTCTCGCTGGCTACGAAGACGGCCAGGGGCAGTCCGAGGCGCGGCAGGTCCTGGAACAGCGTTTGGTTGGTCGCCGGCATCGCCTTGCCGCCCGGCAGCCGCAGCCAGATCTCGCCAGCATGTGCCACGATTCCGAGGCCTTGCAGGGCGGGTACGCCTTCGAAGCGCACCAGCACGTCAGACAGGGCCGGCCGGGCCACAGCCTCCTTCGCCGCCCCTTTGGCCGGGGCAGCACCGGGCTTGCCTGGAGCGCGCGCCACGGTCAGTTTCAGCCCAGCTAGTGGATGTTCCGCTGGTAGATTGGTGGCATACGTGGCGATCCACGGCTCCGGTGCCGCCAACTTGCGCGCGGCCGCCAGTTCCGCCTCGGGGCCGTGCCTGCGCAGATCGAGCCAGTCCGCATGCGCTGGACCGGCTAGTACAAGACCAGCCACCGCCAGACCGGCCAGCACCTTGAGCTGCAAGGCGAGCGCGCGCATCTACTGGTTGGACAGGTAGTGCAGGTTCAGCTTGAGGTTGCCGGTCGGCGGCCCCGCGACCTCGGGCTGGGACTTGGACAGCAGGTACAGACCACCGCCCACCAGCGCCGCGCCGCCGACAACTGCCGTCCAGAACCACCACTTGCGCGTGACCGGCACCTTGGTCGCGTCGGGCTTGTCGACGAACAGGCCTTCGTTGGGATCGATCGTCGCCGCGCCAGCCCCTGCCACCGGGCCCTTGCCCGCCGCCACCACGCTCTGGCGCTGATCCAGGGGCTGCGTCGCCAGATCCGGCGTCAGCTTGCTGCCCACGGTATTGCCCACGAACTCCGCGAGCTTGTCCATGTACGCCGCGTCCTTGTCGACCACCAGTTCGACCTTGCGGAACGTGCCGTCAGCGGCCAGGAAGTAGCCCGACAGTTCGGTCGTCTTCTTCGCCAGTTTGGCCCGGATCACGAGCATCTGGTCGGCGCCGAGCTGGTTGCGCAGCTCGCGCATGCGGTCCTCGACCACGCCCGGCTGGCCGAAGTTGGCCATCAGCACGGCGCGGCCTTGCTCCAGTTCCGGTCCGAACGGCGCCGGCTTGAGATCGAACTCGGCGATCGTCATCTTGTTCGCCGCCACTTCCACGAAACGCCGTTCCGCCACGTAACCGCTCGAACGCACGGTGATTCGGTGGCTGCCCGCCGCGACATCGCTGGTGTTGGCCGTACCGGTGCCCTTGAAAACGCCGTCCAGCCAGATGTCGCCGCGCCCCACCTTGCTGACCACGCGCAGATCGCCGGTCGGTTGGTTGGCGATCATGGCCTTGGTGCTCTCGAACAGCTCACGCGCGGAACTGCCGTAGGCGGCGTATTCCGGCACGGTCTGGCTCGGAAACAACACCAACGACTTGATCAGCGAATCCCGGGCCTTGACCAATTCGTTGCCCGCGAGCCAGGTCAGCCCCTGGGCCTTGAACAGGCGCGCGAACAGCCGCTCGTCGCCCGCCATCGGCGCATCGGCCAGCAGCGCCACCGCCGAAGAGACGCGCTCCTGGGCGCGCTTGGGGGTGCGCAGCAGCAAGGCGCGCAGGGCTTCCTCGACCTGTTCGGAGGCCTTGTACGAGACCTCGGCGCTCGGCACCGGCGACAGATCGAACAATCGCACGGAATCGAGACGTTGCGTGGCCTCGCTGAGCAGACGCTCTATGCTGTCGGCTTCGTCCGCGGTCTTCTTGGTGACCGGCACACACACCACGGCGAGCGTCGAATTCACCGCGGCTTGCGCATGGGCCTGGGCGATCCAGCGGCCTTCGCGCAGCCCGGATCCCCATTGCACGTGCACGATCGCGAAAGCACAAAGGAAAGCCACGACACCGCGAACGCCTGGCCGACGCAGCGCGGGAAGGGTCGTCGAGGCGGGCGCAAACTGGCTGGTCATACGGGGATCCGAGGTCATTTCGGGCGCTCCTGCGTGGAGGTCGAGCGGCACACGCTACCGAGTTGGCACGATGTCGAGCCAGATCGGTCAGGGGACGAGCAGTTTGGGGCAGTAGATGTCCGCCGGCACCGCGATGCTATTCTGCTTGAGTTCTGGGAAGTTGCCGACGCCACCGTACAGCAGCAGGCAGTCGTTGCTCAGCACGAGGCTGGCGTGGGCGCCGCGCTTGACGAAGCTGGGCGCGGCGGCAAGCGAGGTCGTGGCCTTCCAGGTCTTGGAGGCGACGTCGAACACCTGCATCGCGAAGTCCGAAGGCTTGTCGTACGAGGAAAACCCGCCTGCTACCAGGACGTTGTTGCCCATCGGACTGGCCTGGTGCAGGTACAGGCCGGCGGTCAGGCCGGGGATCTTCTTGGTGGCGATGCGGCCCACAGTCAACTCGGTGGATTCCTTCAGGGTCAGCAGGTAGACGTCGCTCGGATCGGGCGGTAGCCAGACCTTCTTGTTGAAGTCGTAGCGCACGCCGCCGACCGAGAGAAAGCGCCCGTCGTCCAAGACCTTGCCCGCGCTGTTGCGCTCGGGGCCGATCGGGGTCAGGGTCGGGAAGAACAGGGGCGGTTGATCCGGACTGTCCTTGTAATCACCCTCGATCTTGAAATCGCCGTTGAAGACGCCGACGCCAGCCTCGGTCGATTCCGCGAATCGCTCGGCCATTCTGCCCGGCTTGAAGCCAAGCGAGACTGTACCGCCGCCCGGCGCCTGGACTTTCTGTGTCGTCACGACGTTGCCGCCCCAGATGAGGTACCGGCTCGTGCCGCTCTGCGTCGGGCCGATGTAGGCCAGGGCTGAACCGGCGCGGGCATCGTTCAAGGCGAGCTGGCCCTTGGGATCGACGTAGCCGCCGACGCTCGGCTGGCCCGCGACCACATCGCCGGCGGTCGGATCGTACAAGTCAGCGAAACGATAGGTGGGATCGTCCGAAAGGGGCCATGGCGCACCGCCCACCACGGCGACGAGATCGTTGGCCAACGGCATCAGTGTCGGCAGCACGCGCTTGTGGCCGAAGTCTTGGCCCTTGCCCTCGAGGAACTTGCCGCTCGCCACGTCGAAGATCTCGAAATGCTTGTTGGTGCCTTCCTCGGGCTTCCAACTCGGCGGACCGCTGCCATCGACCGGCACGTGCATGACCTGGGCACCACCGACGATCAGCACCTGGTTGGCCTTGGACAGGTAGATTGCGCTGTGGCCGCCGCGCTGGTTGATCATCGGCGCCGCGATCTGCGTGAGCTTGCCGGTCGACGGATCGAACAGGTAGGCGACGTTGCGCGGCGTGCCGAGGTCCAGCGTCTTGCCGTCCGCGGACACGTCGGCGTGCGAGAAACCGCCGGTAATCAGGACACGACCGTTGTCGATCTTGGTGGTCGCGGCAAAGACCACGTTCGGCGCGGGACCGGTCGGCGGGTTGGGCAGGCAGGTGAAGCCTTCGATCGCCATCAAAGTCAGGTCGATTGGCGTGGTCTGGGTCTTGGGCACGTTCTGGCCGGACCGCCGCGCGAACCAACTCGGCGTCGACGCGCCCGCCGCGAAACCGAGCAAGGTCACTTCACGCTTCTGGCCCGCTGGCACTTCGGAAAACGTGATCGACTTGCCGGCGACCGCAGCGGTCTTGGCGACCAGCAACTTCATCGTCCCGTCGGTTTGTGGTTCACGCACCACGAGCTTGAAGGTCTTGATGTCCAGGAACGGATTCTTGTCGGGCGTGCCACCGCAACTTCCGCTCAAGGCTCCGACTTGCATCGAGAAATCACCGGTGTCGGCGGCGGGCTCTTGGACGCAACCGGACAGCGCGAGCGCGCAGGACACGAGGCCGGACCAGCGGGATGGCGGGCTCAGGGTGGGGCGGGACATGGCGACTCCTGAAAGACTTGGCGCGAAACGGGAAAGTGCTGTCAGATCGAGAGGTTCAGAACGGCGTCAGGAAGAGGATGCGGTTGCGGCCCTCGACCTCGCCCACGGTGATGGGCGGCGGAGTCTGGCGCGGATCGGCTGTGACGATGTAGTACTTGCGGCCCTGATCGGTTTCGATGCTGCGGCAGATGACGTAATCGGGCTTGCCGGCCTCGACCGTCATCTTGTGGACGCTGGTGCGCAGGCGGGTCCAAAAAAGCTCCCGCAATTCCCGCGGATTCATCGTGGAAGGGAACAACTGGCGAAACGCTTCGAACGTCTTGTCGCTGTCCGGGCCCTGCGCCAGTTCGTACGCGCGCCAGATGACCCACTCGCGCGATTCGACCTCGGGCTTGCTGACCCGGCGGTTCTCGTCGCACAGGCCGCCCTTCTGTTTGAGCGCCTCGCCTTCGATCGTGCGGTTGGACGCACCCTTGCTTTCGCCGGTCGCGCGGTTGGCGCCAATCGTGGTGCCCTTGTCACAGCCCTGGCAGCCGAGAGCCAAGGTTGCGAGGGTCGCCACGAGCGCGATCCTTCGCCACGCGTAAGATTTCAATGCGAGGGCCATGCGCCACCTGCTGCCGATCGAGAGCAAAAAGGCTGTCGTCCGCAATGCGACGGCCCGGTTGGCGGGCAAGGATAGCACGACCGCACGCGCCGCGCCTACTGCCGCCCGCGCTACTTTCCTGCCAGTTGCCCGCGGATTTGCCGAGCAGTCCCTTTCCGGGCGGGTGTGCCGGTAGTATAGTCCACCGCTCACGACCAAGCCCCGGCGCGTCCATTCCGGCGCGACCTGCTGGCGGTTCGTGCAGGTCCGCGATGTCAGGGCAAAGCAACCTCGTAGGGCTCTCTCTCGCCGGGCGCTACAAACTCGTCAAGATGATCGGTCAAGGCGGCATGGGCTCCGTCTACCAGGCGACCGACACGCAAATGTCCAATCGCGTCGTGGCCGTCAAGGTCCTGGCGCCGCATCTGGTCTCGGACGAGAAGCAGGTCCTGCGTTTCGAGCAGGAAGCCCGCGCCGCCAACCAGTTGCGTCACCCCAACACGATCTCGGTCATCGACTTCGGCCAGTCCGATGGTCACATCTTCATGGTGATCGAGTTCCTGACCGGCGACACGCTGACCAACCTGCTGCGCAAGGGCCGCCTGGACCTGTGGCGTTCGCTCTACATGATGCGGCAGATCTGCAAGTCCCTGGCCGAGGCGCACTCCAAGGGCATCATCCACCGCGACCTCAAGCCCGACAACATCTTCGTGTGCGAGATCTACGGCGAAAAGGACTTCATCAAGGTCATCGACTTCGGCATCGCCAAGTTCCTCGAGGCCGGTGGGCAGGAATTGACGCAGGCTGGCAAGATGTTCGGCACGCCGCGGTACTTGAGCCCGGAGCAGGCACAGGGGCTGCCGCTGACCGCGGGTAGCGATCTCTACGCGCTGGGCGTCATCCTGTTCGAGATGGTGTCGGGCCGGCCGCCGTTCGTGGCTGAGGATCCGATCGCCGTCGCGATCAAGCACGTGCAGGAACAACCGCCTAGTTTCAAAGAAGTAGCGCCGGAAATCCACGTGCCGCCCGAGGTCGACACGCTGGTGTTCAAGCTGCTGGCCAAGAAGCCTGCGCAACGCTACCAATCGGCGGAGGAACTGCTCGAGGCGATCGACGCGGTGATGTCGGGGCAGGGCGGGCGCAATCCGAGCGGGCAGTTCGCGCAAGTGGCGAACATGACGCCGTCGCGACCCAAGACGATTCCGCCGACGTCGAGCGGCCAGCAGCGCCGGGGCACGATCCCGCCGCCGTCGCTGGAGAATGCCGACGTGGAGGCGACGCGCGCCCTGGATGCCGCCGACTTCAACCTGGGCGGTGGCGGTGGTGGCGAGGCTGCGCCGACGATGGCCATGGACAACGTCCAACACTTGATGCCGGGTGCGAACGAGCGGACGCAGGCGCTGGACGTCGACTCGGCCAAGGCGGCGATGGCGGCGGCGGGCATCGGCAAGGCCAAGACCGGCGCGCGGGCCAACGACAAGAAGGCGAAGGATTCCACAGGTGGCGCGCAGAAGTTCCTGATCCTGGCTCTGATCGTCGTGGCAGTCGGCGCGGTGGCGGTGGCGACTTTCATGCCCAAGTCGGATCCGCCCGAGCGTGCTCCGCAGGTCGCCGTGGCCCAGCCGGCAGCGCCCGAGCCGGAGCCGCCGAAACCGATCGAGCCCGAGAAGAAAGTCGCCGAACCCGTGAAGCCGGTCGAGCCCGCCAAGCCCTTGGAACACAAGGTGACGATTCACTCGACGCCGGAAGGGGCGAGCGTGACGCTGGACGATCTGCCGGTGGGCAAGACCCCGTACGTGCTGAACTTGAAGCCCGGTGGCCCGAACCACAAGGCGACGTTCAAGCTGGACGACTACGAGGACTACAAGCTCGACATCGCGGCGGCCAACGTCGTGGCGGCGGGCCTGACCGAACTGAAGGTCGAACTGAAGCAGAAGCCCAAGCCGGTCAAGGCCCAGGTCAGCAAGGGCGCCGCGAAGAAGAAGCTGGAGTGGTAATCGGCCACCGAAGGAACGCATGGTGAATCCGCTGAACTTGCGCCCGTCGAGCCTGCGTATCGCATTGAAACGGCTGCGTTTTGTCACGATGGCACCGCGCGGTGCCGTGGCCGGGCTGCTCGCCGCGCTGGTCCTGGTCGGCCCCGTGGCGTCGGTTCCGGCCGCCGAGCCCGCGGAGCAAGCGCGCGCCAACGCGATCTACAAGGACGCCAAGGATCGCTTCGACGCCAACGACTTCCAGCGCGCGTTCGAACAGTCGAGCGAGGCCGAGCGCATCTTTCCGCACCCGGCCATCACCTTGCTGAAGGCACGATCCCTGCGCAAGTTGGGGCGGTTGCGCGAGGCAGTCGAGGCTTTCAAGAAGGCCGACTCGCCGCAGTTGCCCAAGCCCCTGGTGCGGTCGCTGGGCGAGGAACGGTCGCTGTTGTCTGATGAAATGCGCATCAAGGGTGAACTCATCCTGGAAGTGAATCCGAGCTCCGCGGTGGTGTCGGTCGACGGCGAGTCGCAAAAGGGGCGCTTCGAAAAGTGGCTTCTGGCCGGAAAGCACCGTGTCGAGGCGGTGGCGCCGGAATTCAAGGCGGTCGTGCGCACGGTAGAAGTGACGCCGGGCGAGACCACCAAGATCGTCATCAGCCTGATGAAACAGGGCGGTACGCTCATCGTCATCGCG
>CAYHHL010000088.1:12045-23012 GCA_964356325.1 uncultured Enterobacteriaceae bacterium | reverse complement strand
TGTGCTGCCCTACGCTGCGGCTTCGTCGTCAGGCAGGTCGATCGGCCAGTCGTCGTCCGCGTCGTCTTCGTTCGCCAGCAAGTGCCTGTGTGTGGCCGACGCCAACCTATGCCACCCAGGTCAGTGGCGATTGCAGCGACAACAGCCACACCGTCTACACCGGTGTGCAGGAACTGTGCGACAACGTCGACAACAACTGCAACGGCGCCATCGAAGGTGATTTCCATTCGCGTCAAGTTTGGCGTCGAGCCGTTCGTAGAGTAACGCGTCCATTTCGATTGCATGGACCGCATTGACAAATGTCCTCTTGCCCCCAACTGCCAGCTCGCGCCATTTTTTGCTCCTGCGCCTAATATCCCGGTCAAATCATTTGATTCGCTTCATAGAGTCGGGTCGGTGAATCCGGGAAATGCTGCCTACTGTCAGCGATTTCGACCAAAATTTGCTGCACTCCTGGTAGCGCCTGGTTCATTTGTTTGATGGTAACACGATCAATTAGTGATCGGCGCATCGGCCTTTCAAGCCGTAGCCAGCAACTCGCGAGTGCTGATCGCGGCCCGTGGCTCGTCGTGCGCGGAGTGTAACCGATGCGTCCGCGGTTGCCAGGCCGCCGCCTTCACGCCAATCCCGTCAGCCGTGACCACATGATCGCCGAGCAACATGTCGCCACAACTTACAGCCGCTGAAAGAGAATCCGATCGCCAATGCACTTCGGCGCGCTGCCCACCGTCGCATTTCCCGCCCTTGACAAAACCCGCCCCCGAATCCATCTTCACCCCCGCCGGAACGCACCCGGCCCAGGCCGCCACCCATGCCCACGCAAGCTCTCACCGCCACCGCCACCGCCACCGCCACCGCCACCGCCACCGACGACCACCTCGACGCCGTGATTACCCACCTCCGCTCGATGCATCGCCATGCGTTCCTTCAGTACGTCGTCGGCATCGGCCAGTATCTTATCGACAAGTTCTTCAACGGAGATTTCGCGACCCTGCACGACAAGGACCCGCACAAGCAGCAGAGCTTCCAGGACCTCCTGACCCGGCGCCGGCGCGAACTGGAAGAACTCGACCTCGCACCCGCCACGCTGCGCCGCTACCTCCAGGCGACCGAGGTCTGGCACGGCTTGCCCGACGATGTTCGCACGCGGCTCGGTATTGACCACATGCAGCGCCTATCTGCGATCTCGGACACCTCCGAACGCAAACGGCTGGCGCACGATGCGGTCGTGATGAACTGGACGCGGGAGCAGGTTGGCAGCGCGGTCAAGGACTACAAGGCAACGCAGCGGCACGGCAAGAAGAAACCGGGACGCAAGGAGAAGCCGACCGTCGTCAAGGCAGCGAGCGCGGTTCACGCTGCGGTGAAGCGCCTTGCGAAGGTGCACGCTTCTGCAGGGTCGCTCGATGCTAAGAACATGGCGGAACTGATCAAGGAGTTGGATGTGGCCGACGCGGCATTGCAGCAACTGCGGCACGCGGTCGCTGCGTAGAGTTCTCCGCACTCGCAATCCGGGTTCGTCTGTGGGCGCGACGGTCAACATCGGGTTCTCGTGCCTTCTTTTAGGAGCTTCGCGAAATTCGTGCATGCGCTACAGGCGAAGCGACACGAAGCAGTTTCGCAACTCAGGGACATGTGGACACAGGTGGCTGTCCGCTGCACTATCCTCACGCCGTCCCCGATGCGTGGATGCCAAGGTTTTACCATGTCCCACTACCTCGACTTTACCAATCGGCTCAAGCTGCTCATCAGCAAGAATCCCCGATTGATCACCACGACGCTCAGCAACATTTTCACGATGCGGCTTATCGGCAATAAGACCCACGGTGACTTGGCTGAAATCGCGATAGCAGAATTCATCAACCAGTACATGTACGATTTCCGATCTGTCCATGTTGGGAAGGATCTCTATCGGGCAAAGTCGCAAGAGGAGGATATCAAGATCATCAATGAGGTCACCAGGGTCGAATTTCCGGTGAGCCTCAAAGCCTATGGTGATGGGCCTTTGCAACTTTCCACGGACAAGAACGCTTCAATGTTCCCTAAACTAAAGGCGCATGGGAGTGAAATCGTGGGCGACGCGATCTCCGATCTTTGGTCTGATCCCGCCTTCGCGGCCTTCGGCAAGATCAACGTACTGCCGCTCATCTACGATGAAGCAAGGCAACGCTGCAATATTCTCGTGTTCGATTATGAGCGCGCAAAGAACTTGGTTACACGCATCGTCCTGGAGTCGGAAGGGAACGGTCGCAAGCACCCAGCCTATCGGTTCTATGATGGTGATGGCGGTTATGTTTGCGAGGTCCGATACGGCGATGGCCGTGCGAACGCCTTGCAACGCGGGCTTTGGACGAACACCAAGAGGGCGCGCAAGCACTTCGACAGCATTACGAATGGTTGGATTGATTACTCACACAACTTGGTTCTCGTCCAGCTCTTCTCGCATGCTCTCATCTCCACCCAACGCGGGCACGAGTCGGCGCTCGCCAAACTCATAGAGGACATTGAAGAACAGCGCCGTCACGTGAGGACATAGCACCATGCAAACACTTGATCTGTTCGACGACATTGTGGTTGACGCGCCAGCAACGGAAGGCATCAAGTACGCTGGATCGAAGTTGCGGCTTCTGCCGCAGATACTGCAACTCACAAAGAAAGTTCGGCCAACGTCTGTGTTTGACGCGTTCTCGGGCACGACACGAGTGTCGCAGGCGTTTGCCCAGTCCGGCTATCGTGTAATCGCAAACGATATCTCGGTGTGGTCACGTGTTCTGGCTACGTGCTATCTGCTAAACGAGCACGAAATGGCCCATTACGACCCGCTCATTCGGCATTTGAATACCCTACCGCCTCGCGATGGCTGGTTCACCCAGCACTACGGTGGCGACGTTGAGAGGCTGGCCAGTCCCAAGATGCCGTGGCAGAAACATGTCACCCGGCGGTTGGATGCCATTCGTGAAGAAATTGATCGGATGTCGTTGCCCGATGTTGAACGGGCGGTCGTGCTTACGAGCTTGATGCTAGCGCTTGATCGCGTCGATAGCACTCTGGGGCATTTTGCGTCCTACCTCAATGGCTGGTCGAATCGCTCTTTCAACGAACTGAAACTGACTGTTCCGCGACTGGATCCGGCGCAGCGAGCCCATGAGGTGTTTCAAGACGACGCGCTGCAACTTGCTGGAAACGTTGATGCAGACCTCGCATACTTCGACCCGCCATACGGTTCCAACAATGAGAAGATGCCGCCTTCTCGGGTGCGGTACGCGGCCTACTATCACGTTTGGACAACCATTTGCTTGAATGATAAGCCCGAACTGTTCGGCAAAGTCAACCGTCGATCAGACTCATCAGATGTCGTTGCCGCATCAGTCTTTGAGGAGTTTAGAAAGACTGCAGATGGCAGATTCATCGTTGCGGAGGCGATCGAGCGATTGCTCCACTTGACTCGAGCACGACATATCATTCTCTCTTATAGTTCTGGCGGTCGTGCGACCGCACAGGAACTTAATAGAGTTATTGAGAATGCGGGCAAGCTCCTTGAGGTCATCGAGGTCGACCATCGGAGACATGTCATGGCATCGATGCGCTGGACAAACGATTGGGTGCGGGTTGCTGATGCTCCGAACAAGGAGTTTCTGTTCCTTATTCGCAAGTAGGCGTCGCACTCAACCAATACGATTACCCGCCAAGCATTTGTTTGAGCATGTCGACCTGCACGACGATAGCACCTGACGCCCCATCCAGCGTCACAGGCATGTAGCCATCGATACCCAAGCATTCCTGCATGATGGCCACCGCACCTGGCACGCGAGCCGGCAGGACACCGACGTCCTGGGCAAACCGGTCGCGCTGCATCGTGCCGCCTGCCAGGACGAGCACATCGAGCCATGGCACGACCTTCTCGCGCATGGTCAGCTGTTGGTTGGGCGACATGGCCTTGAAGACCTCGGAGTTCAACAACAGATCCGCGAGTTGGCTGCGCACCAGAGCGACTGGTAGCACGACTTCCGGCAACTCGCGCGGCTTGATCCCGCCGAGCTGCAACTGCGCAGGCTTGCTGACTATCGGAACTGGGGCGGGCCGAACAGGCGCCACCGCGAGCGGTCCATCCATGCGCCACCACGCCGGAAACTCGAGGGGCATCAGCCCGAGGTCGTCGTCGTTGGGTTGCGCTTCCATGCCGCGCCGTTCCAGTTCCGGATCGCCCAGCAGAAACGCCGGGGCCACTACTTCGGCCAACGACGCGCCACCGTGTTCGCCAGCCTTCGCAGAAGTTCCGTAACGATCGGTTTCTCGGTACAAAAGCGCCACGCGATCGGCACCTGCGGGCAACCAGCCACTCTGGGCGTCGATCGCCACTTCGTACGGTTGGACCTGTTCACCCGGCGCGAGCGTTCGCCATCGACCACCACAAATGCCAGTCGCGGCACGATATTGCAGTCGAGCGCCCGGCACGTGTCCATGGTCGGCTACGACGAGCACGCTGCGACCTGCGTCGAATGCACACCGCAACAGGTCCCGCACGATGGGCAGGTCGTCGATCCGATAGCGCGGGCGGACTTGCGTCGTACCGTCCAGGTCATCGTCGATCGCATTGACCACGCACGCGACGACGCGGTCGGGCGACGCCACAAGCTCGCGCGCTGCTGGCGACAGCGCACCGCCACTCACCTCCAGATCCTTGCGCAACAAAAGCCGAGGTCCACCAGCGCGGGGAACGTAGTGCGAGAGCGTCGCATGCGCCGAGAAGCGATCCGGATCGCGGCTGGTCGGGTGGCCCTGACCAGGAGTGACCCGCATGCCTGCGAACAGCGTGGAACGGCTGACTTCGGTCGTCGTCGGCAGCGCGGCCAACATCGCGACCGGGCTGACACTCTTGGCCTGCGCTGGTCGCCAACGGATCGGCGAGATCTCCTGGCTTTGCAAGTCCAACAGCAGCTCGACCGCCACCGCCCAGGACAGACCGTCCATCAGCAAGACCAACTGCTTGCGGTCGGTACGCTCGCCCAGGAATGCCGCGCCCAGCTGATCCAGGGCCCGTTCGATCGGCACCACACCGGCAATCGGACGACCGGCACGCTGCCACGCAACCAGGGACCGGGCAAAGCGTTCGTCCAGCGCGTCACGCCGAGCATCCGCTGCGGCAAGCACGGCCTCCAACGCCTTTTCGAGGTCCGAAGTCCCGCCGGAAGCCCGCACGCGCCGACGTGCGAGGTCCACGAAACCGCCTTCGCGCGCATAGTCGTTGGCGAGTTGTAGCGCGGTCTCGTACGCGGGGCCGGACACCGGCTGCGGCGGCATGGCCGTGGCCAGCCAACCGATCAGTCGCAACGCGCTCTCGGCCCGCGCCAGGATGTCGGCGTTCGCGTCCCTGTCGGCGAGCCAGTGTGCTTTCAGTGCGCGATATGCAACCCTCGCCTGCTCCACGGCAATCGGCGATGGCTCAAGCGCACCGGTACGCAACGCGCTCGCCAGCGACGACAACTGCAAACCGAACGCGAACGCCAGATAGCGGCTGCCAGCGAGGCGACGGCGCGCATCCTCGGAGTTCACCAGCGTCTCGGCCGTCTCGATGAGCTGATGGAACAACGGCTTGTCACCCACCCGGCTCAGCAACGCCGCGCCAGCCTGGCCCCATTGCCGAACCCCTTCGACCCCGGTGACTTGGACGCCAGCCGTGGTCAAGGGCAGGGCAAGCCAACCGCGGATGAACTCGTCGTCGACGTACACATCCGCCACGGATTCAAGCACCACGGCGACCGCGGCCACCTGACGTCCGCGTCCAGACTCCCAGGCACGCCAGGCCTGCACTCCAGGTTCACCCGCGCAACCTGCCAGCCACGTTTCGAACTCAGCTCGCAAGGCTGGTTCCCGCGCCATCAGCTCGGAAAACAGGGCAGGCTTGGGCGCGGCCGCGACGAACTCCAGGAGGCGGTCGAGCGACACCGTGCCGTCGGTCGGCAATCCCGCGGACGCAGCCACGAAGCCTCGCCAAGCCGCGTCCTCAGTGACCATCGTGCCGGTTCCAGCAACGGGCCGTACGGGCGCCCCGGCCAAAATCGCCTTGCCGATCGCGCTGCGCAGCAGTCCAGCCGATGCCTCGACGCGCACTTCCAGCGCACCCAAGCGCCGTTCCGTCAGGCGACCGATCAGGCGCTGGGCCCGGTCCGTCACATGCACCTTGGCGCCAGCGACGCGGTATTGCAGGTCCAGCGGCAATGTCGTGCCGTAGTCCATCAGCACGGCGACGGGCAGGTCATGGTCGCTGGCCAATGCCTCGCGCAACGCCAGTTCACAAGTGACGGGAATAACGCGGTATCGCTGCGGATGGTCGCCAATCCTGGCATCGACCTCGCCGGCTTCCCCAGTCCCAAACAGCACGGCATCGCGCGACGTCTGCCGGTGGGCGTGGATGCGCGTCAGCTCGTCCACGAGGTCATGGTGAGTCAGCAGCGGGGCATCCATCATCACGGGCGCCTCGCCACGATCTTCCAAGCCAGCTCCAGTTCCGCCCCTTCTCCAGCCAGATCGAGCGCGGCAAGCGCCTGCAACCACTCCGTATTGACCGATTCGAGATTGCCCCGCACGTTGCCCTGGGTACTTGTCCCCGTCGGCGTAATCACGACCGTCTCGTCGATTGGCACCACGATGGGCGCAATGGGCGGCGTCACGATTGGAATCACCACCGGGGCCGGCCGCTTCTTCGCCAAGATCCGCTGGGCATCCAGGGCCAACTCGTGCAGCTTGCCAGCCAGTTCCGTCTCCAACTGATCGCATTCCAACACGTTTTTCAACGTGACCAGAACTGCCGCAGCTTCCGAATCGCCTTCGAAAGCCTTCAGATCGCCGAACAGCCGGAACCGCAGCTCGTCCTGCAACGCGTCTCGCACCTTGGTTGCATCGGCCAGATGCCGTTGCAGCGCGGTCGTCGAGGTCTGCGCCTGGAAGCCGGCCAGGTTGCGGATCACCTGCACCGCGTCACGTTCATCCAGTTGGTCCAGGAGTTCCACCGCCTTCTGCGCGGTCGTCAGGCGCCGCGGCTTCGGTTCGACCGCCAGGAACGCCGTCCGCTTCAGCAGTTGCTCGGCAATCTGGGCCGCGCCCGTCACGACCGCTACCTTGCGCGCCGCCTCCAGCTTGGTGACCAGGTCCACCAGATTGCGCGGATTCATCGCCCGCCCGCCCAGCGAAATACCGAACAGTTGCCCAGCCTTGTCCAGCGCCAGCGAGAACTCGACCGGCGTGGGCAAGGGCGGCCTTTCCAACTCCGAGTCTTCGTGTAGCTGACCGATCTTCGGTACGAGAATGATCTGCCCGTCACGGCGCAATTGGCGCGCACCCCACGCCGCGAACGCCAGCACTTGGAAATCACGGGCATCGCGCTGCAACCCGTAGACGTTCTCCGGGTCGAATGCCGTCGCAACCTGCCGAACCGTCGGCGTCGACTGGCCTTTCGCCGCCAGATGGCGACCCACTTCCTGCAACGACGTCTGCTTCAAACTCGCCCAGGTGTCCGTGACGCCCAAAAAGCCTAGCTCGGCGGCCAGTTCGAATTCCTTGCGCTCCGCCTTGTCGATCTGCACGCGGTTGCCCTCGGCGTCACAGACCTGCTGGAAACGCTCCAACGCCTTCACCAACTTGGGCTGCGTCACCTTCTCCGAAAACTGCGGATGGCGTGGAAAGCACTGGTACAACAGGTCGCCGATTCCCTTGTCGAGCGCGGTCTTCAGGTCCGCCGCCAAGGTGCCTTGCAGCTTGAGCCCTTGGCGCAGCAGGTACAGGTTCTTGTCGACGCGCCGCGTGTCGTCCAGGTCGCCTTCACTAGCCGCCGTCACGCCATACGCACTGGTCAACGCCCGGCGGATGCGAGCGCGCTTCTGCTCGGCGAGGTTGGTCAATTCGGCCACCGCCCGCGCCTTGTCCTCGGGCGAAAGCGGCAGCAGCGTGTGGCTGTCCTTGCGAACGATGTGCTCGATGACCACCAGGTCGCCCAGGTCGCGTTGCAGCCGATCGGAGAAGAAGCTGGGCAGCCACACCAGCGTCGACGAGTCCTTGCCGCGGTCCATGAACTGCTGCACGCGGGCTTCATCCTCGCTGGGATGGTGCTCCGGCTCGTCGAACGGGTAATCGACCACGACGCGGAAGTCGTCGCCGACCTTGCACTCCAGCACGGAGTCGTCCATTTCCCGCACGTTGCCGAAGCGGATCGAGCCCTTGCGGATCGTGCCGCGCCATTCGAGCTGGTACGGCAGTTCGGCGTCGGTCTCCGTCAGGCCCAGCGTCAGGAACAGCAGTTCGCGCACCCGCTTGCGCCGAGCCCCCGGACTGTTCTGGACTTTTTCCTGGTCCAGCAAGGGCCGCACGTCGACGCCTTCCAGCGCCACACCGACCGTCGGATCGTCCTGGTCGCCGACGTGGAGCTTGCCCACTTCGGCCGCGTAGTCGCGCAACCGCAGCACGGCGTCCTGGGCCTCGCGACCGGGAATCACCGCCTCCAGCGTGCCGTGATTCAGCGCCACCAGCCGTGACGCGGTCATGCGTTTGAACACCGGCACTTCGGGCACCAGCGCGGCCAGCAGCAAGGTCTTGACCATGCGGTTGTCGGCACGGCACTGGGTCTCGGGGCAGTTCGCACAGCCCAGCCGCAGCGGATGGTCGTCGCGCATGCGCTGGCATCTCACCTGGTTGTGGGTGCCATTGCGCTTCTGGATCTCCGGCAGCAACTCGTCGCGGTACAGGCGCTGGGCCGCGGTGAACAGCTCGCGCATGCGGCCATCCATCGGGTCCTCGCCGCCCGCCAGCACGTCGAACAGGTCGCCCACCGCCACCAGCTTGCCGACCTGGAAGTCCTCCAGATGCTCGACCAGCATTTCCATCAAGACTTTCAGGGCCGTGCGCTCGCGCTGCAGGTAGTGCGACAACGCCACCAGCGACTGCACCAGGGCCGGCGAAAACGGGTAGACCTGGCGGAAGTCATCGGCATTCCAGTCTTCGCCCAACAGCGTCGCCCACGCGCCCCGAGCGCCGCGTTGCAGGTTGGCATAGGCCTGATTCAAGGTGGCCCGAGCCGCCTCGTCCTTGGGCTTGATGACGCGGGCCGCGATGATGGCCGGCAGGTTGCGGTCGGGCAGGGTGACGGTGTCGAAGCGCCCTTGCCACCAGCGCAATGAGTCCTCGACACTGACCGCGTTGGAACCGGCCACAGCGTCGCCAATCAATTGCGAAATGTCGCGCTGGCGGGCCACGAGGCTGATGATGGGGATCGGTCGCGCGGCGTCCTGGGCCTCGACCAGCTTGGCGACCTTCTGCGCCTCCTGGCTGAGCCACCCCGAATCGGCGGCGCGGCTGAGCAGCCACAGAATCAACTCGTCCAGGAACAGGACCACGCCGTCATACCCCAGCGTGTGGGCGTGGTTGGACAGCACCGCGAGGCCCTTGTCGATGCCGATGTAGGCGCCGTGCTGGCTCGCGAATGCCGGAAACCAGGTCTTCACCAGCGCCGAGAACAGTTCGCCCCGGGCGCGCGGATCGTTGCTGCGCCGGGTTTCCTCGAACGTCGCCGCATGCCAGCGCGAGGCCGGGCGCAAGCTGCCCCAGTTGGCCGCGGGCGAGGTCGTCGCTGGATCCTCGTTCAGTTTCGCGAAGAAGGGGTCATCGCCGACCAACTTCCGCATTGCATCGGCGTTGTCGAACAGCGCGGTGTCCTGGAAAAGCGCCGGCACCAGCGCTTCCGGGTGGTGCTGCTTCACGAAGTCCAGGTATCCGGCGAAGATCTTCTCCTCCAGGCTGTTCGCGCCGACGACGTGGAAGTGCAGCCGCATCAGGCGCTTGCTGCGTACCCACTCGTGCTTGGCCAGCGTCGCGTGCAGGGACGCCGTGCTCCAGGGCGTCGCGTCACCGGCCAGGATCAAGCTCAGGACCGCGAGGAAGTGCGACTTGCCCGACCCGAACGAGCCGTGCACATACGCGCCTGCACTCAGGCAGTTGTCCAGGGAGTCGCGCACCAGGGCCAGCGACTTGTCGTACGTGCCAGCGAGGTCGGGCGTGACCGCGTAGTCGCGGAGCAGTGCCTCGGGGTGCTCGATGCCCTCGGTCAGCCGGACCACGAAGTGGCCTTTGGCGACGGTTTCGGGCAGTTGCAGGAGGGAGCGGAGGGTGGTCATGCGGGACTCACAGGGCTAGAACCGGTGCGGATTGCTGACGAACTGCCTGAGGTAGGTGCTCTCGGCTTCCGAAAGGGTGACGTCGGTGCGGCGGATCTGCCAGGCCACGACTTCGGCGCTGGCACCGTAACGGCGCTGGAGCGTCTTGTGCGCGCTGGCGACGTCCGGAGCATGGGACCAGCAGGCGCGCACGGCTCGGCGCGGCACAAGAAGTTCGGCCGCAAACGCACTGGCGCGCGGCTCGACGCCCGGGGCAGTTTCGCCGCCCATGACTTCTGCAAGTGGCAAGGCGCCGTCGCGGTCCAGCAGAAGGTGAGCAATTTCATGGGCAAGTGTCGACCGCAGGCCCGGGCGTGATGCGTTGCGAGGGCTCGATTTGCCGACCAGCACGGCAGGTCCATGCCCTCCACCCCACGTCGCTACAGCATCGAGTCGTCGCGAGTTGAGCGCAATTTTGCCAACGTACACGCCAGCCTGTTTGAGCAACTTGCGCGGATTGATCGGCTCTTCTTCGTTGCCGAGTATAGCCCGAAACGCCGCCGCCGCATCGCGGCCGAGGTGGAACGCCTTGCGCGGTTCGGCGATGTCGTGGAAGGCCTGTAACTGCTCCGCCCAGCTGTCGAGCGTCGGTGTCTGAAACGCGGGAATTGCGCCAATCGCAGAGGCAATGCGCCGCTGATCATCCGGTTCGATGAAAGTTCCGGCCATACGCGCAGCGGCAAGTTGTGGCGTTTCCTCGGCTCCGGGTACCCAGGCGAACATGGCTGCTGCACGCTCAGCACCGCCCAGCGCCTGAAGCATGCC
>CAYHHL010000088.1:2921-11945 GCA_964356325.1 uncultured Enterobacteriaceae bacterium | reverse complement strand
TGGCTGTAGTAGAATGCAAGTTCTGTTTTTTGCTCGGCAATCTTTACGTGTTCCGGCAGATCGTCCCAGCGCTGCATGAGCCGCCCGTGCAACTGGGCGGCTGTGCCATGCAGGCCGAACGGCAGCGCCTGCTCGTGTTGCAGCCATGGCCAGCTATGCGCAAGGAACTCCAGCAGTTCGATCCAGGTCCACTCGAAGCCCGTCTCGATGGTTTCGCCGGCCCAAATGACCTTGTCGCCGATTTCCAGCAGGAGCGCGCCACGGGTCACCTCGGCCGCCGTGCCGGTCCGCTTGCCGGTCCATTCGAGGGTGGCACGCAGACCGCCTTCCTTGCCGAATTCCATCTTGTTCGCCATCACGGTCTCCGCCCCGGCGTGCTTTCCAGCCACTGCCGCATTCTACGCTCGCACTTCAAATCCCGCGCTCTTGCTTCCAGTTTCGTCTTCACCTCGGTCGGCACGGTGATCGCCCATTCGACGCCATGAACGGGAAAGCCATGGTAACTATTGCCTGGCACCGTCTCGACGAACCGGTAGACTACGCCGCTGGTCGCGACCGCAAAGACGCTCTTGGGCCACGTGCGGTCCGATGCGACATACACCCCGTCGTGCAGCAGATTGCGCGCCTCGTCCATCGACATCTTGGCCAGGCACTTGCCGACCGGGATGCCGCGAACCCAGACGAAGCCGGCGAAATCATGCTGCCACTTGTGCTTCTTCTTCGGCACCTCGTCGGTGACGTACGTAAATGTTTTCAGCAACTCCACCATCGTCAAGCCTTCTTCCTGCCGCGCCCCTTCGCTTCCGGCCGCCACTCCCGCAAGTCTGCCACAGTCTTGCCCAACCGGCGTGACTCCTCCTCGACGAACCGCTCGAAGTACGCGCCCATGCGCTGGCCACCGCGCGCCGGGTCGGGCTCGTCGTGCCACTGCTTCAGCCACGGCACCAGTTCGTCCAGGCCGGCCAGCAGCGGCACCAGCCGTTCCGGCGGCCAGCCCTCATTTTGCTGGCGGTCGTGGAAGAGCCCGGCCAGGGCGAGCGCTCGTTGCAAGTGGTCGGCGCCGGCCCAGAGCAGCACGGGCGAGGGATCGTCGTCGCGTCCGGCACCCGGGAAGTGCACGAAGCGCTCCTTGGGCACGTCGAGCTTGCCGCGCAGCGACCAGTACGTCGCACTCTTGAAGTCACCCGAGCCGTACTTGGGCGGCACCGGGATGGCGAGGGTTTCGCCCGCGTCCTCGCGGCGTTGCAGGTCCCAGGTCTTCTCCCACTCGGCGCGCTTTTCCAGGCCGGAGTCGGTGTAGCGCAGCGCGGCGACATGAGGCACCGCGTCGGTCAGCGCAAGGTCGGTGAGCAGGCGGGCGAGGTCGAAGTCGGCGGAGCCGGAAAGGACTTCGGCCACGGCTTGCACGGCCGGGTCGTGTTGGAGCACATCGGCGGCGTCGCGGACGGTGAATGGCTGGCGGACATCGGTTTGAGCATGGGTTTCGAGGCGGTCGAGGAGCCAAGTGCGTAGGGCCTCTTGTTCTTCGGCAGCGTAATCCGGCTTGTACCAGCGGCGCTTGTGTGTGGGAGATTCGATCAGGGCAAGCTCGCGCGACTGTTTGGTCAGTTGCAGGCGCTGGGCGACCAGCAGACGAGTTCGATCATCCGTAATATTCTCAATGTCCGCGCAAGGTTGCCAGCCGTGGCGATCGAACCATGCGGTCGGTTCCTCGTTGACTTCGCCACCATGGGCAAGAGTGGCGCGGACAGTGCCGTCGCGTTCAGCAAGCGCGAATTCGAACGAACGGTGTCCTGGACGAAGCGGCAGAAGTTCGTCTGGTTCGCGTACTTCCGCCTCCTGCACAATGCCGTACAGCCGGTAACATAGCCAGTCGAGTTCTTCCTGCAGTGCGACCATTGAGCACAATCTTTCCAGATCACTGTTGCTACGGCTGAGCAAGCCAACGCGAAGAGCCTTGGCGCCATTCGCGGCGCAGGCGGCGACGACTGTGACCGCCGTGTCCGATTGCCGGTGCCGCGCCGTGGAATCCAGCAACTGTGCAAACTTAATCGCACTTTTCGACGTTACTACGATCGGGAATTCTGCCAGTTTTGTGGCGTCGAACTCGAAGCGGTCCATCCATGCCTCGGCTTGAACTCCCCGACCGATTCCGCTGCCAGATTTTGGATAGAACACCTGCTTCATCCAAAAGCAAGCTACTGAACTATTCAGCAATCCCAGCAGCGCTAGGTGGTCGTCCTCGCTGGCGTCCGCCGGCAGTTTGATGACCGGGGCAGATTGCTTGAAGACCTTGGCGCCGCGGTCGAGGACGAAGTGGTTGTGGGTGGCCACGAAGGCGAAAGCGATGGAGAGAGGGGAACGGAAGCGTTCGGCGAAAAACATCGATTGTTCAAACCATTTCAAGCCGCGCTGTTCAGGCGTTTGGCCATAGTCCTTGCGTCGCCTCAGGACGACGCGAAGCATCCACCAATATCGCTGCTCCGAAAACCGGTCTGGCCAGGAAGCCTGAAGTGTTCTGCGGTCATACGGGAATAGACAGCTTTCAACTGGCGTCAGGCTGTAGTCCCGGACCTCTTCGCCCTTAACAAGCGGTACATACCGTTCATTGTCGGCAATTTGGCGCGCGAAACTCGTTCGCACAATGAACGCGTCGTCCTCGCCGGTGTGCGTTGTGCGACCTATTGCAATGGACACACTGCCGACCTTCGTCGCGGCGCTCTCGTCCAGCGTGCCCTTCAACTCGCGCGCACCACCGCCTGCGAGAATCCAAGGGTGTTGTGAGAAAGCTTCTCGAAGCACAGCGCCACACGAAACGAACTCGTCTTCGAACCAATACTCATTTGGAACGGTGGTTTCTAGAGTAGCTGGTTCGCCCGCACAGGCGGTCAATATGCTCGTCCACACTTTGCCGATTGCCGGATCCTCAGGAGTTGACGGCTCGCTACGCTTGCCTTCCACCGCAACCAAACGGTCTCCCCGAGGTGGTCGATTGCGGCCGACAAGGATAACCGTCGGTGTGCCGTGCCCCGGAATGTATGCGCCCGCCGTATCGATGATGTGCGTGAGGTCGACGTGTGGGAGGACTTGCTCGATAAGGGCCTGGCCGAACTCCCGCTTCATGAACGAATTCGAAGTGATCTGTCCCACAAAAGCGTTGTCGGCTGAGAGCTGGAACAGTCGTTCAGTGAACGGTGCACCGAGCGAATACTGCATGTGGCAGGAAACGTAGCGCGTGCGATATTCCTTGTTCAAGACTGGATCATTGCAGACGATGTACGGCGGATTGCCCACCACCACGTGATACCGATCTCTCAGCAAGCGCCGCGCCGCATCTGGCTCGTCCAACCGAAACGACTCGAATCCCTTGCCCCAACCAGCATCGTCTGCGAACAACTCGCCTGCTTCGACGTTAGCCCGCCCGCCCTCGATCAGCAGCGAATCCGCGACCACCAGATTGCACGCCAACTCCCGCGGCGCCTCGCGCAGCTTGCCGACACCCGTCACCTGCAAGAACCTCAGCATCAGCCGGAACCGCGCGATCGCAATCGCATACGGGTTGATGTCGACGCCGTACACCTGCCCAAGCGCCGCCAGCGCCACGGCCTTGCGCTCTGCACCCGGCGTCGCCGCCAACCGTCGATCGAACAGCCGCTCGAACGCACCGAGCAGGAAGTGGCCCGAACCGCAGGTCGGATCCAGCACCTTGACGGTCTCCAGGCCGAACTCGGCAATCGCCGGCGTCAGCGTGCGGTCCAGGATGAACGACTCGACGAATTCCGGCGTCTGCAACAGGGCATAGCGCTCCTTCACCGACTCGGACAGGTCCTGGTACAGATCGCCCAGGAAGCGCGTGTCCTCGCCCGTGAACTGCCAGCGCAACTCGCCCGCCTCGTCGCGTTCCTTGAAGAAGTCGTGCAGCGCCTGCGCCGCCGTCTGCGAAAGTCCCAACCGCCACGCAGCATTGTGGGTCGGCCCGAGCAAGTCCTCGGCACCCGGCGAGCGCGCCACTTCGCGGAACACGGTCAGCAGGTACTCGCGCGGACCCAGGTTCGGCGCCAGTTCGTAGAAGAGCTGCAGGCTGTCGTCCGCACCCGGCCCGGCCAGCCGGCGCTGGTCCAGAAGCCCGCGATCCTCCAGCGTACGCACGAACACGCAGGACAGCGCCCACGCCGCCGCCACCTGATCGAGCAGTTGCTCGCGCCAATCGATGAACGTCGCGCCGGTCTTCTTCGCCGCGCGCTCGCTCTCGTGTTGCGCCTGCAAGGCCGTGAGGACAGACGGCAACTTGGACCGCTCGCCCAGGTCCGGCAGCAACACCTTGGTCAGCAGCCGCGCCAGGGCAGTCGTGACGGTTTCGGGCTTGCGGGTACGTGGCGGCATCGGGCTCCGAGTGCGGTTGGTGAGGCGTTCAGGCCGCGACCGGCGGTTGATGCTGGCGAATCCAGGCCTTGGGCACTTCCAGCCGATGCACGGCGTCCAACGCGGGCACGGTGAGCGAACCCAGCGGACTGTCGACGACCAGATGGCCATCATCGCGGGACGGCACGATGATCAAGACGCCCAGGTCATCGCGGCGACGTTGCGCATCGTGCATCGCGTCGAAGAAGCCGCCAAGCTGATAGCGCGCCAGCAGGCCGGGCCGCGTCAGAAGCAGAATGCCTTTGCGCTGGAGCAGATCGGCGAGCATCCGCTCTTCCGCCTTGCCGACCAGGTGCGTCAAGTTCTGCCATTGCGGGCCGTCACGACCGTCGCGATCCGCCGTCCACACCACCGACTCCGGTACGTCATGTTCGACCATCACTTGGCGGATGTAGTGCAGCAGCAGCGATTCGAGCGACACCGGCACCAGGCCATAACGGTGCTGTAGCGCGCCGGCCAGCCCTTCGGCCTGCGGGGCGGACACTCGCAACACCTTGAAGCTGCGCTGTTCCAGGGCGATGCGCACGCCCAGGTCGAAGTCGCCGGTGTCGCGCTCCTCCGGCGTCGGGTGCTGGCGCGGCGACTGGGAGGACCGGCGCGGCCGCGAGGTGCTCGTGCTCGGCATCGTGCGGCTGTGCGTCTCGCCCGGCGCTTGCTTGCGCTGCCACAACTCGTCGGCGGTGTTCCAGGTCAGGCCTGAATCGGCCAGCAACGCGTCCAGGGCAGGGCGGTCGGGCAGCGGCTCCGCCTCGGCGTAGCGCGCGCGGACGAGGCCGAGCAGTTCTTCGGGCTTGATTTGGGCCGCCGACAGCGCGCCGGAGCATAGTTTCAGCGCTCGCTTTGCCGGCATATTCCGTGGGTACAGTTCCAACCGCGCGCTCGCCACCGCATTGTCACTCGCCCATGCCGCGATGCGCACCAGCCGTTCGCGCGTCGTCGCTTGCAGTGGCGTGTCCTTGGCGACGGTCGACACGGCCTCCAGCACAACGCTCGATGCCGGCAGCGGTTCGCGTGAGGCGAAGTCATCGGCCAGCTTGCCCAGCGTCTTCACGATGGATCCGGTCTCGGCCGCGCGCGCCAGCCAAGGACCGTGGCGATGCCAGAGGATCACGCAACCGACCGCCGTTTCAGCAATCAACCGAATCAGGGCTTGTGCCGAACGGGCGCGAACCGTCGCATCGGTGATCTCGTCAGCATGGGGCAAGTGATCGGCCAGCGTCTCAGCCACGCGAGTCAGCGGTGCCGCGCCACCCAGGGAATCGAGCGCCGCAAGCACGGCATCCAAGACCCCGTCCAAGCCCGGAATCCCGGTCCAATGGTTCTTGCGCTGAGTCAGCGACGCCCACACCGCCTGACGGGTCATGCCCAGCAATCGCGCTGCGTGCTCCGCTGTGTCGGCAAAACGGCCGCCCACCGCCTCCAGACCGAACAGAACCCGCACGTTGCGTTGCGGCGCTTCCCCGCGCTTGGTGCTTCCAGGCGGCAAAAGCAGTTCCAGCCAGGACTCGATCGTCGTCGGCGCCGTGCTTGCAGGCGTGCCACCGAACTGCGCCGTGCCGCTACCTGCCAGGAATCTCGCCAGCACGTCGCGCGCGCCAGGGTAGGGTTGCAGCAGGCGCTCGACGCGAGTCTTGGGGGCGCGCGCCAGCCTGCCGATCCGACCTAAGTCAGCATCCTCCAATGCAGCCGCGGCTTCCTGACTCAGGCCCTGGACATGCGCGACGCCGATGTCGATGCCTCGCCAATCGCGCGAGAACGGCTCCGCGTCCGCCGTGCGCAACTCCGGCTGCGCGGCATGGACACGGTCGATGACCTGCAGAATCGCCGTGCGGGTCTCGCGCCCGACGCCACGGATGAACGACAGGCGATTGCGCGACAACCCGAGCAGTTCCCGAATCGTGTGCGCGCCCGAGCGATCCAATGCATTGCGCGCCCGCACCGACAGCGGCAGGACATCGACCGGCGTGTCTGCGGTCAACTGCGCGTAGTTGAAGGCGTCCCGGCGTTCCTGGAGCTGGCGCTCGTCCTCGCCATGCTGGGTGATGGCATCGCCAGCTTCGGCAAAGCACAACTGCCAGTCGCGCAGCATCGCCTCGCCGTCGGGGTGACGCGCTGCCAGGTCGCGGGCCAGGGTCTTGGCGAAAAACGCGGCCAATGGGCGGCGAACTCCGGAATCAAAGCGTTCTGACTCGATGGTGACGTCTTCGACCGTGGCGAAAGCAGGCGCGTCACCCTTGCCATAGCGGGGCAAAACGCCGGTCAGCATCTCGTGCAAAGTGAGGGCAGCGGCATAGCGATCAGCGTCCGCGTCCCAGCGACCGCGACCGATCAGGAACGGATCCCGGTAGGCCGGCGTCCCCGCAGTTGTCTTGTCGGCTGCCATGCCGGCCAGGGAGAAGTCGAACACCGCCAGATGGCGCGCTTCCTTGGCCGCGGTATCGCCGACTCCGACGTTCGCGGGCTTGATGTCGCGGTGCTGGACGCCTTCCTCTTCGAGCACGATCAAGGCCGACAGCAGGTCATCGCCCCAGCGCGCGGCCAGATCCAAGGACGGCGGACCCTTGCGTGCCAGGAAATCCGCCAGACTTTCACCGGCATGGGTCATCAGGATGGCACTGCGCCCGGACACAGTCAGGGTCTCGACCAGTTCCACGATGGTTTCGCGCTTGCCCAGTTGGCGCAAGGCGTTCGCTTCCTCGCGCAGCCGATCTTCGTTGTCCGCATCGAGCGCGACCTTCATCGCGTACTCGCGACCATCGCGCGTCACCAGCAGCACGCGCGCCGTGGACCCGGTGCCCAGCACCTGTTCGACGCAGAAACCTCCTGGAAGTTCATCGCCCTTGCGCGCCGTCAACGGATCGGTATCGACTGCCGCGTCTGGCGTGGGCCGCGTGACGGCGTCGAACAGGAAGTCGATCCACTCGCGCACATTGTTCCAGCGATTCACTGGCTTGGCATCGGTGGCAGCGCGGATCGCATCGTCCAGCCCGGCCTGCGCCTTGCCATCGAGGCTCGCACGCCAGTCGTAGCCCTTCGCGAGTTCGTCGCTGGCAGCGGCAAGCGGCAGACACTGGGCAGCCTGGAGAATCTGCTGCCGCTCTGCGAGATCCGAGGCCGGCGGCCGCCCGACCAGCACGAACCACGCCAGCGCACCGAGCGAAAACACGTCGGTTTCAGGCGCTTGGATGGACGGATTCTCGAGCAACTCCGGCGCGCGATACAGTTCTGCCTGACGGACGGTGTGCAAAGTGTGGTGCGCGGTGCCCGAGGACACGCCTTCTCGCGCCGCCAGTTGGAAGTTGTAGAGCCGTGTCTCCAGCTTGCCATCCGGGTTCATGCGCACCAGCACGGCGCCCGGATGCAGGCCGCGGTGGATGACCTTCTTTTCGTGGCAATAGGCCAGAGCCTCGCCCACTTGCGCGATCAGGTCGATGCGCTGGGTCAGGGTCAGACCGGCTTCGCGGCGCAGGAACACGTCGAGCGGCACCGCATCCTGGAAGTGCTCGAACACGACGCAAGGCCCACCGTGCGGACCCTCCAGCCGATAGTCGGGCGCTTTCAGGATGTAACGATGGTCGCCGAGCACGGTCAGCAGCCGCGCCTCACGCTCGGCCGCACGTCGCAACTGCTCGCGGTGCTCTTCGGACGCGGCCTGGGGCACGAGGTAGAGGCGGACGCGCTTCTCCATTTCCGCCACCGTGGGATGCACGGCCTTGCGGTCCTGATAGCCGGGCCCCTCCTCGATGACGTCGCGCAGTTCCAGGTCGCCGACCTTGAGACGACCCTTGCTGGCGACGAGGCCCAACTCCTTGCACGCCTTGACGGTATCGCGCATCAGCGGGCCGTCTATCGTGCGATTGGCCAGCCAGGGCGGGGCGCCCACAAAGGTCGCGCGGGTCAGTGCTTCGGCCAATCGCTTCGGCCCGACGATGCAGGACGAGGCCATGCCAGGCAGCTCGATCTTGCAGTCTGGATGCGCCAGGAATACGAGCGCTTGGACGTGAGGACGTCGCACCCCGAGCTTGCGGTCCAGCATCGACGCCAGGACCTTGGCCTTGATGTTGGTCAGGTCGTAAGGGTTGGCTTCGAGGAAGGACTTGCCGTTCACTTCGCGGCGGAAGTCGACGCCATTCTCGCTTTTGACCTTGCCGCGCCAGCTCTTGATTTCGATCAAGTAGAGGCAGTGGCGGGTGACCAGGAGCGCGTCGATCTCGTACAGCCGGCCATCCGACGCGCGCAGTTCGACGAACGCCCACAGTTGGTAGGGATCGTGGTCGGGCAGGGCGGCCTGGATGAGCTTCAGCGCGTCATGCTCGTGGGCGTGCGGCGTCTGGCCTTGCGCAACGACGCGCGCGGAGGGCAATGGCATCAGGTCACCCCGAGGCGCTGCCAGGTCGCGATGGCGCGCAGGACTGGTGCTGATGCGTCCGACGAGGTGATGACGCGATCGAACTCGAGCTTTTTCAGGACGGCTTGGTCCTCGGTGGCGTCGAGGATGCGCAAGGGCTTGGCGGACTTGAGCAGGGCTGCGGCGAGACCTGCGGCCTGGCGCTCGCCTGGACGGTCCGAGACGAAGGTGACCTGGTCGGCGAAATCGAAGCC
>CAYHHL010000088.1:0-2821 GCA_964356325.1 uncultured Enterobacteriaceae bacterium | reverse complement strand
AGGCGGTCGGCGTCGATGAGATCGCCTTTGAATGCGCGCCAGCGGGCGGTGGCGTTGTCGTCGAAGCGCTTGCGGCCGGCGTCACGGGCGTCCAGCGCGTGCAGGCCGAGGGCGGCGACGTCGTAGAAGGCGCGGCGCTGGTCGGGTGTGGCGGTCGGCGAGGCGGACATGGCAGGACTCCGCGGAAGCACTGGGGAAGGGCGGGGAAGCGTGCGGCCGCGCCGGTAGCGGCGTGAGGGAGAGTAGGCGGTGGGTTGTGGGGCGTCAACGCGGGTGTGGCGGTGCGGCTTTCTAGCGGCGTAGTTGACGTGTCAGCCTAGCCAAGCCAGGCGGTTGTCAGGACATGTCGATGTCTGCGGCGTCCGTCACGCGCGGGTGAAGCGCCAGCGCCACGACACTGACGCCGCCTCGTCGAGCCATGCGCGCGCGTGCTGCGGATCAGCGTTGCCGGCGACCACCATGCCGGCCCAAGCATAGGCGAATTCGTCTCCCAGGCAGGTGGCGAAGGTCAATGGGTCGTCTGCGTGTAGCGCCACGGGCATCACCGGCAACTCAGCGTGGGGCCCCTGGGTGCGCCGCGACTGCAGCGGGTGCAGGTGGAGCATCGGTTGGTCGAACGGATGCCGAAGCGCGCCGACCACCAGATTTGACGTGGGGTTGACCTCGATGGCCAATTGCCGGCGCACGATATCTGCTGTCAGACGGTGCCGGATGGCCACCAAAAGCTCCGTGTCCACCTGTGTTTGAACGGGAATCGTGTCGAACAATATGTCGGCATCTTCCGGATGTGTCGGACTGCCCGGCCGCTGGCATGCGGTGGCGAACAGTCGCTGCAGGGGATCGCCCGAGGGGCCGATGTCAATCCAGTCGCGCAGCAGTACAGGATCGGAAAAGCCGCGGTGGAACGCCACCGGGTCGACTGGATCGTGGATGCCAGCAGTCGCCAATCCATCTCGCCAGGTCTGCGCCAATCGCGGCTCTGCATCCGCCGGGAACGTCGCGGCGCTTCGCACGTGGGCGTCGCCGAGCCACGCTCCGCGCAGGATGCCCAGCAGCCAGGCCAGATCGAGCAACCGTTCGCCAAGCGGTTGTTGGACCACGACACGCTCGTGCGCCCAGGCTACGGGGTCGATGGTCAACGCAAGCGCGTGGCCCAGGCGATCGCCCGGTTCGACGAGTCCCCACGCAATCGGCTCGTGGATGGCCCGTAGGCCAGCCGCCAGGTGTGCAAAGTCTTCGCCGACATGGAGTGTGACACGCAGAGGAAGTTCCCCCGACTCTCTCGCGGCAACTCGCGAAGCTGCCAGCATTCGCTTCAGATGCGGCACGGCTTGCCACAACGGTCCAGCGCGCTCGTTCCCTGCCAGGTCGATTCCGCGCAGCCAATGCAGGCGATGCGGATCCGCTTCCACGGCGGTGCAGACGTTCGCGGCGTCCTTGCTCATGCGCAGGTACCGCCGGGAGAGTGTCTCCGGCTTCCCGCAGTCGTCTTGGTCGCGGATCAGGTGTACGAGCGCGGCAAGTTGACGTTCCGGTCGCGAACGCTGTTGCAGGTCATGGCACATCAGGCCCAGTTCACGTGGCGGCTTGGGGTCCTGGCGGATCTCGACGGCCCGCAGCGTACCTTCCAGCTCGGGCTCATCGAAGATGTGGTCGAGGCGCAGCTTCTCGAGCCCGTTGCGGTAGGGCTTCAGCCGGTTGAAGGTCTGCACGAACGCCTGCAGGCCCGATTGCAGCGGGTCCTGGACGAGATGTGTGTAAAGGCGGCACTTCAAGCGAAGGTATTGGAGGAACAGACGATGCCACTCGTCGCTCACGCCGGGCGACAGAACTCGCTGCCACGCCCGAGCCACAAAACTGCCTTCCGGCCAGTCACCACCGTCGTCCAGCGGGTCGCAGCGCCACACATCGACCTTGCTGGCGCGCTTCTGCGTGCGATCGATGTCGCGGGTCAGGCGTCGAAACGCTGCGCGGACGGCTGCCAGTCCGTGTCGGACGTGCCGACCGTCATGGAGCGTCCAGGCCGCTGGCAGGCAACCATCAGCCAAGGCCCACAGCGCTTCGACCGCCTCGTCCGCGTCGTGCTCAACAAGCTCCCGAGCCACGCCAGAAAACGTTGGCCGGGCGTTGGGACGAAGAAGACCATCGTGCAAGACGACGCGCGCGACGCGGGCCACGTCGACCCAGGCGTTCCATGTAGGCGCCAGTCCGGCCGGACCCGTGCAGCGCCCAAGTGTCTTGTGCCCGGACATCAGGTGCGTCCACACAGCCTCGAAGTCGAGCGCCGCGTTCCAGTGGACGTGCGTGTGCGCCAGTGGACCGCGTGGGACGAGCCATCGCCCGAGCAGGGCGACGCGTCTAGCGGGGCGGGCGTTGGCGGGCGCACTGGCAGCCAGCCAAAGACCCGGTGGCAGGCGCAGCGACAGGAACCGCCACCGCAGGATCTCGTCGCCTGGGTTGGCGCTATCTGCCTGAAGCGTTGCATGGTCCCCGTCGTGGCGCACCGCCTGACGGGCGTGTTCGGCGAAGCGGCCTAGGATGGACGTGCCCGACGAAGGCCAATTGGCGCGCCAGAGTTCGTTGACATCCGGGCCGCGACCGAGCACGGCAAGACGCCCGCGCAGCCAATCGGGCGTGGCACCGGCGGTCGTCGTCGCATTGGTGAAGATGGCCGGGTCGAGGAACGGCGCGGAGAGGACTTCAGCGTTGGCGCGGTGGTGAATCAGGGGGCCTTACCTTTTTTCGCGTAGTTGGCTAGCGCGTGGTCCCACACCTGGCCAGCTCCTGGGTCGGTGAGTTTGCGGATCGGTTGTTTGCTCAG
>CAYHHL010000087.1:21637-23633 GCA_964356325.1 uncultured Enterobacteriaceae bacterium | reverse complement strand
CCGAACCCGAACCCGACCCCGAACCCGAGCCCGAAAGAGCCTCAGAACTCGAGCACCACCCCAGCCATCCCCGTCTGCCCCGCAAGCCCGACATTGCCAATCGAAGGCCCGCCACTGCCGCCCTTGCCGCCCTGGCCCAACGCCTTGGTCTGGTTCTGCTTCTGCACGATCACCGCGTCGCCCTTGAGCCCGCCCGCGATCGCCAGCAACACCGAGGGCCCGCCGCAACCGCCGCCGCCGCCGCCGCCATGGCCGCCGTCACCGCCGCCGCCGCCGGTGCCGCCTTTCGACGTGCAGAAGGTAATGCTCTGATCCTCGCCACTTGCGCCGCCCTTGCCGCCCTGGCCGCCGGGACCGCCCGAACCCGCGGGTCCGCCGGTGCCACCGCTGCCGCCGCTGCCGGTCGCCAAGGTATTACCGAACAAGATCGGCAATGTCGCTTGCAGGCTGGTCACGGTCACGAACACCGCGAACGAGCCTCCGCCCGAGCCGCCGCCGGTGCCGCCGGTGCCGCCGCAACCGCCCGAGCCGCCGCCGCCGCCGGATCCGCCCAGGTCCGAGTACGCAGCAGAAGTGGGCGTACAGTCATGGACTTCGATGGCACCCGCCGCGCCGCCGCCGCCACCGCCGCCGCCTGCCAGGCCGACGCCGCCGACGCCGCCGGGCACGGGTTGCCAGACGCCGCCGATCATCTGTCCTTGCAAGACCTTGCAGCCCGGTCCGGCGCCGCCCAACACGCCGCCCGCGCCCAGACCGCCGTCGTCGCCTTCGAGCTGTTTGACCGGTACGTGGCAGGTATTGCAGCCGGTTTTGTCCGACAGGCAGGCCGTGACCTTGCCCTTGTACGAGTCGATGTAGGCGTCCGCGCCCGCCACGCCGCCCGCGCCGCCGCCGCTGCCCGCGCCTTTCCCACCTATTTCGATGACTTGCGTGCTCTGTGCATAGGGGAAGCTCGGGCACTTGGGCGCGGGACTGTCCTCGTCGAACGCCGGGCACACCGTCGTGCCGCCCTTGCCGCCGCTCGCCTCCAGGCTGCCGCAGGTAAGCGCTCCGCCGCTGCCGCCAGGACTCGCGTCGCTCTTGCTGCACGGCTCGTGGCCGATATCCTTGGCTTTCACGCCGACCGCGCCGTCCACGCCCTTGCCACCGTTCGCGCCGGGGACGCCAGCCAGGCCCGCCGCGCCGTCGCCCGCGCCGATGTGGTTGTAGGTGACCTGCAGGCGCTCGTCGCAACCAACGGACAACAAGCCAAAACTCGACTGTCCGGCTTCCTTGGCGTTGGCGGCGAGCACGGTGAAGCCGTCGACCCGGGTCTTCTGGCCCGCGCCGGCGATGCCCGTGCAGTGCAAGGCAGCGCTCGGTCCCAAGCTCGGCGCGGTGCCGACGATCGCGGTCTGGTGGCTGACCGTATCTCTGGCCAAGAAGTTGGGACTGTAGCCGCCGTATAGCGACACGCCAGCCGCGAGATCCAGGCTGCCGGTGTAGACGCCGCCCGCCACGTAGACGTCGCGCTTACCCTGCATCTCCGCGATCGACAAAGCTTTCTGTATGCTGGCGACCGGAAGTTGCAGCGTGCCGGGGTTGCCGTCCGCGCCGGTCTTGGCCACGAAAATGGCCTGACTGATGTCGCCGTCGATGCCGTCGCAGTTCTGGTCCACGCCGTCGGGCTCATCGAGAGCGCTGACGAACAAGCATTCGCAGCCGTTGCCGAGGTTGGCGTCCATGTCGACCCAGTCCAACTCGCACGCCAGGCCGCACTGACCGCCGCTGCACGTGGCGATACCATGATTTCCCGCGGGTTTGGCGCAAGGGTTGGCGCAACTGCCGCAAGCCAAGGGCGTGGAGTACAGGCCGCTCGCGTCGACCCAGGCGTCGTCTATTGTGCCGTTGCAGTCGTCGTCCACGCCGTTGCAGGTCTCGGCAACCGGCGCGGCGTTGCATGCGGACCAGCCCTTGATCGGATCGCAGGTCTGGGTCCCCATGCATGAACCGTTAT
>CAYHHL010000087.1:8087-21537 GCA_964356325.1 uncultured Enterobacteriaceae bacterium | reverse complement strand
GCGGACCAGCCCTTGATCGGATCGCAGGTCTGGGTCCCCATGCATGAACCGTTATTGCATGGCTTTTTCAGACCACCCTGGGCGAGAGTGCAAGTGCAGTCGCCGGATTTCGGCAGGCAATACCCGGCCCCGCACTGATAGCCCTCGATGCAATCATCGTCGGAGTCACACGGCACCTGGCAGAAACCGCCCACGCACTTGCCCAATGCAACCGCGCAGTCGTCGCCGGTGCAAGGCGTGCAAGCGAAAGCCTCCTGCGGCTCGCATTGCGTGCCGCCCACCATGTAATACCCCGGGTTGCACTTGCTCTTGCAGTAGTACGGCGTGTCGCAGCCTGACGGTCCGCCGCAAGTGTCGACGTCTGTCCCGCAGGTGCTCGAACCGCCCTTCACGCCAGGGCACACTTCCCCGCAAGAACCGCAATGTTGGTCGCTCGTGAATGCGCCGCCGATCTTGAAGTCTTCATCGGTTTCCCCGTCGCAATCGTCATCCAGCCCGTTGCAGATCTCGGGCGCGACGGACGCTGGCTCGCAGAGCAAGGCTTTGTGATTGCACACGATCTTGCCAGCACATGGCGCTGTTCCGCACGGGGCGCCGCCCAGGCCTTCGTCCGTCTCTCCATCGCAGTCGTCGTCCAGTTCGTTGCACGTGTCCGTTACGGCCAGCGGGCCGTCGCACGCCTCCTGGCCCTTGGCGCAAACCGTCTTGCCCGCGCAAATTCCCGTACCGCAAGCGCCGCCACCCAAGCCCTCGTCGGTCTGGCCATCGCAGTCGTCGTCCAAGCCGTCGCAGGTCTCTACGGTCGCCGCCTGGGCCGTGCACACGCTCCAACCGCTCGCCGTGTCACAGCTTTGCGCCCCGCCGCAGATGCCCAGGCCGCCGTTGCCTACGCTGCACGGCCGCGCCTGGCCGGCGTTGCCGGGGCCGCACGTGCACGAGCCGCTGACCGGGTTGCACAGGCCAGCGTCGCACGAAAAGCCTTCGGGGCAGCTAGAAGCCTTGCCCTCGCCCAAGCACGGGATCAGGCAGCCTTTCTGGTCCGGGAAGCCCTGGCAAATGCCGCCCAGGCAAGTTGCGCTGTTGGCGCAGGGCGCGCAGGCAAAGTCGGGGCCGGGCACGCACTTGCCGCCCGCGCCGGCGCCGTAGCAGATGTAGCCGGGCGGGCAGCCAACACCGCACCCCGAGCTGGTGGCGTCGCTGGCGAGGCCGATATCGCTGGAACCGCTGTCCAAAACCGTGGCGTCCAAGCCCGGACCGTCGAGCAGGCTGCTGCCGTCGATGCTGGCGTGAATGTCGTTGCCGGCGCCGCTGGGCCCCTGCACGGCCCGGTCGGCCTGGAAGACATCGCTGCAAGCGCCGAGAAGGACTACGCTCGCGCAGCACAACACCTGCACGGTCGGGACGAATCTGGCGGGGCGTAGGACCATCATCGGGGGACTTTACTCAGGACGCGCCGCTTTGCCACACGAATCTTCACCGACTGTTGCGCTCGATCTGCGGCGGCGGCAACTCGATCGGCGTCCAAGTGTGTGTTTCGATGCCCTTGATCCCACCTTCGATGATGCGCTCGAGGTCGGCGTAGACCTCCTCCATCTCGGCGGGCAACTGCTTGTCGGCCAGGCGCTTGAAGTGCGACCACGAGTCGTAGCCGTGGATTTCCGTGACCGACCAAGGGTCTACGTCGTCCTGCCAGACCTCGAACTGCGCGACGCCCAGGTCGATCGCATAGGCGCGAATGTCGGCCAGCAGCACGCGCAACCGCTCACGTTCGTTCGGGTCTACCCGATAGCGGTGCTGCAGCACGTATTCGCCGATGCGCGGATCCGCCATGGGCTCTCCTGTTGACGTGCCGGGCTGGTCGATTCGGGTGACGGGCTGGATCTGAGATTCGGACAGGATTCAGAAGCTTAGAACGGGATGTCGTCGTCGCTGGGGCCGCCGAAGTCCTCGGGGCCGGGATCCATGCCAGGCGCCGGGCCGCGCTGGCCGCCACCGCCGCCAGAACCGCCGCCGCCGCCCTGGCCGCCTTCGAAGCCGCCGCCCTGGCCGCCACTGCGCGCCGGGCCGCCGCTGCTCTCGAAGCCGCCGCCGCCACCGCCGGCAGGTCGCTCGCCGTCACTGCGACCCCCGCCGATGAACTGCACGCGATCAGCAATGACTTCAGTCTTGTAGCGCTTCTGGCCGTCCTTGTCCTGGTAGTCGCGGGTCTGCAACCGGCCCTCGACATAGACTTCGCGGCCCTTGGCGAGGTAACGCTCGCAATTCTCAGCGGTCTTGCCCCACACCACGACGGTATGCCACTCGGTGCGTTCCTGCTTGTTGCCCGCCTGATCGTTCCACGTGTCGGTGGTGGCGATGCGCAGTTCGCTGACCGCCCGGTTGGTGCCGGTGTAGCGCAATTCCGGCTGGTTGCCGAGGCGCCCGATGAGGATGACCTTGTTCACGTTCGCCATTGCCGTCTCCCAGAAGAATCGGCCGCGGATGGTAGGCCGGGGCCCGCCGTCCTGCAAGGCCACGCTGCGGGTGGCAGGTACAGCGGTGGCGTCCCCGCAGCCGATCCGGTACATTCTGCTCAGGGTCCGCGCGCTGCCGACGATTCCGCTGGCAGCTGGGAGCACATGGCTGATTCACGCCGCTTGACAGTCGGGTTCAAAGACACGGAAAGCCTCCGCATCCTGTGCGGCGAGCGCGACACGAATCTGCGTTGGCTCGAAGATCGCTTGGGTATCCAAGTGCTTGCGCGCGGGCATGAAGTCCATCTCCAAGGTCGAGAAGAAGACGTCGCGCGCGCCGCCGAAGTCTTGTCCGCGGCGTTCGCCAACGCGCGTGCGGGTGGCACGGTCGACCCGGAATCGCTGGACAAGCTGCTGAATGAAAACGGGCGCTTGCTCGATGCGCGGCCCAAGCGAGCGCAATCCGGCGGCCGGCTCGATGACCATGACACGATTTACGGTCCAGGTGGCGCGGTCCGACCCTTGCACGTCCACCGCAGTCGCGCGCTGCAACGTAGCTCCGAGGAGCCGGAACTGGGCGAAGGCACCCGGCCGGTGCACGCCAAGACCCCGGGACAACGGCGTTATGTCGAGGCGATGCGCGATCACGAGGTGGTGTTCGGCGTCGGTCCGGCGGGCACGGGCAAGACCTACCTGGCGATGGCGGCGGCGCTCGGTGCGATGCAACGCCATGAAGTCAAACGCATCATCCTGACGCGTCCGGCGGTCGAAGCGGGTGAGCACCTGGGCTTCCTGCCCGGCGATCTGACCGAAAAAGTGAGTCCCTACCTGAGGCCGCTGTATGATGCGTTGCGCGACCTGGTCGACCAGGAGAAGTTCGACCGCCTGACCGAGCGCGGCCAGATCGAGGTCGCGCCGATCGCCTTCATGCGTGGACGTACCCTCTCGAATGCATTCGTGATCTTGGATGAGGCGCAGAACTGTACCATCGAGCAGATGCTGATGCTCCTGACCCGCATGGGCGAGCACAGCCGGTTTGTCGTCACGGGCGATCCTTCGCAAAGTGACCTGCCGCGCGGGCAGCGCAGTGGCTTGCAGCACGCGGTCAACATCCTGGGCAAGGTCGAAGGCATCAGCATTGTGAAGCTCGACATAGAAGACGTGGTGCGTCACCCGCTGGTCGGGCGTATCATCGCGGCCTACGAGGCGGATCGGACCGAACCTCGCGTGCCGTCGCACCGCCCGCCGCCTGCTCCGGGAATCGAATCGCTCAGCCAGTTCGATAGTGCTACCAGCCAGTTGGAGCCCAATGTCGCGGGAACCCGAATTGCCGAGCAGCCAGCGCTTGCCTCCCGAGTGCGCACGCGGACCCGCTAGGGCCGGCCCGGGCTCGCCCAGACTCGACTTCACCTCCAGGTTCGCCACGTTCCCCGCCTCGCTCGTCCCCCTGCGCATTCGCGCACGAAGGCCAACCCCGTGAAGACAGGCAAGCGTGCTGCAGCGGTCCCGATAGGCCTGCCAGGCGAACAGCAACAAGCCCGTGAAAGGCGAGCGGATTTGCGTCGGCGCGTGCTAGGCGGCCTGCTAGCCCTGATCGGACTGGCGCTGCTGGTCGTGCTGGTCGGGCCGACCCGGGTGCTGACCGAATTGCCGCCGCTCGGGCCGGCAGCTCATGATCTCATAGCGTTGCGCGATTTCGGCGACGAGGAGCCGGCCGCCGATCTGGCCGCCGCCCAAGAACGCGCGGTCGCGACGGTGCCCATCCACTACGCGTTCGACACCGACGCCGCCCGCAAGCGCATTGACGCGATCCACGATGCCTTCCGCTTGGTTCGGCCGCGCTACCGCCTCTACCTCGCCGATCGGGAACGACTGCAGAACGATCCGCGCAAGGACATGACGGCCCAGGGCCCGGATCCGGTCAAGCAGCTGGACGCGACCGCGGATGAGGAATTGTCCCGTCTGCGCCCAGAGTTCGAGGCGGGGCTGGTGGCGCGGCGCAGTGAACTGCACGGCGAGGCGTTCGCGGCGCTGCGCAAGGCGGGATTCGCCGAAGAGGTGGAACTGCTGCTCTCGGATACCGCCCAGATGCTGCTGGATCAGCGGATCGTGCGGGATCTCGAGCGATTCGACGACGACCTGCAGCGCGGCGTGTGGGACGCGGCGGCGGGACGGACCTACGAGCGCGGCCCGTCGACCAAGCTGCTCGATCTCGAAACGGCGCAAAAACAATCGGAACAATACGTCGCCGAGTTCATCAAGCAGAAGAAGTCCTCGCGCTTCGACGAGCCCATGCTGCAGGCGGCGCTCAAAGCTCTGGCGCGCGGCATGGTCGACGTCTCGTTCGTGCGCGATCCGGCCGCGACCCGACTGGCCGAGGAAAAGGCCAAGACCGAGGTGCCGAAAACGCGACGGGTGCGCTTTGCCCGCGGCGAGAGCCTGGTCAAGCGCGGCGATCTCGTGACGCCCCTGATGCAACAGCGGATTGCCACGATGTTACAAGGGCTTGGCGATGAGCAGACGCCGCGCTCTTATGCCGGCACCGCGTTGCTGCTAGCTGTGATCGTGCTGCTGTTCGTCGGCTTCGCGAACCGGCACCTGAACCACTTCCGCTACCGACCGCGCGATGGTCACCTGCTGGCGGCGATCCTGCTGATCCACGCCCTGGTGTTGCGCTTGCTGTTCGGTCTCGGCCACGTCGTCGTCGAGCCGGGCGGCGGTGTCTCGGTGGCCATGTGGGCGGTAGGACTGCCCTATGCGCTGGGACCGACGCTGGCCACGCTGTTCCTCAAGCCGTTCACCGCGGCGCCTTTCTCACTGGTCTGCGCGGTAGTCGCGACGCTGATGGCGCACAATTCCACGCTGATGCACGGTTCGGCCGGACTGGAAGGCCTGGTCGCGGTGCAGTCGCTGGTGCTCGGTCTGGCCGGTGTCCATGCCGCGCGGCACTTTCGCCAGCGCGCCGACCTGATTCGGGGCGCGATGACGATCTCGGGCGTCGGCGCGCTGTGCGGCGTGGCGGTCGCGCTGTTCACCTCGCCGGTGGCCTCGGACCTCTTGGAACCACAGAATCTTTGGATTGTCGGCATGGGCCTGGCCTCGGGCCTGTCGTGCTACTTGCTGCTGTCGGCGCTGACTCCGGTGTTCGAGACGCTGTTCAACCGCCTGACCGACATCAAGCTGCTCGAGCTGACCTCGATGAACCATCCGGCCCTGCGCCTGCTCGCCACGGAAGCCCCGGGTACCTTTACCCATTCGGTGATGGTGGGCAATCTGGCGCAAGCGGGCTGTGACGAGATCGGCGCCAATGGTCTGCTGGCTCGGGTGGGCGCCTACTACCATGACCTGGGCAAGACGAGGAATCCCAAGTATTTCGCGGAGAACCAAAGCGGTGAGAATCCGCACGACAAGCTCAAGCCGCACCTGTCGGCGCTCATCATCCGCAGCCACGTGAAGGACGGCATCAAGATCTTGAAGGGTTTCGGGCTGCCGGACGAGATCATCGACTTCGTGCCGCAACACCACGGCACCAGCCTGATTGCCCACTTCTACCACCGGGCCCAGCGCGAGGTCGAAGCGGTCGACGACATCAACGAAGGCGATTTCCGCTATCCGGGCCCGAAACCGCAGCGCCGGGAGACGGCGATGTTGATGCTCGCGGACGCGGTCGAGGCGGCGTGCAAGGCCATGCCCGATCCGAATCCGATGCGCGTGCAAGGACTTGTCAAGAAGATCATCGCCGGCAAGATGGAGGACGGCCAGTTCGAGGAGTGCGACCTGACGCTGCGCGAGCTGGCTCTGGTCGAACATGCTTTCGTGCGTACTGTCATCGGCATGCACCATTCGCGACCTGTGTACCTGCCGCCTCTTCACCAGGCCGCGCTGCAACAGACCGGCGTCCAGCAGGCCTTGCCCTTGCAGGCGCCGGCCACGGTGCAGACCATCAAGCTGGCGCCGCGTGAAACCCTGGATGCCGCGGCGCTTCAGACTGCCCAGCACGCGCGCACGGAACGGCCGGCGCCGGTCACCGGGGACGAGCAGCCCCAGGCGCCGACCGCGGTCGTGGCGGGCCGTTCACAAGCGCCGAGTCGCCGCGCCGCGCCGTAGGTTGCCATGAGCGTCGAGATCGACAACCGCCACCCGACCCTGAAGGTGGACAAACGCCGACTGGGCAACCACTTGCGCAAGATGCTGAAGGAGTTGGGCCATGCCAAGGCCCTGCTCGACGTCAGCCTGGTGACAGACGAGGAAATCCACCAGTTGAACCGGGACTATCGCTCAGTGGACGCGGTCACGGACGTGCTGAGCTTTGCGATGAGCGAGGCGGACGGTCCGGAAGTCATCGAAGTGCTGGGGGATCTGGTCGTGTCGCTGGATACGGCGCAGCGGCAGGCGGCGGACGTGCGCGCCCGGGTGCAGGGCGACCCGGAAGCGCTGGCGGCGTACGGGCTGGCCGAAGAGGTGCTGTTCCTGGCGACGCACGGCCTGCTGCATTTGCTGGGCCACGACCACCACGAGCCGGCGGACGCCGACGCGATGGAAGCGCTGGAGCGCAAGTTCATGAGTGTAATCACGACGCTGGACGTGCAGTCGCTGGATCGGACCGCGCACGGGCAGTAGCCGCGCTTACTTGCACCACGGCGGCAGCGAGCCGGGCGGGCAGGTCAAGTCCTTGTCCTGAAAGCCGTAGCACGACGTGTCGGCGACCAGGGCCAGGGGCGTGTCCTTCTTGGTCGGCAGTGCGCCTGCGAACGTCGCCTGGTCCGCGTTCAGCTTGTTGGCCGAGGCGTCGAGCAACGTCAGCGATCCCGCGGGCAAATCCATGTGGTACAGCAGGACGGTGCCGGGATCTTCGGGAGCGTAGCGCGGCTTGAAGGACTGCCAATCTTCCGCGCTGTTGCCGGTCGCCACGCGCATCTCGTCGAGCAGACCGCTGTAGTGCGTTGGCCCGTCCTTTTCGGTCGGCACGGCGCCCACGAACAGCACGGAACCGTTCGCGAACGAAGGTTTGCCGGTCAGCTTGCCGAACTTGTTCGCTTGGGGCAGACCGCCGTCGACGGCCATGTGCAGGTGGTCATCCTGGGTCGAATACATGCAGCGCACGTGATGCCAGGTGTTCGGCGCGACCGGGTCCGGACCGACGACGGAAAACCCGTCGAGCTGGCCTGGGATCCGTTGCGAACTGCCCCGCGCCAATAGGCATTGCACCAAGGTCGTGGAGGTGACGTTGTCGGTACGCAGCAGCCCGATGGCAAACGCGAGCGCGCCGCCGTCGGTGGGCTTTGCGATCGCAACCATGCCGGCGAAGCCCTTGCTGGACGGAACCTTGTGCATGTTGAACCAGAACTCGTAGCTGAAGGACGTCTTGCCATCGAGCAGCAGCGGGCCGGTGTTGTCGGTGACGATGGCGACACTCTTGGCATTGGTGACGTCCAGCGCCGTGCGCAGACTGCAGCCCGCGCAACCGTCGCAGGTGATGGCGTTGCCGTCGTCGCACTGCTCCGAACTGCCGATCTGGTTGTCGCCGCAGGTGGGGCCGACCGCGATGTCTGATGACGTCGAATCACCTGTTGATCCGCCAGCGTCGGCGATGCGGGCCTTCAACTGCTTGTCGGTCAGGGAGTCCGGCAGGCACGACACGCAAGCCAGCGCGGCAACGAGCAGAACCGCGATCCAGGGGCGGTTGTTCCACATCAGAAGCGACCTCCGAGCGCCAGGCCGGGGCCTTCGGGGCCGACGAGCGGGGCCGCCCAGACCGCGCTTTTTGCCTTGGGTTGTGGACCCCAGAGGCGCCAGGCGCCCCAGCCGATGAGGCCGACGCCGACGATGCCGACGACGACGTCGACGTTGCGCTGTTCTTGCGCTGACTTGATGCGCGCCTTGTACGTGGCCTCGGCACCGTTATCCGCGAAGTTCATGGCGTTGGCGTCGTTCACTTTCTTGCTGGCGTCCGACCATCCGCCCAAGGCGACGAGACCGAGCACGGCGCCGCCACCCACCAGCCCGTAGCTCAGCCACTTGTTGCGCGGTTCCGGTGATTCTGCCTTAGGAATAACAACTTCCGGTCGATGTTCCGGCGCGACCTTGGCTTTGCCCTTCGGCTCCGGCTTCGGCTCCGGCTTCGGTTCCGGCTTCGGTTCCGGCTTCGGCTCCGGCTTCGGTTCCGGCGGCGGCACCGGCGGAGGGGTCAAGCCCTTCTGTTCCATGGCCTTGCGCTGACGGGCGATGCGTTCCTTGGCATCGACCACGCCTTCCTCGGTCGCGTCCGGCAGCTTCAAGTACTGCTCGAACAGCGCGATCGATTCGCCGGGCATGCCAGCTTCCTCGTACGATCGCGCGGCGTTGAACATCATCTCGGGCTTGCGGGAGATCGCGAAGGCCTGCATGAAGCCTTCGGCCGCGCGCGCGAACAGGCCGCTCTTGAAGAAGACCTTCGCTTCGATGGCCTTGGCCTCGGCGCGCTCGAGATCGCCGCTGCGGGTCTGGGCGATCGCGGGCTGAGCCACCAGGAGGCACATCACCAACCAAGTCGCAACCTTGCCGAGCACGGACAGGCGTTGCCGAGCGAATCTGCCCGAGGCTGGGAGGCGCAAAGTGGCGGGAAGTTCAAGCTGCACGTCCAGATGGTGGCGTTGCCTTCGGGGCCCGTCAAGCCTGCGGCGCGGCGAATGCGCGGCGAGTGAATGGACGCGAACGCCGTCGCGTTGCTGAACGGGCGGCGTTGACAGGCCGGGGCGAGGGTGGCGATCCTTGCTGCCGCCGGCACAATCGGCGTCGATTCGGTGTTGCAGCGACACCACGGCCTTCCAACCGCCGCAGAAACCTTGGCACCCACGCCCGACCCAGGACTTCCACCTGTGAGAAACTCTATGAGCAACCTGACCATTCCGACCCTGTGCCTTGGCCTGCTGGCGACGCTCATCGCCTGCCGCAACTCGGAGGCGCAGGCGCCTGCGGCCGCGAACGGTTCCGCCGCGGTGGCGATGGCCGCGCCCGAGGCCGACGGCGGCAAGCAGTACACCGTGCAGTCCGCGCCGTTGACCCTGAAAACGGGAGCGAACGGCGTGCTGACCTTGACCATCAAGCCGGGCAAGGGCCTGCACTTCAACAAGGAATTCCCGGCGAAGTTCAGTGTCGAGGCCAACCCCAACGCCAAGGCGACCAAGGAGAAGCTGACCGCAAAGGACGGCGACGTGAAGGTGGTCGGCGACGACGGCGTGGTCAGCATTCCGCTCACGGGCGTCGCCGCGGGCCAGACGAACCTGAAGGTCGTCGGCAACTTCAGCGTGTGCAGCGACGAGCAGTGCTACATGCTGCGCGGCGAGGCCCTGACCGCGGCCGTAACGGTGAAGTAGGCGCGGCAGTGCGCGTGAAGCGGATGCGCCGGGGGTTGACGTGGCGGGCGGATCTGCGGATCCTCTCGCCCGAGGTCCGCTGCGAGCAGGGTGGACCGGCGCGGGATTAACTCAATGGTAGAGTGTCAGCTTCCCAAGCTGAATGTTGTCGGTTCGAGTCCGATATCCCGCTCCAACGATTACAGATAGTTACGCTCGATACCGCGCCCTGCATTCTTGCGCAGGGGCCAGGGGCAGGTACGTCTCACTGCAGTCCCCTCCGCAGGTGACTTGGATCGGCGCCCCCGCCGGCGTACGATCCAACCAGCCGATGCGCGAGGTGCCTGATGTCACGATCCGCCCTCTTCGTCACCCTGTTCGTCCTGACCGCGTGCGGCACCACCCAGGGCGGCTCCGCTGCCGATACCGGCGCGCTCGTCGACGTGACCGACGCCGCTGACGTGTTACCCGCCGACGCGTCCGATATCATCGATGTGTCCGATGTCGCCGATGTGGCGGATATCTTGGATGTCGTCCAACCCGACGCCCTCGACAGCGCGGACGCGCCCACTGAAACAGCCGACCTCGTCGACAGCCCGGACACAACCGCGCCCAAGATGTGCTTTCAGCCCGCGGACTGCGGCCCCGGCACCTCGTGTGTCTCGCCGCCCTGCAAGAACTGCGGCGCCAAGCCGTCCGGCCTGTGCCTGCCACCGGTCGCGACCCAGGGCTGCTGGTTCTATCCGGACTGCGGCAGCGGCGTATGCCACGGCGCCAACCCCTTCGCTGGCAGCCAAGGCTTCTGCCTGCCAAAGCCCGAGGTCGCGGGCGGGTGCTGGCCCGACAGCGCCTCGGCCCTGCCGCAGTGCTACCCCGGCAGCAGTTGCGACGGCGGCAACATCTGTCCGCCGATGGGAGCCTGCCCGACGCTGAGCAAGCCTGGCACCTGCAGCGCGGCGGCCGAGCACAAGGGCAAGGTGTTCCTGTGGGCGCGCAACGGCTCGCTGGTCGCACCCGGCGAGACCGTGGTGGCGACGTGGGTCAACGGCACCGACAAGTCGATTTTCCTAGGTGGCTGCGGTACTTACCTGGGCGAGACCACTCAGGACGGCAAGACCTGGACGCAGGCCGGCTCCGGCATCGTGTGCGTGTGGGAAGGCATCGCCCAGGAAGTGCCGCCGGGCGGTTACCGCGACGTGGAGACGTGGACCTCGCCGGCCGGCACGATGAACGGCACCTTCCGCTTGCACGGTCAGTGGTTCACGGGCTGCACGCCGGGCCAGCCGGTGTCGCAGGGTGGCTGCAGCGCGCCGAACGAGGCGATGTCAGAGGTGTTCAGCGTCGGGCTCGCCCCGTAGCGACAGACTCCTAGAACACCTCTAGCGTCGCGGCGCCCGCAAGAACTGCACCCGTTTGCGCATCCCCTCTGTCATGTGCACGCGACCGCGGTCATCGACTAGCAGCACCTCGACCTTGGCGCGCCGTGCCAGCGCCAGGCCGCGCTGCACGCCCAGCACCATCGGCGCTTTACCCAATGCATCCGCAAGGGTTGCGTCGGCGCTGAGCACCACGACTGCGCGCACGCCGCGGGTCGGCCAGCCGGTGCGCGGATCCAGGATGTGGTGATAGCGCATGCCGCCCGATTCGAAGAAATTCTCATAGTCCCCACTTGTTGCCACGGACTCATCGCGCACGGACAGTGTCGCGAAGAACTCGTTCGGCCCGCCGCGCGGATCGCGCAGACCGACGCGCCACGGCTTGCCGTCCTGCGTACCCAGCGCCAGCACCTGCCCCCCGCTTTGCAGCATCGCGTGGATGACACCGTGGCGGCGCAGGACTTCCGCGGCCCGATCGAGCGCCCAACCCTTGGCAATACCGCCAAATCCTATCATCATGCCAGCGCGCGGCAGGCGCACGGTGCCAGCGCGGTCATCGATTTCGATCTGCCGGTAGTCGACCAGCGCGGCGCGGCGCCTGACCTCGGCGGCAGTGGGGACGCGCGGCGGCGTGGCCTTGAAGTCCCACAGGCCCCACAGCGCCGCCCAGGTCACGTCGAAGGCGCCGCCGGTCATCTTGCCGATCTCCACGCAACGTCGCAGCAGGGCGCGCAAATCCGCCGGCACGGCGACCGCCGCCCCACCCGCCGCGCGGTTCACGGCCGAGAGCGGCGAACTCGGCTTCCACTCGCTCATCCGCGCGTCGAGATCCTCGAATAATTCGAAGACTTCGCGCGCCGCTGCCGTGGCCGACGCATCGCCGGGCAAGATGATCTCGAACTTCGTCGCCATCACCGAGGTCGTCAGCCGCTGCCAGCGCGCAGGCGGGGCCGCCGCAAGCTCTGGATCCAGCAGCGGTCCGTCGGCGTACGCAGGCGCCGCTACGGCCAGCACAAGACAAAGAGTCAGGATTTTAAGGACTATGTGCATGACGGCGTTGTAGCCGAGCCAGCGCCGGGGCGCAACATTGAAAGTGCAATCCATGTTCAATAGAGCTTGACTTCGGCCCCGGCGATCCCGTACATAGCGCCTAGTTGAAAGTGGATACGGTTTTCATTTTCAACAGAGGCCCAGATGACCGCGACGACGCCGACACCGACCAGGACTTCCGCATACGCAGGTTGGCTGTTGGCGTTGAGCTATCTGGCGCTGCGTCTGCCATTCCTGCCGCGCTGGACCGAAGACCACGACTCCGTCAACTTCGCTTTCGGTCTGCAGCACTTCGATTTGCTCGCGCACCGGCCCCACTTCCCCGGCTACCCGGTCTATCTGGCGCTCGCCTGGTTGCCGAACCAGCTGGGGCTGCCGGCGCCGATGGCCCTGGCCCTTCCGGGCATCGTGGTCGGGGCCCTGACGGTCGCGGTCCTGCACACGACGCTGCGACCGCTGGCCGGCCAGACCGTCGCCCTGCTGGCCGCTGGCCTGTATGCAGCGCTGCCGGGCTTGTGGTTGGCCGACGCGACGCCGCTGTCGGACGCTCTCGGCGCCCACCTCGTGACGCTGCTGTTGTGCGGGCTGGTTTCGATCGCCAAGCCGGATAGCGCCATCGTTCAGCGTGCTTGGTCGTGGGCCGTGTCGGGCAGCGCGCTGCTGGCCGGGCTGCTGCTCGGGGTGCGCTTGTCGTCGCTGCCGGTGGTCGCTCTGCTGCTGGCGGCGCTCGCCTGGCGATCGCAGCGATACCGGCATGTTGTCTCCCTGGCTGCGGTCGGCGTGGCCGTGTGGCTGCTGCCGCTGACGTGGCTCGCGGGCGGGCCGGTGGCGCTGGTGGAAGTCGGCATCCGCTTCCTGGACGGACATTTGCACACCTGGGGCAACACGGCGCTGGCGGCCCAGCCGGCCGAGACGTCGCGCTCCCTGGCCTGGCTGGCCAACACGGTGCGCGTTCTGGGCTGGCCGATGCTCGCGGCGACCGCTGCGTATCTGCTCACGATCGGCCAGTCTGCCAGCAGCGGCAGGCAAGGCGCGGTTCGAGTTCGCCGGCTGCTGCTCCTGGTGTTGCCCTACGTCGGCTGGGTCCTGGTCGGCCAGAACCCGGACAAGCCCCGGCATCTGCTACCGATCCTGCCCTTCCTGGTCATGGCCGCGGCCCTGGCTGCCGGACGCTGGCTCGGCACGGGCTCGGACCAGCCAACACCTCGACCTTTGTGGAAAAATCCGACCTGGGGCA
>CAYHHL010000087.1:0-7987 GCA_964356325.1 uncultured Enterobacteriaceae bacterium | reverse complement strand
CAGCCCATGGCGAAGTCCGATCCTGCTAGCGTTGGTCGTGGTGGCCACCGCCGTCGACGCCGTGCCGCGCCTGGTTGCGCGCACGCAAACGCCGTCGCCCGCCGTGCAGTTCGCGCAGTGGCTGGCTCGGCAGGAACCCGAGCAATTGCTGGTCTATGGCGGTTCGGAGGTCGGCGTGCTGCGCCTCATCGCGCCGGCGCACCGCAGCTTGCGCGTGCCGACCGCCGCCGATTTGGCCCGCGCCCAGGACGAACTGCGGGTGCGGCCGCGGCGCCTGTACGTGACCTCGAACGTCGCCGGATTGCCGTCTTTGCCGCTGGTTGCGCGTTTCCCGGGTCGTCCCGGCGTCGATCGCGCGTCGGCCGCCATCGAAGTGTTCCAACTCCTGCCGCCGGCCCAGGCTGCCGTCGCGGAGGCCCGTCCATGAAGCAACTGGCTGTCTTGCTTTCCCTCCTCGTCGGCGCCTGCACCACCTATCCGGATACGCCGCCGGTCGATCCGGGTACATCGGCCTTGCCCGCGGGCGCCATCGTCAAGATCACGGCGGAGGGCGATCTGCAGCCGCCCTGCCTGGTCATCAAGCCGGGCGACACGGTCGAATTTCGCAATTACGCACCGGAGATTACGGTCAATGTCACCAGCCTGACCGAGCCGCCGGAGTTGTACTCGCCCACGCTGGTGGCGCCGTACCCCAACGTCGGCGCGGACGAATCGGGCCGCTACATCTGGTGGCGCCACACCTTCAAGAAGGTCGGAGTCTTCGAATACTACGACACTTTTGGCGGCGATCCGGGCAAGAAGGTGGTCGATCCGTACTACGGCACTGTCACCTTCGTCGGGCTCAGCCCCAACCTCAAGACCGGCGTGGTCTGCGCCCGCGAGCCCGGCAGCGCCGCGTGCCTGGGCGTGTGCTGCAAAAGCAACTTCGTCGACGACGGCACCTACGGCGAGGACGAGTGCCCCAAAGCCCAGTGCTGCGATCCCGAGGCCAAGCGCTGCCGCACCGGCACACCCCTGCTGCAAGTCTGCGCCGGCCAGCCCGCCCTGCGCGAGTTCAAGTGCATGACCGACAACGATTGTCCGCTCGACCAGAGCGACAACGCCCAACAGTGCCGGATCGACCCCGACCACAGCCACGCCTGCGACTGACCGCAGGACACCAACGGCGGTTGCGAACGTCTCTTCTCCAGGAGCTTCTTCATCATGTTGTTACACCGTTTCATCGAGCGTTTCACGGTCACCACGGCTGCGTGCGCCTTGCTCGCCGGCTGCACGGACGACGGCAGCAGCCCAACGACCGCCGACACCACGATCGGCGACACGTCGCCCGCCGATTCCAATGCCAGTAGCGCCGGTTACACGCCGTTCCAACAGGCAAACCTGGAAAACCAGCTGGTGCGCGTGTCGGCCTACAACCAGATCGCCGTGCTGCGCAAGTCTGCAGACTTCAAGGCCGAAAGTTTCGGCGAATCGTGCGCGAAGTGGAACGTCGCCGGCAAGTCGCCGACCGACGCGACCAAGATCGCCAGCCTGTACGTCGAGAGCGCCGAGCTCAGCGCCAAGGTCAAGACCCGCAAGGACGCGCATGAATACAACAAGAACGCGCCGCTGGGCGTCGACGTCGACAAGGCCATCTGCGACGCCATCGAGGCCGGCGCCAAGGCCAGCGCCGTCGAGCGCAACAAGGTCGGCAGCATCGACTGGCACGCGCAGTTCGTCGACAAGGGCTTGCAGCACTTCTACTATTTGTCGCTGTACAACTATCTGGTGGGCGGCACCCGCAAGGGCTACGACGAAGGCGTGGGCTATTACGGCCGCGCGCTCGATGGCTCCGACGGCGCCAAGGGCATCGCCGCCACGGTCAAGAGCCGCGACGGCAATTGCGGCACGACGTACAGCGCTGAGATTTGGGATCTGTTGAAGGCGGGTCGCAACCAGCTCGACACGGCGCTGACCGCGGCGGGCAAGGCTGGCAACGACGACAAGCTCGATGCCATCCCGGCCAACCTGGCGGCGACGGCGGCCGAGATCGACAAGAAGCTCTTGCAGGTATTCGCGATTTCCATGGGCCGGGAAATGCAGGGCATCCAGAAGGGCGACAAGCCCGAAATCAAGCTGTCCGAGGGGCGTGGCTTCTTCCGCATCCTCAAGCCGTACCTGACCGAGTGGGACAAGCAAAAGGGCACCAAGTACGCGACCGAATTGGCCGTGGGCCTCGAGCAGGACGACCCGACCAAGGTCGAGCCGCAAAAGGTCCTGGACGCCGTCAAAGCCGTGTGGGGCCTTGACGTGCCCGCCCTGTGCACGAAGTAGCCAGCCAGACGCTCTGCACGAAGTTCCCAGCCCGGAGGCCGCGCCATGCGATTTGCTTTTCCAACCGTTCTGTTGGCGACCCTGCTCATCGCTGGCGCGGCCTTTGCGCAAGCCGCAGTACCGGCATCGACCGGTCCCGTGCTCGACATCGACACGGCCGAGGACGTCACCGCCACGGCCACGCCAAGTGCCAACGCCATGGAAGACAAGGCGGATATCTACCGCCGCACCAGCCTGCTGGCCAACCTGACCGACAAGTTGGGGGCGATGGGCCACAAGACCGTGCTCGGTGGCTACGGCGAGGTCGAATTCCACAAGGAGCAGGGCCGCGACTCGCAGTTCGTCCATCACCGCTATGTGCTGTTCATTTATAGCACGTTGCACCCGCGCATCAGCACTGCAACCGAAATGGAGCTGGAGTTCGGTGGTAGCCCGACCAAGCGGGACGGCGTGCAGCAAGCTGGTGAAGCGCTTCTGGAATTCAGCGTCATCGACTTCAAGATCGCCGATTGGCTGATCGCGCGCGGCGGCATCGTTCTGGTGCCGTTCGGCGCCTACAACATCCGCCACGACTCGCCGACGCAGGACCTGACCGAGCGGCCCCAGCCCTTGATGACGATCACGCCCTCGACCTGGTTCGAGGCCGGCGCGGGGTTTTTGGGCAAGTTCGAGCTCGGCGATCACCGCATCGCCTACGAGGCCTATGCGATCAATGGCTTGGACTCCAAGATCACGGAGCAGCACGGCATGAAGGGCGCCATCGGCTCCAAGGGCGAAGACAACAACGACGACAAGGCACTGGTCGCCCGGGTGTCTTATTCGCCCGGATTGCGCCTGGAAATCGGTGCTTCTGGCTATACCGGCGCCTACGACGACCAGAAGCACCGCGTGCGCATGTTGGGCACCGATTTGACGGCGCGCCTGGGCTGGTTCGAGCTGCAAGGCGAGTTCGTGCGCGCCGACATCGACGCCGGCTTCGTGCAGGGGTTCTCCTCGGCCAGCGCGGCCAACACGCGCATCGCCGTGCCCACGGCCATGCAGGGCGGCTACCTGCAAACCAACATGCACTTCACGATCCCGTGGCTGTGGAAGTACTTGCCGGCGGATCTGGCCGACGCGGTGATGACCGGCGTGGTGCGTATGGAAACCACCGACACCAACACCCACTCCGACAACAGCTTCGACGTGCAAAAGGCCACCCTGGGCCTGAACTTCCGCCCGATCGAGAACTACGTGCTCAAGACCGAGGTGCAGTTCGTCTCGAACTCGGCCGACGGCAAGTCCCACCACCTGTTCTCCGGTGACTGGCAATTCACCCCCAAATTCTTGTCCTCATTGGCTTTCTTGTTCTAACGGAGCTGGCTATTGAAATTTGATTTCAAATTCGTTAAAGTCGCAAGCAGCCGGAGCGGCGGATCCTGCCGTGCAAGGACCCCGCCGATGATCCGAATTTTGCTCATGATGCTGCTCGCCACCGCCTTCGCCCTGCCGGCGCATGCCGCGGTGTTTTGGGACAAACCCGCGCTGCTCAAGTCTTTTTTTGCGACCAGCGAGCGGGTCACCTTCAAGCGCGTGGTGCTGACGCCAGGCCAGATCGACGCCGTGCGCAAGCGCCTGGGCCAGACGCCGGCGCCGCAACTGACGGTCTATTATGGCATGACCAAGGGCCGCATCGACGGCATGGCCCTCATCGACAACGAACTGGGCCAGCACGAGCCGATCACCTTTGGCGTGCTGATCAGTCCCGAGGGCGTGCTCAGCCGCTTGGAAGTCATGGTCTATCGCGAGGCCTACGGCGACGACGTCTGTGAGAACCGTTTCCGCAAACAATTCCAAGGCAAGACCGCGCGCGACCCGGTCAAGCACGGCCAGGACATCGTCGCCATCGCCGGCGCGACCATCTCATCCAAGTCGCTGGCCACAGGGGCCAAGCGGGCGCTGGTACTGCTGGATGAACTGGTGATCCGGCCAGGCATCGGCAAGGTGCTGCAAGCGGACAGGACGACGGCCGGCCCTGTGCCCGCACAGGCGTCAACCAAGTGAAACTCTTCGTACAACGTGGCTTCCATCTGTCGGCGCTGCAGGTGCCGGCCAAGCTGATCTACACCCTGTTCCTGCTGTTCGTGCTGACCGGGCTATGGACTTCATGGGCGCTGTACGCCGATCGCATCGGCGGCGACCTGAAGAGTGCACCGGGCCAACCCAGTGTCGAGGAACGCTACGTCAACCGTGCGCCACCGGCGCCGGCCACGGCCGAGGGACCGGCGCTCGAACTCGACGAAGCGCCCGCGCCAGTCAGCAAGCCATTGGAAGACTTGAAGAAGCCGTGGGTGATGGATGTCTTCCACCAGCACCTGTTCAGCGTCAGCGTGGTCTTTCTCATCCTCGCGCACCTGTTCATGCTCACGCGCCTGCATCCGGCGGCGGCCGGCACGGTCATCTTGGTGGCTGGCCTGGGCGGGCTGCTGCACGTGCTGGCGCCGGTGCTGATCTGGAAGACGGGCGGGCTGTTGTGGCTCATGCCGGCCAGCGGCGCGACCATGGGGCTGTCCTGGACCGGCATGGTCGTGTGGACCCTGGGCGCGATGTGGCGCGCGCGTTCAGGCCGCGAGAATTGACCAGAAAGGCCATCGTTTCGGGGGGCGGCGTGGCCGGGCTGGCGGCTGGCACCTTGCTGCGGCGGGCTGGCTGGGAAGTCGAACTGCACGAGGCTGCGGACGCGACCGGCGGTCTGCTGCGACCGATGACCTTTCGCGGGCTTGCCTGCGACGTAGGCTCGCACCGCCTGCATCCGGCCGCGCTGGACGAGCCGTTGCTGGCCGAAGTGGCGGCCGAGGCCGGATTGCAGCGCCGAGTGCGTCGCGGCCGCATCGTGCTGGAGCGCCGCCACCTGCCGTATCCCCTGACGATGCCGGGCCTTTTGGCCGGTCTGGGACCGAGGCGCGCCCTGTCCTTTGGCTGCGCGGCCCTGCAGGCGCGGCGGGCATTTGCGGCGTGGGACCGTGACCGCGCGGCGCCGGACGATGTCGGCTTCGAGGCCTTCGTGCTGGCGCGCGCCGGGCGGGCCGCCTATGAGGCGTTCTACCGGCCGTATGCGGAGAAGGTCTGGGGCCTGGATCCCCGTGAAATCAGCCAGTCCGTGGCCCGCCAACGGGTCTCGGCCGAGCAACCGCTGCGCCAGGTGGCCCGCGCCCTGCTGCCCGGCCCGCAGGCGAGCTACCTCTATCCGCGCCGTGGGTTTGCCAGGCTGCACCAGACGCTGCTCGACCGTGCCGTCGCTGCGGGCGTGCGCCTGCACCTGGGACACGGTGTGGGCAGCACGGAACTGCCGGGGCTCGATGCCGATATCGTGCTGCACAGCGGCCAGTTGCGCCACATCGTGCCGAGCATGCACCTGCGCCATCGCGGTCTCTACCTGCTGTTCCTGGCCCTACCCATCCCGGCGCTGGGGCAGGCCGAGACCTGGTACACGCCCGAAGCCCGCTACTGGTTCGGTCGCGTCGGCGTCATCGGCAACTATTCGGAAGCACAGCGGATTACCGGCGAGACGGCGCTATGCGTGGAGATCCCCGAAGGCCGTTGGGGACCGACCGAGGACTTCACGCAGCGCCTGGAGCCCCTGCTGGAGCAACTGACCCACGCCCGCATCCTGCCGCCCGGACTGCGGCCGCTGGAGGTGGTGCAGCGCTACCTGCCCGACGTCTATCCCATGTATACGGTGGGTTGGCAACAGTCGTGGCGGGCGGCGATGGCCGAGGTGGCCGACCAGCAACGGGTCCTGCCGATCGGCCGCCAGGGCCTGTTCCTGCACTGCAACGTCGACCACGCGGTGGCAATCAGCCGCGCCGCGGTGGCCCACCTGGCTGCGGGCGGCACCGGTCGGGACTGGCCGGCCCGGGCGCAGACGTTCCTGGGCATGCAAGTCCGCGATTGATGGAGTAGGGCGCCGAAATCAGCTTGCCCGCCCGCAGCCCACTACTTCGCGACGCACGCCCCTTGCACGCACACTTTGGTGTACTTGGCGCAGTCGTCCAGCACCGTCTGGAGCGTCCCGGTGCCGTCGCACTTGATGACTTGGGTGCCCTTGCAGTCGATCGTGGACGCCGCGCAGACCACGGCTTTGCACTGTCCGCCCACGCACTTCTGGTTGCCGCTGCACGCTTGTACGACCCAGGCGAGGCCGTCCGCTTGGCAAGTGGCCGCCGCGCCGCCCTGGCAGGTCATACTTCCGGGCGTGCACACAGGCTGTTGACAGGTGCCGCCGCTGCAGACCTGCCCCGAGCTGGCGCAGTCGGTCATCGGCGCGATTGCAGTGCCGGAACCATTGCATTGTAGGACGGTATTGCCCTTGCACGCGGTCTTGCCCGGCACGCACACCGTCGCCACGCAGGCGCCGCCTTCGCAGACTTGCCCTCCGGCGCAAGTTGCCTTGTCCAGCGTCAAGCCGTCGGCGTTGCAGGTGCCCAGGGTCCCGGCGTCGACGCAGACCTTGGCTCCCGCCTCGCAGGTCTTGGTCTGGCACACGCCCTGGACGCACTTTTGCTTGGAGCCACAGGTTGTCACGATGTCGGCCTTGGTGCCCGAGGCGTCGCACGACAGGACGTTCTCGCCCTGGCACGACAGCTGGCTTGCTACGCAAATCAAGGGCTTGCAGACGGGACCGATGGCGAGGCCGACGCACAGGCTGGGCTTGCCGTCCTGGCTCGCGGCGCAAGGGGTCGATTGCCAGCCGAGTCCGTCCGCCTTGCATTCCTGGATGGCGGCCCCGGCGCACTGCTTGGCCCCGGGTGTGCACAGCTTGGCCACGCAGGTGCCCGCCTGGCAGGTCTGGTTCGCGGGACAGGCCTGCGGGGGGCTCCAACCGGTGCCCGACGGCAGGCAGATCTTGGTGCCGTCGCCCTCGCACTGCATGCTGCCGGGCGTGCACACCAGCGCCTTGCACTGGCCCGCGTCGCAAGCCTGGCCGCCCGCGCACGAAACGACGTCCGAGCCTGAGCCGTTGGCGTGACAGGTCTCGACCTTGTCCAACCCGACGCAAGCCTGGCTGTCCGCCGTGCACACGTCTGGAGCGCACACGGTTTCGAGGCACCAGCGATCGGCAGGGCAGTCGGCGTCGGTGGCGCAGTCCACGCAGGTGCCTGAGACCTTGTCGCACACCTGCTCGAAAGCGAAGCAGTCCTTCGAACTCTGGCATGGCGCTGCCGGAGCGACGCAGGCGTGCGCCTTGCACACTTGCTCTGGCGAACAGTCGGTGCCCGTCACGCATTGGACGCAGACACCGGCCTTCACGTCGCACACCTGCTCCAAAGGACTACACTTCTTGTCTGACACGCACGGCACGGGCGCCGAGCACAGGCCGGTCGTGCACTGGTCCTGCGCACTGTCCTGAGCGCTGTCCTCAGTCATTTCAATGACATCAACGGAAGCATCCGGGGCGTGGACCACGGTGACCGGAGCATCCGTGCAGCCGACTACCGCGACGAGCCAGGCGAGCGTGACCAGGCCCGGCGAATTCGAAGGTCTCCAAGCAGTTGACACGGCATCCTGGCGCGGCACGAAGGCTGCATGCCGCCGCAGATTAGCCGACAGGCCGGATGCGGCGCAACCTGCTCGTGCCGGTGGGCGCATCCGCGCAATGATCCTCGCGCTAATTTTCAATACTTACAGACAACAC
>CAYHHL010000086.1:13136-23680 GCA_964356325.1 uncultured Enterobacteriaceae bacterium | reverse complement strand
TTGTCTGTAAGTATTGAAAATTAGCGCGAGGATCATTGCGCGGATGCGCCCGGCTCGCTGGCCGCCTTGTCGCCATGCCGTCTTGCCACGATACTGCGCGCTGCGGCGCCCCCCGCTCGGACGGCCATGATCACTTCGAACCTCAAACATCTCGCAGCCCGGCTCCCGGACCCGACCGAAGCCCCCGCCGACCTGGCCGAGACCGAAGACGGCCGCCGGCGCCGTGCCCGCCAACGCCGCGATGCCACCCACGAAGCGCTGGTGCGCGCCGCCGCCAAGGCTTTCGCCCGCGAAGGCTATGTGCGCGCCACCCCAGCCGGCATCGCGCAGTTGGCCGGCGTCACGCGCGCCACCTTCTACCAGCACTTCACCTCCAAAGCCGATGCGTTCATGGCGATCCTGGACGACCTCGCCGATCGGCTGGGCGCGGCCGTGGTCGGCATCGAACTCGGTCCCAGCGCCGATCCGCCGGAAGTGCAGTTGACCGCGAACTTGCTGCGGATTCTGGACGTCTTGCTGGACGATCGCGACCTGGCGCGCCTGCTGCTGATCGACGCCGCCGGCAAGGAAGCCATGCTGCACGGCCATGTCCAGGCGTTCTACGCCCATGTCCAGGCGTTGGTGCGCACCGCGCTGGTGCAAGGCTCCGCAGTCGGTCTGGTGCGCCCGCTCGCGGCCAACATCGTCGCCCACGCCCTGCTCGGTGCCGTGCAAGCCGTGATGACGGCGCGGCTCGCCCAAGCACCGCTGGGCGCCGTCCCCGCGGATGTAGAGGGCGAGGTCGAGCCGATGGAGCGGGCGGCGATTGCCCGGGAACTGCTCGACTTCTGCCTGTACGGCGTCATGAACGCCGGTTGGCGCCAGACCGTCCTCGGCCCGCGCGAATCGACTTCGCCTGCCGACTGATCCGCAGCCGCGTTGAGCATTCTGCAATCGACTTCGGTCGTTGCCCTGAAGGCTTGCGGCGCGCGTTGGAATAGACGATACAGCGTGTCAACTGAACTGCCCCTCGCCCAGGAGCGACCATGGCGCTGCCCGATCAGGACATCCTCCACCTGTTGCGCGCGGCACCGATCGTGCTCGGCGTCGACATCGGCTCGACCACGGTCAAGGCGGTGGTAGTCGATCCCGAGACCAAGCAAATCCTCTGGAATGATTACGCTCGGCACCACACCCGCCAGCCGGAATGCACCATCGAGTTCCTGACCCGCATCGGCAACGCTTTTCCGCGCGTGGCCCAGTCGGACATCCGCATCTTCGTCACCGGTTCGGGCTCGGGCCCCTTGGCCGGACCGCTCGGCGCGCGTTTCGTGCAAGAAGTCAATGCAGTGACCATGGCGGTGGAGTTGCTGCACCCGGACGTGCGCTCGGTCGTGGAATTGGGTGGCCAGGACGCCAAGATCATCATCTTGCGCGAGAACAAGAAGACCGGCGACAAGCAGGCCGATGCGTCGATGAACGACAAGTGTGCTTCCGGCACCGGCGCGACCATCGACAAATGCTTCGTCAAGGCCGGCGTGGAGATGGCGGTCGCACGCACCATCCGCTTCGATGCCAGCAAGTTGCACCACGTCGCGGCCAAGTGTGGCGTGTTCGCCGAGACCGACATCGTCAACCTGGTCAAGACTGGCATTCCCGGCGACGAGATCCTGAACTCCCTGGCCGACGCCATCGTGAACCAGAACCTGTCGGTGCTGACGCGTGGCAACACCTTGAAGCCAAACGTATTGCTGCTGGGCGGACCGAATACCTACCTGCCGTTCCTGGTCGAGTGCTGGCGCCTGCGCATTCCGCAGATCTGGCAGGAGCGCGGGCTGGAAGTGCCGGACGTGCCCGTCGAGGAACTGATTTTCGTGCCCGAGAGCGCCGAGCTCTACGCCGCCCTGGGCGCGGTGCTGTTCGGCCTGCACGAGGGCCAGGATGTCGGTCGCTATGCCGGCTTGCAGGCCCTGCGCACGTACGCGTCCGAGGGGCGCAAGGCACGGCTGCAGGTCAACTCTGGTCCGCCGTTGGTGAAATCCAGCGCCGACGCCGACAACTTCGCCCTGCGCTACCGGGTGCCGTCGTTCGTGCCGCCGGATTTGCCGGCCGGCACGGCGATGCGCTGCACGCTGGGCCTGGACGGCGGTTCGACCTCGTCCAAGTGCGTCCTGGTGCGCGAAGACGGCGAGGTGATGCTCAAGGAATACCAGCTGTCCAAGGGCAATCCGATCGTGGACATGCGCGAGATGTTCAGCCGGTTGCGCGAGCAGATCGTCGACCGCGGCTGGCAGGTCGAGTTCGTCGGCTTCGGCGTGACCGGTTATGCCGGCGGCGTGCTCGAGACCGCGCTGCAAGCCGACGTCCACGTGGTCGAAACCGTCGCGCACATGATGAGCGCGGTGCACTACTTCGGCGACGTCGACGTGATTTGCGACATCGGTGGTCAGGACATCAAGGTCCTGTTCATGAAGCACGGCGATATCGAGAACTTCCGCCTGTCCAACCAGTGCTCCGCGGGCAACGGCATGCTGTTGCAGGCGATGGCCGACCAGTTCGGCGTCCCAGTGACGGAGTACGCGGCCACGGCGTTCGGCGCGGAGCTTTCTCCGACGTTTTCCTATGGTTGCGCGGTGTTCCTCGACGCGGATCGGGTCAACTTCCAGAAGGAAGGCTACTCCAAAGAAGAGATGCTGGCGGGCCTCGCCATGGTCCTGCCCAAGAACGTCTGGCAGTACGTGGTGCAGATCCCGCGCATGGCTGAACTCGGCACCAAGTTCGTGCTGCAGGGCGGCACGCAGTACAACCTCGCGGCCGTCAAGGCACAAGTCGACTACATCATGGAACGCGTGCCCGGCGCCGACGTGTTCGTGCATCCACATCCCGGCGAGGCGGGCGCAATCGGCGCGGCGATGGAAGTGCTGCGCCGCTGGAAACGCACGGGCAAGGTGCGCTGGATCGGCCTGGATGCGTCGATTGCCCTGGAGTATTCGACACGTACCGACGAGGGCACGCGCTGCCACTTCTGCCCGAACCTGTGCAGCCGGACGTTCATCGACACCCTGGCCCCGACCGGTGAAGGCGCGCGCTACATCGCCGGTTTCTCCTGCGAAAAAGGCACGGTCGAGGACGAGGCGGCGCTCAAGACGCTGACCCGGGAGCGGTCGCGGCTGCGCAAAGCCTATCCCAACCTGGTCGAGTGGGAAGCCAAGGAGCTGTTCCGCAGCCGTTTTACCGTACAACCGCAGCCGGCCGCCGGGTCGCTGATCGATGCGACCGAAGTCTCGGTAGACAAGCTGTTGCGGGTCGAGCGGCAGGTGGTGCGGCGCGGCTTCCAGCGCTCGTCCGAGGCGGCCGCGGAAAGGCGCCGGCACATCCGCATCGGCATCCCCAAAGTCCTGAACATCTGGAGTGTTGCCCCGTACATGCGGACCTACCTGGAGGCGCTGGGGCTCGAACGCCAGAACGTGGTGTTCAGCGACGACACCAGCGAGGAAATGTGGGCCGAAGGCGGTCGCTATGGCTCGATCGACCCGTGCTTCCCGTCCAAGGTCTCGCAAGCGCACGTGCACAACCTGTTGATGCACAAGCATGTCGAGAAGGCGCTGGACGCCATCTGGCTGCCCGCCATCACCCACGTGCCCTCGGCGCTGGTCGAGACCATGGATCACGCCAGTTGCCCGATCGTGCAGGGCATCAGCTCGGTGATGAAGGCGGCTTTCACCAAGGAAAAAGACTGGTTTGGCGACCGCGGCATCGCGTGGATCGGGCCGGCGATGGCGTTCACCGAGCCGCACTTGATGGCCGACCAGCTGTTCGGTGCGTTCGAGGAACTGCTGCAGGTGACCCGCGACGAAGCCAACCATGCCTCGGCACAAGCCTGGCTGGCGATGGATGATTTCCAGACGGAGCGCGAGCGGCGCGGCCGCGAGATGCTGGAGATGGTCGAGCGCGAGGACCGCATCGTGCTGTTGATGCTCGGCCGGCCGTACCACAGCGACCCGGGCCTCAACCACGATGTTCTGCAAGAGTTTCAGGCGCTTGGCTACCCGATCTTGTCGATGAACGCGATCCCGCGCGACCGCGCCTGGCTGGAGCGCTTCTTCCACGACGACCTGCAAAATGGCCTGCCGGACATCTTCGACATCAACGACGTGTGGCCGGAAAATTACAGTGCCAACAGCGCGTTCAAGGTCTGGTGCGCCAAGTTCGCGGCGCGCCACCCCAATGTGGCCGTGTTGGACCTGTCCAGTTTCAAGTGCGGCCACGACTCGCCGATCTTCGCGACCATCGACGGCATCATCGGGGCCAGCCACACGCCGTTCTCGGCGCTGCACGACATCGACGCCAACAAGCCAGGCGGATCGATCGGCATCCGCGTGAAGACGTATGGTTACACTCTGGAGCGGCACAAGGAACGCCTGGAGGATCTGTCGCAGCGCAAGCACGAGCTGGAGCGGCGCGTCGAGGACAAACGCAAGGAGTTGCGCAGCCGTTACGAGGCCGAACAGCGCGCTCGCAACGACGTGCTGCGGACCGCGCAGCTTCTCCAGGCGCAGACGCCGTACCAGCCGGCGGTGCGCAAGGAGCCGGGGGCGCGCGAGGAATCGGTGAAGATCGAAGCGGTAGTGCCGCGTCCGAGTGTATTCGGCCACGCCCTGGTCGGCCTGGGTCGCCTGGCCGAGAAGGCCCGCAAAGTCGTGTCCGAACGTTCATTGTAGTGCGTATTGTAATGCGTGTAGTGTAACACAGCGAATCAACAGCAATCGACCGCCCTGATAGGAGCAAGCCATGGCCGCCGACGGAAGCCGCAGCAGCATCGCCAGCACGCAATACCTGCCCACGACAGCGTTCGTGCCCACCTCGCGTCTCGAGGCGCGCGTGCGCGAGCCCGTGCCCAAGCTGGAGGACGAACTCGAGGCCCGCATGCAGGCGGAACTCGACGCCTTTGCCACCGCCGAGAAGCGCGAGCTGGGCCTGAGTGGCGTCGAGCAGTGGCGCGACGTGGTCAACGGCGAATTCACCGCCGCGCAGCGACCGCACACCACGCTGCTGGTGTCGGGCCTGACCTACGCGCACGATGCCTTCATTACCGCTGGGTTGCGCGGTCTGGGCTACCGGGTCAAGGCGCTGGACACGCCCGACATGGAAGGGCTGCGCCTGGGCAAGGAATTCGGCAACCGCGGCCAGTGCAACCCGACCTATTTCACCGTCGGCAATCTGGTCAAGACCCTCGTACACATGCGCGATTCCGGCATCAGCACGCAGGACATCATCGATCGCTACGTCTACGTCACCGCCGGCGCGTGCGGGCCGTGTCGCTTCGGCAGCTACACCACCGAATACAGAAAAGCCTTGCGCGACGCAGGGTTCGACGGCTTCCGCGTGGTCCTGTTCCAGCAGAAGGGCGGCCTGGACCAGAAGGGCGAGGGCGACGTCGGCCTGGTGATGAACCCGGCGTTCTTCAGCCGCGTGCTGATGGGCCTGATGGTCGGCGACGTCCTGAATGCGCTGATGTATCGCATCCGTCCGTACGAAATCGAGGCCGGCGCGACCGACCAGGCGCTGGCCCGCTGCCGCGCCTTGCTGGTCAAGACCATGGAGACGCCGGGCCAGATGTGGCGGCTGCCCTACACGTTGGTGCAGGTACGCCAGGAACTGGCCGCGGTGCAGGTCGATCGCACGCGCATCAAGCCCAAGGTCGGCATCATCGGCGAATTCTGGGCGATGACCACCGAGGGCGATGGCAACTACAAGATGCCGACGTTCCTGGAGCAGGAGGGCGCCGAGGTCGACGTGCAGTTGGTGACGGCCTGGCTGTTGTACAACCTATGGGAAGTACGCTGGGACACCCAACGGCGCATGACGCTGGACGGCGTCGACGGCGGGCTGTGGGGCCTGGCCGGCAAGGCATCGCCCGGACGCACGGTGTGGACGATGCACGCCGCGGACAAGGCTTTACGTGTGATCTTCCAAGGTATCGCCAACACCATGGGCCTGCACGGCCACACGCTGCCGGACATGGACCAGCTCGCCGAGGCCACCAAGGGCCTGTACCACGAGGAAGTGCGCGGCGGCGAAGGCCACATGGAGGTCGCCAAGCTGATCCTCAACACCGTGCACCGCAAGGTCAACATGACCTTGTCGATCAAGCCGTTCGGCTGCATGCCCAGCTCCGGCGTGTCCGACGGCGTGCAGTCGGTGGTGCAGGGCATCCATCCGGACGCCATCTACTTGCCGATCGAGACCACGGGCGACGGCGCGGTGAACGTGTATTCGCGCGTGCAGATGATGCTGTTCAAGGCCCGCCAGCAGGCCGAGCGCGAGGTGCAGGCGCAGTTGGCCGAGCACGGCACGACGCTTGACGAGGTGCGCGGCTTCATCGGCAAGAATCCCTGGCTGCAGGCGACCTTGCACCGCGCACCGCACCTGGCCGGCAGCACGGCGGGCGATGTCGTGGCCGAGGCCGGCAAGTGGCTGGGCCGGGCCAGGAAGTTGCGTGCGATGGTGCCGGTGTTCGGGTAGGATCGGCGTCGAGGGAACAAGCCCATGGTCAGCCGGCGCATCCAGGTTCGCGTCCTCGTCTCCGGTGCCGTGCAGGACATCGGTTTCCGCGCGCTCGCCAGCCGTCGCGCCCTGCATTGGGACTTGCGCGGCTGGATCCGCCACTTGGACGACGGTCGCATCGAAGCCGTGTTCCAAGGACCCGAATCTACGGTGGAAAGCATGATCGCGTGGTGTCGCAAGGGCCCGCTGAAGGCCGCGGTGCAAGACGTGACGGTGCAGCGCCAGTCGCTGGAGGCCTTTTCGGGCTTCGACGTGCGGATGGCGCCCCGGCCGGGCGAGCCAGGGGAGCCGGCCGAGGGCCAGTGACCGGCAAGGCCTTGGTCTGATCGACTGCGTAAACACCTCTGGTCCTGGCGGCGGCCAGCGGTTACCGTGCCGGCCACGGCCATGGGCCCGCACTGCCCTGCCTCGGAACCTACATGCTCCACTTGACTGGTCTGCCCCGCCTCATGGCCACGGGCGGTCTTCTGCTGGCCCTCGGCTGCAACCGCAGCAAGCCCGCCGCCGAAGCGGTCGATGCCGCCGTGCCGGTCGACAGCGTGCAAGCCACCGATTCAGGCGCACCGGGCTGTCCGCCGGCGCCAGTGGCGGTCGGCTCGACCCGGGCGCGCGCGATCGCCTGCGAGGCCGACGCGCCGGTCGGGGCGATGGCAGCGGCGCGGGTCGGCGACATCGTCCTCGAAAACGCCAAGGCCCGCTTCGTAATCCGAGCGGGGCCGCACGGGCATGCGATCGTCGGCCTGACCGGCGGCAACGTCATCGACGCGGTCCTGGTCGGTGCGGACGGCAAACAGCGCGGCGTCGACGGTCTGCGCGAGTGGGTGCCGACCGTGGGCTTTCACCTCGTGCGCCCCGACGAGGTCACCATCGTCGCCGCCGGCGGTAGCGAGGCCCGTGTGCGCGTGACCGGACCGCTCGTGCCGTTCCCGTTGATCTACGAACTGCTCGCGCCGGATCTGCCGCTGGCCACGGTCGTGCATGAATACGTGCTGCGGCCCGACGAAACCGCGCTCGAAATCCGCACCACGGTGACACCCCAAAACGGCCAACCGCTCGACGGCATCATCGGCGACGTGACCTTCTGGGGCGGCGATCTCGCCTTGTACCTGCCGGGTTCCGGCGAGGGCGCGCTGCCTTCCGGTGTCCAGCCGACCCTCATTGCCTATGTGCCGGTGCACGCTGAAGAATTGACGGTACCGGTCGCCGCGGCTTTCGAGGGCCCGATCTCGATCCTGAACACGAGCGGGATCCAAGCATTCCTGCAGACTTCCGGGCCAGTTCCGGCGGCGGGCCGCACCATCGTGCGTCGGCTCGCGGTGGGCGGCAACGGTCGCCAGGACCTGGCGGCGGCCATGGCGGCGGCCCGAGGTCCGGGCTCGGCGCTCGGGACGGTCCAGGGCACCGTCGCCGGCATGTGGCCAGGGGTCGAAGTCGAGATCCTGGATGGCCAAGGCGGACCGCTCACCCGTTGCCGTCCGGGTGCCACGGGCGCGTTCGAATGCCAGGTCCCGGTGACGGCGGTGGCGGCACGCGCGCAATGGCTCGGCAATGGCAACGGTGAGTTGGGCGGCGCTGGGCAGCTCGCGGCGGTCCAGGCCACGCCGATCGCCATCCAGGCCGGCCAGTCGGTCACCGCTGACCTGACGGCGCCGCAGCCGGGCCGGCTCGACGTCGAGGCGCTCGATGGCGCCGGGCAGCCCGTGCCGTTCAAGCTGGTCGCCTACCCGGTCGATCCGGCCAACGCCGGCAGCCGGACTTGGTTCGACACCGACGGCAAGGCCACTTTCTTATTGCCGGCAGGTACTTGGGACTTGTGGCTGCACCATGGCCCGGAGTGGTCCGAACACCACGCCAAGATGACACTGCAGGCCGGCCAGGTCACCAAGCTTGCGGCCAAGCTCGAGCACGTGGTGGAAACCGACGGTTGGCTGGCCTGCGACATGCACGTCCACGCCGAGCACAGTTCGGACAGCACGGTGCCGAACAGCCTGCGCCTGCGCAACGCGGTCGCCGAGGCACTGGACTACGTCGTGGCCACCGATCACGATTTCGTGACGGATTACAAGCCATGGCTCATCGCGGCCGGGTTGCAGGACCAGCTGACGGTCGCCAGCGGCGTCGAGGTCAGCACGTTGCACCTCGGCCATTTCAACGCCTGGCCGTTGGTCGCCGATCCCAAGCTCGCCGGCAATGGCGCAGTGGCCTGGTTCGGCAAGAAACCCGAGGCGTTGCTGGCTGACATGCACGGCGGCGACCCGCTGCGTGTCGTGCAGTCCAACCATCCGCGCGGCAGCCAGTCGTATTTCGACGGCATCGAGTTGGACACCAAGACCACTGACGTCAAACTGCTTGATTTCGATGCGGTCGAACTCATCAATGCCAAGCGGATGAGCGACATCCCCGAGGTGCTGGCCGACTGGTTCGGCTTGCAGGCGCGCGGCATCCGCATCACCGGGACCGGCAACAGCGACACGCACACCTTGTCGGCGGGCATCGGCGGCGCGCGCACCTGGATCTACGTGGGCAAGGACGCGGCGGGGGCGTGGCTCGACAAGCAAGGCAAGTTCACCGCGGCCCAAGCGGATGCCGCGCTCAAGGCCGGCCGGGCGGTGGCGACGACCGGACCGTTGTTGGTGCTGGAGATCGAGGGCGCAGGTGGCGCCAAGGCCGCGATCGGCGACACCCTGAAGGCAACCACCGGCACGCTGACGGTGCGAGCGACCGTGCAGGCGCCGGCGTGGATGCCGCTGGGCTCGATCGAGCTGTATCGCAACGGCAAACTCGTCCACACCGAAGCGGCCGCGACGACGCCCATCGTGGCTGGCCGGCGACTGGCCGTGGTGACGCAGACCAGCGAGGCTGGCCAGGATGCTTGGTGGGTCGCCATCCACAAGCCGGGTGCGTCGCCCGCAGCGCCCAGCCAGAATCAGCCGTTGTGGGCGATCACCAACCCAGTGTTCGTCGACGGCGACGGCGATGGCAAGGTCGCGCCCTAGAACACAGGCAGCGGTCGCGGTGCCCCACGGCCCAGGTTTTCATTGCCGCACGGCAGGGGCAGGACTAGAATGCTAGCCCCTTGAATCCTCGCGTGGAGCTGCCGATGATGCGCCGACTGCTGCTGACCCTGGCCCTGACCGCGCCCATCGCCCTGACCGCGTGCGCCACGGAGCCCGTCGACATGTCTGAAGGTAGCGACGACCTCATCGCCCGCAAGCCCGAGCTCGACCCGGTGCGCGCGGCGATGCAGATCGAACTGAAGATGCCGGTCGTGTTCGTGATCAACCAGCGGCGCGACAAGTCGGGCTGGTCGTTCATGCTGCTCAAGCCGTTGCGGACCACGGGCGCGCCGATCGACTACAAATTGACCAAATACAAGGCCTACGTCGAAGCGGGCGCCTTCGAGGACACCTGCGCGGCGCTGGTCCGCCAGGTCGCCGGCAAGTGGACGCTGGTGGCCTACAGTTTCGGCGCGACCGACGCGGCTTGGCCGGGCTGGGCGGCGAAGTACAAGGCACCGGCGGAGATCTTCCAGCCTCCGGCCACGGCAAAGGCTTCGGCGGCTTCGGCGGCTTCGGAGCGCAAGCTGATCCTGGACGCGCTGCGGGCGCCGGTTTCGCTCGAACTGAAGACGCAGGTGTTGTTCCAGGTCGAGCGCATGAAGGTGCTGGAGGGCTGGGCGTTCCTGGGCGCGGTGCCCCTGCAGACCGACGGCAGCCAGATCGACTACAAGGCTACCGGCTACCAGAAGCTCATCGATCGCGGCGAGTTCGACGGTGGCGTCTACGCGTTGCTGCACAAGGTCGGCGGCAAGTGGACGGTGGTGGCGTACAAGATCGGCCCGACCGACGTGGCCTGGTACGATTGGTCGAAGAAGTACGGCGCGCCGGCTGCAGTGTTTGAGTAGTTCGGCAATGCACGCCGTGTGCTAATGGTCGTGGCCGTGGCCATGGTCGTGCCCGTGGTCATGGTCGTGCCCGTGGTCATGGTCGTGCCCGTGG
>CAYHHL010000086.1:10027-13036 GCA_964356325.1 uncultured Enterobacteriaceae bacterium | reverse complement strand
CATGGTCGTGCCCGTGGTCATGGTCGTGCCCGTGGTCATGGTCGTGCCCGTGGCCATGGTCGTGCCCATGCGCATCGCCGTGATCGTGCTCAGGCAATTGCCCAGCCACCTCGCGCTGGCCAGTGGCGAACCCCAGAATCTGGCCCACGAACGCGCGCGGCCCCTGGCGCAGCATCGACACCGCGAACAGCGCACCCAACAGCACCAGCGCCACGTCGGCAAAGCCTGCATGGTCGTGGGCAGACGCGCGCGCCAAGACTGGCATCTGGTAGTCCGCCAGCACCAGATTGACGACCAAACCAAGCGCGATCGACAGGCCGACCATCACTGCGCCAAAGGCAAACGCCAGGCGCGGCCCGTGCATGCGCTGCAGTACACCGAACGTCGTCAGGTTGGTCGCCGGCCCGGTCAGCAAGAAGGCAATCCCCGCGCCGGGCGACACGCCGGCAGCCACCAGCACGGCCACCAGGGGAGTCGCTCCCGAAGCGCACACGTACATGGGCATTCCCGCCAGGGCCAGCAGGGGCACGTCCCAGCCGCGCGGCACCGCTTTGAGCACGCCCGTGGCCAACGCCGGCATCGCCAACGCCGCGATGATCAGGCCGAGCAGCACCCAAGGGCCTGTGTGGTCGACCATTTCGCCCAGACCGACGCGCAGGCCCTCGACCAGGCGTTGCGGCAGCGTGCGGGAGGTCTTGCGCGCCAGGGAATCCACCGGCGTCGCGGGACCTTTGGCCACCGAGGTTTCCTTGACGCCCAACACCCGCGCGACGATCCAACCCACGCCCAACGCCACCGCTGCCGCCGCGAACACGCGCATCCCCGCCATCGGCCAACCGAGCATGGGCACCGACAGAAGCACAGCGTCCAGGCCTAGTTCAGGCGTCGCGACCAGAAAGGCCAAGGCCGCCGCCGGGGGCACGCCCTGGATCGCCAGGCTGCGGTAGACCGGCACCACGCCGCACGAACAGATCGGCAACGGCAGCCCGAACATGACCCCCCGCAATGCTTGACGAAACGGCCCACCGCGCGACATCCACGCCACCGACGCGGACGGCAGGAAGACCTGGACGAAGCCGGCGGCCACGTAGGCCAGCAACAAGGCCGGAGCCGATTCGCGGGCCAACGTCAGGAAGTCACTGCCCAGCAAGCCTGCGTGATCTTGCACTTCGCCGTGGTGATGCGCCGTCAGCACGACCGCCAGCAACGCCGCGCCGAGCAGACCGCCCACCCCGCTCGCATGGCGGCGCAGCCCCGCAACTGGTTCCCGCGACAGGGGATGCGGCCGGTGGACCACGACGTGCAGCAGTGAACCGCCGACCAGCGCCTGGATCAGCGCAAGGGCGCGACCGTCGAGCAGCCCCGCGCTGACCGGCGCCATCATGCCCACGCCGGTCATCACCGCGACCGCCAGCAGTGCCGCGCCCGCGACCAGGCGACCGTAGACCGGCCGCAGCAACCACCACAGCGTCAGGCCTTCGGGCAGCCGGTGCAGCAGGACCGCGAGCGCAAGTTCCTGATCCGCCTGGCCCGTTCCGGCAAACCCCGAGAGCGCCACACCGTCCAGCAGCGCGTGCAGTGCCAGGCCAAGCAGACCCAGCAGCAGCGCCGCGAAGTGGACCTGGGCCGCCGCGCGGTGCAAGCCCTTCTCCAGCATCGCCGGGCCGAGAAGCCCGGCCAGCGCCAGGGGAATCGCCAGCCAGCCGCCTTGTTCGAAGGCGTGGGGAATGACGTCGCCCAGCACCAGGCCGCCCACCGCGACCAGCACGAAGCCGTCGAGCAGTTGCAGCGCGCCCGGAACGAGCCGCGCCCGCCACAGCAGCAGCGGCCCCGCCGCCAGCATCACCACGGACAGCAGCAGGGTCAGCTCAGGAGGCATCCGGGCCACGTCCTATTGGCTAAGTATCTTAGATATAAACGTAACTTCAGCGGAAGTGGCGGGCGGTGGCGATCAGGCCTTGAGCCAGCGGGCCGCCTGACGGGCATAATAGGTCAGGATCACGTCGGCGCCAGCACGGCGGATGGCCAGGAGGCTTTCGAGCGCGGCCTTCTTCTCGTCCAACCAGCCGTTTTGTGCCGCGGCCTTGAGCATCGCGTACTCGCCGCTGACCTGGTAGGCGGCGACCGGCAAGGCAGTAGCCGCGCGCACCGCGGCGATGATGTCGAGGTACGGTCCCGCCGGCTTGACCATGACCATGTCGGCGCCCTCGAGCTCGTCTGCGGCGACTTCCCGCAAGGCTTCCCGGCGGTTGGCGGGGTCCATCTGGTAGGTCTTCTTGTCGCCGAAGCGCGGGGCCGAAGCCAGGGCGTCGCGAAACGGGCCGTAGAAGCTCGACGCATACTTGGCGGTGTAGGCGAGGATGGCGACTTCGGTGAAGCCCTCGGCGTCCAAGGCGTCGCGGATGGCGCCGATGCGACCGTCCATCATGTCAGAAGGACTGACGATGTCGGCCCCGGCGCGGGCGTGGCAAAGCGCTTGCTGACAGAGCACCGCCACCGTCTCGTCGTTCAGGATGCGGCCGTCGGCGGACACCAGACCATCGTGGCCGTCGGAGTTGTACGGGTCCAGCGCGATGTCCGTGATCACACACAGGTCCGGCCAGCGGGCCTTGAGCGTGCGGACCGCGTGCGGCACCAGGCCTGCGGGGTTGTAGGACTCCTCGGCGCCCGACGTCTTGAGCGCTTCCGCGACCGCCGGGAACAGCACCACCGAGTGGACGCCGTCGTGCAGCATCCCTTCGATTTCAAGCAGCAATCCCGCCATGGACAGGCGACTGCAGCCGGGCATCGAGGCGATCGGCTGGTCTTCAGTGCCAGCGTGGATGAACAGCGGTTGGACGAAGTGGCGGGCGTGCAGCGTGGTTTCGCTGTGAAAGTCTCTAAGCACTGCAGACTTGCGATTGCGGCGCGGGCGGGATCGAAGGGGCAGCATGGGCGGACCTCGGCCCCGGGGGCGGTGGGGCAACGGGCGTGGTTGTGCCAGAAAGCGGGGGTTTGGGCAAAGGCGGC
>CAYHHL010000086.1:0-9927 GCA_964356325.1 uncultured Enterobacteriaceae bacterium | reverse complement strand
TGGTGCGTGCAAGCCCCGTTCTTGTCGCAGGAATCCTGGGTGCACGGGTTGCCGTCGTTGCAGTCCTTGAAGGCGGTGCCCTCGCAAGCGCCGTTGACGCACTTGTCATTGGAAGTACACACGTTGCCGTCATTGCAGACGTTCTGGTTGTTCTGACTCTTGCACACGCCGCCCTGGCACACGCCGTCCGCGCACGGGTTGTTGTCCTTGTTTTCGCAGGGTGATCCGCTCGCGATGCTCGGGTGGCTGCAGCCACCGTTGGCGCAGGCGTCGTTGGTGCAGGCGTTGCCGTCGTCCTGGCACGGCGCGGCGTTGTTGACGTGGGTGCAGCCCGTGTCGCAACCGTCGGTCGTGCAAGGGTTGCCGTCGTCGCAGTTCTTGTTCGGCACGCCGGCGCACTGTGTGCCCAGGCATTTGTCGCCGGTCGTGCAGGCGTTGCCATCGTTGCAGAAGTTGCCGGTCGCCTCGTGGATGCAGCCCTGGCCGGGCTTGCAGCTGTCCGCCGTGCATTCGTTGTTGTCATTGCAGTTCGGCTTGTTGGCACCCTTGCACAAGCCCGACGCCGAATCGCACACGTCGATCAAGGTGCACGGATCGAGGTCGTCGCACGGCGCGTTCTGGTTGACGTGCTTGCACAGGCCGGCCTGGCAGACGTCCTTGGTGCACGCGATGCCGTCGTCGGCGCAAGGCACGTTGCCGGTCGTGCCCGGGTGGCTGCACTTCTTGTCCTGGCAAATGTCCTGCGTGCAAGGGTCGCCGTCTTCCGCGCACGCCTTGCCGTTGATGGTGGGGTGGGTACAGGCGCCGCTGACGCAAACGTCGTTGGTGCAGCCCAGGCCGTCGTCCAAGCACGGCGCGTTGTTGTCTTCTGGCGGATGGCTGCACTTGCCGAGCAGGCACTTGTCCTGCGTGCACGGGTCGCCGTCGCCTAGACAGGCCTTGGCCGCGCCCAAGGCCTGGTGCGTGCAGCCGCCCTTGTCGCACACGTCGGCCGTGCATTCATTGGCATCTTCGGCACAAGGCACGGTGAACGAGACCGGCGGGTGGGCGCACTTGCCCCCTGCGCAAGCATCTGAAGTGCAAGGGTTGCCGTCGTCCGCGCACGGCGTGGTGTCCTTGATCTGCGGGTGCGTGCACTTGCCGGCCACGCACACGTCTTGGGAGCACACGTCGCCATCGTCCTTGCACGCGCCGCCTTCGGCCGTGGGCGGGTGGCTGCACTTGCCGGCCTTGCACACGTCCTGCGTGCACGCTTCACCGTCGTCGATGCAGGCGCCGTCCTGCGGCGTGTGGACGCAACCGCCCAGCGCGTCGCAACCGTCCAGCGAGCAAGCGTCGCCGTCGTCGCAACCCAGCGGTTTGCCACCGGTACACGCGCCCTGGCTGCACTTGTCCTCTTGGGTGCAGCTGTTGCCGTCGTCGCACGGCGCGCCGCTCTGGGGCGTGTGCTGGCAACCGCCGCCGGAGTTGCAGGCGTCCTTGGTGCACGCCTCGCCGTCCTCGCAACTCGTGACATTGTCAGTCGAACCGTCGCAATCGTCGTCCAAGCCGTTGCACTGCTCGACCGTAGGCGTCGGCGCGTCGCACAAGGGCACGCCGCCCACGCAAGCGGTCAACACGCCCGGGCACTTGCCGAACTTGTTGGTGTTGTTGCACTTGGCGGTCACGTCGAAGTCGTCCGGCTTGCCGTTGCAGTCGTCGTCGATGCCGTTGCATTCCTCGGGCTTGGGCACGGGCGCCTGGCAATCGCTGAGGCCGGCGCCGGTGCACGATCGAAAGCCGGTGCACACGCCGTAAAGGTTCTTGTTGGAACACGAGGTCTTGGCGCTCTTGGCCACCGCCGCCGGGCTGCATTTGCACAGCAGATCCTTGGGTTGGCACTGCTTGGCCGCCTTGCCCGTCTCCGGATCGACCACCGCGCTGCACTCGTAGTCCGTGGGGCATGTCGCCTTGCCCGCGCCGCACTCCGCGCCGCAAAAGCTGCCATCGCTGCCGAACGAAATGCACAAGTTGCCGGTCTGGCCGTCGATGTTGCAGTCCGCATGCTGCTGGCACGGATCGCACAACGTGCCGAAACTGGCCAGGCAGAGGTAGCTCGAGTCGTTGCCCGAAGTCTTGAGCGTGCACTTGAAGCCGGCGGGACAGTTCTCGACGCAAGTCTGCGTGCAGATCAAGCCGTTGGGCGAAGGCACGCACAGGCCGCTGTTGCAGTCGGTGTTCTCCACGCACGGGGCGCCAAAGGTGTGCTCGATCGGCGGCACGTCGGCCTCGCCGTCGGACGGGACGCCGCTGTCGGGGTCGAGCAACGGGATGTCCAGGCCGGACTCCGCGTCGGTCCCGCCGGTGATCTCGAACGTGCCAAAAGTAGTGTCGTTGCTGGCCGGCTTCGCGGCGGTTCCAGCCTTGTCGTCGCCGGAACAAGCTGCCGTGAGCCAGGTCAACACCGCGAGACAGATGAACAAGACTTGACGATCCGGGCAGTTCGGTCGGCGCATGGCTGGACTCCGGGGCGGCGGCTGGCAGATCACCGGGAGAACCGGCAAGCCAATCGCGGCGAGGACTTGCACCGCCGGGGGCGGCACGAAGCGCTAGAAGATAGCAAAGATCAGGCCGGATATCACGAAGTCGAGCAAGATGACCGCGAACGAGGCGTTGACCACCGCCCGCGTCGTCGCCCAGCCCACGCCTTCGGAACCACCGGTCGCTTCCAGGCCCGCTTGCCCGGCGATCAGCGGAATCGCGCAGCCGTACGCGAACGCCTTGGACACGCCCGAGACGATGTCGCCCGTCTTGACCAACTGGACCGAAAGGAACGTCAGCGGGTGGATGCCGAAGCCGAAATATCCTGTGAACATACCGGTAATCTCGCCAATCAGGACCGCGTAGATGGTCAGGCACACCATCATCACGCCAGCGGCGAGGAAGCGCGGCACCACCAGGTAGTTCACCGGGTCGGCGTTGCACATCCGCAGCGCGTCGACCTGTTCGGTCACCACCATCGAGCCGATTTCCGCGGCAATGCCTGAACCGACACGGGTGGCGATCATCATCCCCGAGATGGTCGGCGCGAATTCCTTGATCATGATCTGCAGGAAAGCCGGGCCGATCATACTGAAGTCAGGCAGGATCTTCGCGACCTGGGTGGCCACCTGGTACACGAGGATCATGCCGAGGAAGCCGATCGTCACGGTGATGAACACGACCGACTGGTTGCCGATCGCGAACATCTGCAGCGCCACGTCGCCCGGAGTCCTGCGCCCGCTGAAGATCTGGAGGATCGTGTCCCGGGCCAGGCGCAACAAGTTGAAACCCGGGCGGAATTGGCCCGTGAGCCACGCGGATTGGGCGTGCGGCGGTTGCGGCGTGGTCTCGGTATCGGTCGTCACGCGGCGGCTACTTGCCAGCCGGCTTGGGCGGTTCTGCAGGCTTGAGCGGCGCCTTGTCCGACGATTCCACAGTCTCGTTCAGCGCTTCCAGTCGGGCATCGATCATGGTCGTGTCGTCCCGCTTGATGTCGATGCGCCGGTGCCAGCGATCGTAGCCGTCCTTCTGAAGACGAACCACCCACTTGCGCGCCGCCAGCTGGAACGGATCCTGCCTGGTGCCCACGCCGCCCACCTTGCCGTCGGGCGTCGGCTTGTCCGCCTTGCGATCGGCCACCGGCACATCGTCGAGGTACACCGTCACGCCGTCCGCGGGCTCCACCTTCACGATCAGTTTGCCGAAGTACGCGATCTGCTTTGGCTTGAGCGTCACGTGGGTCGGATCGCCGACGCGCACGTTGACGAACTGCTCGAAGTCCGCGAAGCCCACGCAACGGGTCTCGGCCTTCTTCTGCCCGGTGATCGCCTCGATCTGGCCCGAGCCCTGGCCGACGTAGGCGCCTTCCAGCAAGATGTCGCAATTCTTCGGTTCGACCTGGACGTTGAGCAGGCCCACGGACAGTCGCGTCTTCAGGAACTCGATGCGTTCGTTGGCGATCTTGAGCGCCTCCTCGATCTCCTTGCGCCGTGGCGAGCTCTCGGGCACCTGCGTCAACTGTCGGGTCGCCAGCACCTTGACCGCCGCCCGCGCCGCGAACTCGAGCTCGTTGTCATTCAGGGCCTTGGCGAACTCCCCAGTATTCAATGGGTAATCGAGCGTGTACGGGTCGAGCTTCCACGCCGCCGCCATCAGTTCCATGCCCTTCTGGTTCTGCCGCCTGCCCGCCGCTTCGAGCGCAGACTGGGCCCTCTTGCGCGCTTCCTTGGCGTTTTGCTCTTTCTTCTCCAGGCGTTCCCGGGTCTCGCGCTGTTCGGACGTTTCCTTCACGGCGGAAGCCGTGGCCTCGGCCTTGCGCTTCTCGGCTTCCTCCCGAGCTTTCTTCTTCGCCTCGATTTCGCTGCGATCTCCTGTAGGTGGCGACGGTTCCACGGCTTGGGCCAGCACCGAGACGAGCAGCAGGGGCAGCGCGCCATGGGCGGCGACGAGCAGAAAGCGGGCAAGGCGGAGCGACATACGACCTCAGGGGCTTTTCGACACAGGACGGGTGCAAACCAGAGCGGGCGACGTTCAAGGCGGCGGTGTGACCGGTTCCTGGCTGCAATGCACCAGCAACTGCCGATGCACCGTTCGCCGCGGGCCGGCCTGCGCCTGGATTGTAACGGTGTTCAGCCCGCTGTCGAGGCGCAGACCGGCGCGAAACGCCACCTCGCTTCGGCCATGGCCCGATTGGTACGCCTGTTTGACGCCGCCCACGCTGATCGTCGCGAACCGCCGCTTGGGCGCCGAGGCATCGAAAAGCGCGCTGCCGGCGAGGTCCAGGTGGCAGGCGCCGAGGCCCGCGGACTCCAGTGGTCGCAACGGCGCCATGCCGTCCTCGGCCAGATCGGCCAGCACGATTGTCGGCGCATCGGCCCAGACGTTGGCGGCCTGGTCGCGCAGCGCCATCAAAGGCTTGAGCAAAGCCGGTGCCAGGCGCTCTACGGCGAGACGCGACCACGGCACCTCGATCAGTTCCTCCCGCGCCACGCCCAGCGTCTCGTCGGCCACCACCAACTCAGCGCGCACCGGCTCGGTTTCCGCGGTCGGCTTGCCCTTGGCCGCACGTCCCGGCAGCACCGCGCGAATCGGAAAGCGCGCCACCGCCTGCGCGCCCGGCGCGATCGTCCCCAGGCGCACGCGACCTTCCTCGAGATGCAGCCGGGCCCCGGACAGGCTGCGCAGGCTGACCACGGTGGATTGCGACGTGCCCGGGCCGCGATTGCGCACTTCCACACGCAATTCGCCGCGTTCACCCGGTTGCAGCACGCCGTCGTCCGCGCCCGCCGCCGTCTGGCCCGGCGCCACCGCCCCCTGAGTCGCCACCTGGGCCACCGTGAAACGAAACGAGAAGTCCGGCTGGTCGCGCCCCGCCACCGTGATGACCGTCTGGTCGTGCAGCGCCAGTAGCATGCCATCCTGGGCCGCCACCACCCTGAGCGGTACCTTCAAGTCCCCGTGGCGCATGGAGATCCGCACGGCCAGGTGCACGGTCCGGCTCTGCCCCGGCTCCAGGCGCCCGACCAGTTGCTCGTGGCCGTCCAGGGTCGGATCGTCGCAGCGCGTCAGGATATGCAGACGAGACATGGGGTTGTGGCCCTGGTTGGTCAGCGTCACCGACATGCGCAGGACCTCGCCCGCCTCGACGCGAATGCCGCCGTCGCTGTCGGCCACCTGCACCCGAAGTGCCGGATCTGACTCGCGCTCGCCGGCCCGCCAGTCGATGCCCTGCTTCTTGAGGTGCGCCACCAGGGCCAGATCGTCGGCGTGCGCCATCTCGGCCAGGTCGGCCTGCGCGTTCTTCAGCGTCACCTTGGCCCGCACGTCACCCGCCCTGCGCAACAGGATCGCAGCCCTTTCACGGGGTTCGCGCTCCATCACTTCGGCCGGGCCCTCCATGCCTTCGGCTTGCGCAGCTTCGGGCAGCAGCACGCGCAGGTCGTTGGCTGGTCGAGGCGTTTCGGCGCCATCGTGCTGCAGCAGTTGCGCCGCCATCAAGGTGCGCACCTTCTTGACCGCGCGGCTGTAGTGCGGACCGCCGAACAGGCTGACCTGCTCACGGGTCGCCGACACGAACTGCAGGGCGATGTCCGGGGCGATGCCCACGCCCATGACGTTGATATCACCCGGGACCAGGTACTTCGCCACGGTCAGCTTGAGCGCGGCGTCGGCGATCTCGTACGGCACCTGGACGCTGGCCTTGCCGAAGCTCTGCTCGCCCAGCACGATGGCGCGCCCCGAATACTTCAGCGCTCCGGCGACGACTTCGGAAGCGCTCGCCGAGTGGCCGTTGATCAGCACCGCGACCGGCATCTTCTGGAAACGGCCTTGCCCTGTGACATTGCGGACATCGCGCTGGCGTTGGCCACCCGTGACGGTGATGACCAGCGGACCCTGGCCGACGAACAGGTCGGCCATGCGGATCGCCTCGTCCAGCAAACCTCCTGGATTGTCACGGAGATCCAGCACCAGGCCGTTCTGGCTGCCGTTGCCCAGCATGTGGTCGATCGCCTCGCTCAATTCCTCGGCGGTGCCGCGCTGGAAGCTCTTGATGCGCGCGTAGCCGATGCCGTTGTCCAAGACCTTGGCCTCGACCGACTGCAGGTGGATGACCGCCCGGACGACCGTGACTTCCTGAGGGCGCGTCCAGCCTTTGCGCTTGAGCTGCAGCCGCGCCGCGACGCCGACCTGGCCGCGCAGCCGCTCCACCGCCTCGTCCACGCTCATGTTCAGGGTGTCCTCGCCGTCGATCTGCAGGATCTGATCGCCGGGCAACAGCCCCGCCTTCTGGGCTGGCGAGCCATCGATGACGCTTTGCATCGTCAGCACGCCATCTTGCGCAAGGATGACGATGCCCAGGCCGCCGAAATTGCCGCCGGTGTTGGTCTGCATGTCGCGCCACTGCTCGGGCTCCAGCATGTGCGAGAACTGGTCCAAGGTACTGAGCATTCCGTTGACGGCGAGATACTCGACCTTGGCCGCGGGCACGTCGGCCGGCAGGTGATCGGCGACGAAGCGGATCGCCCGGAGCAGTGCCCAGTTCAGGCGCAACACGTCGGTCAGGTCGGCAAGCGGCATGCGCAGGCTGGCTTCACCAATGCGGATGCGCAGTTCCAGCGGTTGGCCGTGGGCGTCCAGTTGCGGCGTGTCGACCAGCATCTCGGGCACGAGGTGGGCCACCGCCTGCAAGCCTTCCTCCAGCATCTCGCGGGGATGCACCTTCTCGGGGTCGACGTAGTGCTGGCGGATGAGGTTCAGGGCGCGCGAGGCGACGTGCAGGCCGCGCAGGTCAGTCAGCGCCTGGGGCCGCAGGTCGCCTTCCGCGGCCAGCGTGCCGTCCGCTTCGAGTGATTGGCTAGCACGCGGGCTGGCTTGGCGGACCGACGCGGCCACCACGGCGACCGAGGCCAGCGCCAGCACGCCGGCGAACGCGGCGACGATCAGGCGAGGGCGGCTGCGCGCCAGGCGGGTCCACGGGGAGGTCTCTGGCAAAGGCTGGGTCACGGCGGGCAGGGTAGCAGGCAATGGCCCGTCTTGCATCGCGCCTGCCAAGTTCGAGGGATTACTACCACCGCGCGGTCCGCCCCCCGTCCACCACGTGCAGCGTCCCAGTCACGAAGCGCGGACACGTCGCCAGGTACGCCACCGCGTTCACGATCGCCGGCACCGCCTCGGCCACCGCGCTCGCCATCGGCACCGGCCGCAGCACTGCCTGCCACGCCGCCTCGTCCATGCCGACCGCCCGCAGGATCGCGCCCGGCACGATGGCGTTCACCGTGATTTCCGGCGCTAGTTCCGCTGCCAAAGCGCGCACTCCCGCGTGCAAGGCCGCCTTGGCCATCGAGTGCGCGAGGTATCCCGCAAACGGCGTCACCCCGGCCAGATCGCCGAACAGCACCGCCCGTCCGTCCGCCGATTTCGCCAACCACGGGCGGGCTTGCAGCACCAGATCGATCGGCGCGCGGGCGTTGGTCTGCAGCACCCGGTCCACGTGCGCCATGTCGGGCTTGCTCAGGTCGGTGGGCTCATAGCTAGCCGCCGCCGCCACCACCAGATCCAGACCGCCCAGCACCGCGGCCGCCTGTGCCAGCAGCGCGTGAACCTGGGCAGTATCCGTCAGTTCCGCCTGGATGGCCGGTCCGCCCAGGAGCCGCGCCACCTGCCCCGCCAGCTCCACATCGGCACGGAACTGGATCGCCACGTGGGCGCCCTGCCGCGCGAGGTGCTCCGCCACCGCCCGTCCCAACCGCCGGTGCCCACCGGTCACCAGCACGCGTTTGCCCTGCAATGTCCCGGTCATGCCGCCACCTTGCCCCGGGTGAGATCAGGGGACGGCAGGTCGGTCCCGAGCAGGAACGCCGTGACTTCACGGTTGAAGCGCTCAGGCTCCTCCTCCATCGGACAGTGACCGCTGCAGTCGAACTTCTCCAGGCGCGCATGGGGCAGGCCGCGCTGCACCCTCAGCACGGCTTGGAGCGGCACCACGCGGTCGCATTCGCCCCAGATCAACAGCGCCGCCTGCGTCACCTGGCCCAGGCTGCACTCCAATGCTTTGATATCCCGCGGAAAGGTGCGCGCCATCGACAGCGCCGCCTTGGCCCCGCCCGGCGCCCGCAGCGGCTTCATGAACTTGTGCATCACCGCGTCGTCCACCTTCATCAGCGGGTAGGCTCCCCACTGCAGCGCCAACTTCAGCGCATGCGTCACGCCCGGCAGCTGCACGAGTGGAGCCACCACCGGGTGCTGCAAGGACGCAGCGAGCGTCGCCGGGTACACGCCCGGCCCCGCTGGCGCCACCAGTACCAAGCGCTGCACGCGCTGCGGCCGATCCAGGGCCAGACGCAACGCCAGCGCGCCGCCGAGCGAATTGCCGATCAGGTGCGCCTTGTCGATGCCCAGGAGATCGAACAGTTCCAGCACCCGCGCCGCCTGCCGCGCCAGGTCGTAGTGCACCGCCGGCTTGTCCGACCAGCCCGCGCCCGGCAGGCAGATCGCGTGGACGGTGAAGTGCTGGGCCAACGCCTCGACGTTGAGCCGCCACGCCCACGAAGACTGCAAAAAGCCATGCAACAGGACGACGTGCGGCCCGGCACCCAGGGTCACCACATGGACGCGCCCGGGCAGCGACGGCAGGGCCAGCCAGCGACCGAGCGGATGCCAGGAAGGTTCGTGGATCAAGGGGTTGGCGCCTTGCCGTCGGGTGGCGGCAGGGTGAAGCCGAACATGCCTTCGATATCGACGTAGCGATCGGGTTTCGTGCACGCAAGCGGGCCGTCGACGCAATCCGTCGTGCTGCCCGAGTAGTAGGCCCCGGCGCGCCCCGAGAACGTGCCGGCGAAGCGACCGCCCTCGGTGGCCGACCAGTCGGTGATGACCACCTGGCCGGGCATGCCGGGGCAAGTCGTGCGGTAGGTCGTGCTCTTGAAGTACAGGCTGACCGACGGCGCTGTGCAGGTGAACGGGAAAGTGCCGACGCTGGTGACGTTTGGGTCAGAGCCGGGCCCTTTGATCAAGTTACCGAAGTTGAACTGGAAGTCCATCGGCCCGGTAGTGCCGCGCTTCAGGTCCGCGGGCAGGATATGGTCGTGCACGCCCAAGGAAATCGCCGGCGGCGTCTTGTGTACCGAGCCGAACGCGAACGCCGTCTTGACCGCGGTTTCGCTGAACGTCCGGTCGATTTCGAGCACGAGCCCGTCGTTGGGCTGGCCGTGGAACGTCAGCTTGGCGCGGTAGCCCTGCTTGTATGGATTGGCCACGCCTGTGGTCGCGTCCTGGGTCTGGCCGGCGTCGGGTGCGGCCTTGGCGGGCGCGACGCCGGTGCAGGCGGCCATCAGCAGGGCGACCAGCAGGATGCCGTTTTCGAGGGGCGAGGAGCGGATAGCTCCGATTCCTCGAAAACGGGCAGGG
>CAYHHL010000085.1:0-23815 GCA_964356325.1 uncultured Enterobacteriaceae bacterium | reverse complement strand
CACGCAAAGGCCAGCTTGCATTTTGCCTTGCAACTCAGCTACCAGGGGGAGCCGGAGTTCGCCGCGCGCCAAGAGGTCCTCATGCACAACCAGCCCGGCCTGAGCAAAGACGGCAGCGTCCACGTCACCGATGAAGTCTACAACACCGCGATATCCAGCCTCGGCGCCGTGCTCACCGTAGTCGGTGTCGCCCATCTGATCTGGCGCTCGTTGGCGGTGGACAGTCGCCTGCACGCCGTCAGCTTCCTCGTGTACGGTCTGGGCACCCTCAGCGTCTTCGTCACCAGCGCGCTGCACCATGGCGTCAACGGCTCGCCGCGGACCAACCACATCCTGCGACAACTGGACTACTTCGCGATCTTCCTCATGATTGCAGGGACATTCACCCCATTCTGCCTCTTGCTCGCCAAGGGCCCGCTCGGGCAACACGTCCTGCAACTGGTCTGGATCTTGGCCGTTCTGGGCATCGCCTCCAAAGCGATCTGGCCCGGTTTGCCCAGGTGGATGACGCTGGCGATGACCCTGGGCATGGGCTGGCTCGCGGTGGTGCTGATCGAGCCCGTCTACGCGGCGATCCACCTGCAAGGCCTGCTGGAACTGGCCGCCGGCGGTCTGTTCTTCACCGTCGGCGGACTCATCTACGGCCTGGAGAAACCCAATCCCTTGCCCGGCCGATTCGGCTTTCACGAAATCTGGCACTGCTGCGTCGTCGCGGGCGCGAGCTGCCATTTCTCCCTCATGTACCTGTGCTTCTGAAGGGTCGGCAAGTCCGCAGCCCGCACGGAACCTTCGATGACCACGCGTGAACCGTCGCCCCTGATACGCCTCGCCGCCTACGCCCGCCCACACCGGCGCCGCGTCGTACTGGCCTCGACTCGCTCGATCATCAACAAAGCCTTCGACATCATGCCGGAGATCCTGATCGGCGTGGCGGTCGACGTCGTGGTCAACAAGCAAGCCTCCTTCCTGGCGGGGCTCGGCTTGCGCGACGTGATGACCCAACTCATGGCGTTGGGCGGCCTGACCCTGATCATCTGGGCGCTCGAGTCCGTGTTCGAGTACCTCTACCAGATCCAGTGGCGCAACCTTGCCCAGACATTGCAGCACGGGCTGCGCCTGGATGCCTACGCCCACGTCCAACGCCTCGACCTTCATCGCTGCTGGCAGGCGGGACGGGCGTTTTGGCTTGAGGAGTCGCCCCGTTGGACGTAGGAACGCACACTCTACGGATGCTTCTATCCATTGAATTTCGCCATCTTCCGCGCTTGCGTTCGGCGCCGCGCTTGGGCAACCTGTGCCGCCTCAACCTGGGGGCGTCATGCAAGGTCGGTCCGTCGTTCTCCTCCTGTCCGTACTCTCCATGCTCTCCTGCCTGACCGCATGCGCGTCCAGCGACAAGGATAAGCCCGCGACATCGGTGGCAAAAACCGATGCCGGCGGCACTGACGCGGCAAGTGTGGGGCCGACCTTCCACAAGGACGTCGAAGGCATCCTGCGCGCCAAGTGCCAGTCCTGCCACGTTGCCAAGGGAATCGCGCCCTTCCCGCTGACGACCTACCTCCAGGCCAAGGCCATGGCGGCCGGCATGGTCAGCGCGACCGCCACCGGCTTGATGCCACCGTGGGGCGCGCAGGAGACGGCGTCGTGCAAACCCCGCCTGCCGTTCAGCCACGATTTACGCTTGTCCGCAACGGAGTTGGCCGTATTCCAGACATGGTCCTCGGCCGGTGCGCCCGAAGGCAATCCAGCCGACCTGCCGGCGGGCGCGACCGTGCCCAACCTGGAACTGGCCAACGTCGATCAGACGGCCAGCCCCAAGGCGCCGTTCGTGGCGTCGGGCGATGCGGACCTGTTCCGCTGCTTCGTCCTCGACACGGCGTTCGCGCAACGCAAGTACCTGAACGGCATCCAAATCACCGCCGGCAACAAGAAGGTCGTGCATCACGTCCTGGTATTCACCGCGCCCGAGAAGGCCATCGCCAAGAAGGCGCTGGACGCCGACGGTGGCTATCCGTGCTTCGGCAGCACCGATCTGGTCGGCCAGCAGTTGGTCGGGGCGTGGGCGCCTGGAGCGATTCCGCTGGAGTATCCGCCGGATGCAGGGGCCATCCTGGAGGCCGGCACGCGCCTGGTGATGCAGGTACACTACCACCCAGCCGGCAAGGGCGGCGAGTCCGACCTGACCCAAGTGCAACTGCGCTATACCAAGGGTGAACCTGTGTGGCGCGGGCTGACGGCGCTCATCGGCAATTTCGAGAAGCAGGACAAGAACGGCGATGGCCTGCAGCCGGGTCCGAACGACCAGGGCCAGGTGCAGTTCCGAGTGCCCGCCGGCGCGACGAACCACACGGAAAAGATGCGTTTCACCATCCCTACGACCATCGACGGCAAGCCCACGCCGGCATTGCGCGTTTATGGCGTCGGCACGCACATGCACTACGTGGGCCGGGACATGCGCATCGAGGTCGATCGCTCGGCCGCCGGGCAGCCTGCCTGCACGCTGGCGCAACTCGGGCCGCTGCAGACGTGCACCCAAGTCAACTGCGCGGGCAAAGCAGGAAGCGATCTCGCGGCTTGCGCGATCGACAAGTGCGAGTCGGCCGCCTCGGTGTTGACCGCTGCATGCGGCGACTGCCTGCAAGCGGAAATCCTGAAGCCCGGGGCGACCGAGAAGCAGGTCTTCACCGTGTGCCAGACACCACCCCCGCAGCCGATGCCGCTGCAGCCCGGCCACGAATGCCTGCTGGAGACGCCGGCCTGGGACTTCAACTGGCAGCGCATCTACAACTACGTGGGAACGATGGACGAATTGCCCATCCTGCGCGCCGGCGATCAGGTGCACCTGACTTGCGGCTACGACAACAGCCTGGCCAATCCGTTCGTCCAGGAAGCGCTGATGCAGCAGAAGCTGTCGGCGCCCAAGGACGTCGTGCTCGGCGAGACGACCTTGGACGAGATGTGCCTGGCGGTCGTGCAGATTCTGTTCAAACCATAGCTATTACTGGAGTTTCATCATCAACTCTGCCTGGGTATCGATCCTGTCCTCCATCCGCTACACTTTGGGTTCCTCGCGTTTTCGGCGCGTGTGGCTTCCTGGGGCTGACACGGAGGCGCAATGGCGGTGCGGCACAAGGGACTCGCATGGTGGATGCTTTCGAGCGCAGCCTGCACGCCAACGCCGATGGTGGCCGTACAGGCCGGCGTGGCCAAGACCGCGGTCGACGTGGCCCCGATCGTCGAGCGTGATCCGCAAGGATTCGAAGTAGATCCGCCGGGACACTGGTACGACGGCGACGTGCACGTGCACGCCTCGGGGGCGAGCAACGACACGGGCGGTGACTCGACGCCACAGGCTATTGCCAAGGTGGCTCGGGAACGAGGGCTATCGTTCATCGTGCTGACCGATCACAGCAACAGCGCGGGCAGTGACGCCTCGACCACGCACGAGGACCCGGCACTGTACAACCAAGGGCCGGAGTTCCCGTTCTGGGATGAAGCGGTCGCGCTCTCGGTGCCCGGCACGTTCGTGATGATCGACGGCAACGAACTGAGCCCGGTGTCCTACATCCAGGACGGCGACCAGAAGATTCCCCCGGACGGAACTTCGGCGCCGCGCGGCCACGTGGGCTGTCTGCCCAAGAATCTGGCGACCTTCCAGCGCGATGGCGCCTTCACGGATCGGCCGCCGGGGCTGGTTTCGGGCGGGCAAGTGCTGGCCCAGGCGCGGGCGCGCGGCTGCTTCACCGTCGTCAACCACCCGTACGGTCCAACCACCTGGGTGCGCTACGACTGGTCGGACATGGGCTACGATGCAATGGAGATCTGGAACGGCGGCATGGGCTACGACGTGACCGACCAGCGCGCGACCGACGCTTGGCGCTGCGACCTGCTGGCGGGCAAGGCGACCGTGGCCATAGGTGCGAGCGACAACCACCGTGTCCACAAGCCCGAACCGATGACGACCGACGATCCGCTGAATCCTCGGCTGGGCTGGCCGCGCACGGCGGTGTGGGCAGCCGAGCTGACGTGGCCGGCGCTGATGGCCGGCCTGCAGGCGGGGCATACGGTGATCCACGAAGGCCAGAGTTTCGTGCAACTGGATGGTTACGACGCGGACAAACGGCGTGCGCAAGGCCAGACGCTGCGGTGGATTCGCGTGCGCGGCAAGCTGGATCCTCAGGGCTTGGCGACGCGGCTGCAGGTACGGCGGGCCACGGCGTGCCAGGATCCGCGACCAGGCCTGGATCCGCCGGTGGTGACCGACGCGCTGGTGCTGGACCAGAAAGTGGCGCCGGGCGGGAGTTTTGACGTGCCGATGGCCATTAACGGCGAGGTCGGCGTCTACACGGCGGTGCTGCAGCCGGACGCGGAGGATAGGTACGGAGCGCTCTCGGGGGCGCTGGTGGTTCGGCTGCCCTGAGCGGAGCTGGCGCCCAGGTCACGGCGCCGCAAACCGCACCTTCGGCCGCACCACCAGTTCCTGACCACCGTGCGTCACCACGAACACCGCCTCGCCGGCCTGCCCCTCGGGCGGCTTCCACATCCGCGTGCACTCGCCGCCCGGGCATTGCGTCAGCCCTGACCAGGTCCCGGGCGATCCCGGCGCGAGCTCGATCGTCACCACCGCTGACGGCAACGGCGTCGCATCCGTGGCAAACGCCCGCGCCTGCACGGTCACCGCCGAGGAACCGATCGAATACACGAAGCGGTGACTCAACGACACCAGCGGCGGCTCCTCGACCACCAGCGGCAGTTTGGCCACGTTGACAGGCACTTGCACCACCTGATCGTAGCCCGACGGCCAGCGCACGGTCAGGGTCTGCCAGGTCTCGTCCGCCGGCACACCGAAGTGCACGAGCGGTTGATCCATCGTGGCAAACGGTGCGTGCGTGGTCATTTCCGCCACGTACGTCCGCTTCGAAGTCTGCAGCAACACGCGCGATTGCAGTCCCCACAAGTTGGAGACCCGTCCCTTCAGGCGCACCGTCAGCATCCGGTTGGGGTGCTTCACCTCGTTGCGCAACAGCAGCGGTTGCATCAACTGCCCACCGAAGAACAGGTCCAGGTCGCCATCATCGTCCACGTCCGCGGTCGCCAGCGCCCGATTCAAGTGCATGTCCGGAAAGCCGAAAGCCTGGCTCACGTCCACGAACGTCGCGTCGCCCCGGTTGCGCATCAACACGGGTCGCATGCCCGCTTCGTCGGCCAGGATGAAGGCGTCGTAGTCCTGGCCGTGGCTCAGGATCGCGTCGAGATGACCGTCGGCGTCGAAGTCGAGCAACCGCGTGGTCCAGCTGACCATCGGCCGGTGCGCGGTATTCAGCGGCAGGGCCAGCCCCGCGGCGAGACCCTGGGAAACCAGAACGCCTGCCTGGGTTTGCAGCAGCAGGTGGTTGCCCGAGGCCGGATCGCTTGCCAGTTGGGCCAAATCCGGATGGCGCATGTCCATCCCGTTCAGGCTAGCCTGCCGATAGCCGATTTCACTGAACAGGAAGTCCAGGCGGCCATCGCGGTCGACATCGCCCACCGAACCACCCATCGGCGTGCCACCGTCCTGCTTGGGCGCGAAGAACAGTGGGGCAAGGTCCTTGCGCTCGAAGCCATTGGCAGTCGAATGGAAGTAGGCATTGCCGCCCGCCGGTGGGCAGCCTTCCTTGACCGCCATCAGGTCGGGGCGCCGGTCGCCATCGAAATCGGTCGCCAAAACCGCCCAGATCGACGCGACATCGTCCAGCCCCATCTGCTCGGCGCGTTCGGCATAGCGCCCGTTGCCTTGATTGACGAACGCGCGCAGACGGCTCTTGCCATCGCAAGTGAATTCGCCGACCGCGAGATCGAGCAAGCCGTCGGCGTCCAGATCCACGGGAGTGGCCGATTGCACGCCGGACATCTTGCCCAGGACCAGCCCGCGCGCCTCGCCTTCCTCGGTGTAGATCTCGGTCTTGCCGCGCACGTAGTAGCGGATGCGCGAGCCGCCGACGATGATCTCCGGGTAGCCGTCGCCGTCGCTATCGGTGGCGGCAAGACAGCGGACTCCCTCGCCTTTGACGTCCGCCAGCGGCGCCGTGATCCACTTCCACGGCTGCACGGCTCGACCCCACCGCACTTCGGCCATGCCGTCGGTCGCCACGAAGTCCAGCAGGCCGTCGTGATCGAGGTCGATGAGCATCCCCAAGCTGGCCCACGGCTCGCGCGGCGCGCCTTTCTTGCCAGGATCCAAGGCAAAGGCCGCGCCGAGTGCCGCGGTCTGGTTGGTGAACTTGCCGGTGGCCTGCAACGGGCTGAGCGTCAGGGCGTCAGGCGAAGTCTCTGGTTTACGAGCGTTCTCGGTGTCCAGCGTCCCGGTGTCCGGCGGCGGCGAATCCTGCACCGCGATGTCGGCCTGCACGGCAGGATGCTTGCGGTGCACCACCACGGTCCGCACGCAGGCCGGCATCGGCAGCACCGCGAGACTGGCCGCGCCGAACAGCAGGTTGCGGAGAACATGGCGCATCTGCTGACCCACCCGCCGACGCGTCATGGCCGTCCGGAGCAGCGACCGTCCTGGCACTTGGAGGTGAGCGGGGCCTTCTTCTGGGTAGCCCGCGCGTCGTTGATGTACTGCTGGCGGCCTGCGCAATCGGCGTCAGCGCTGCAGGTGCAGTCGTCGAACTGCGGCGCGTCGAAGCACAACCAGCCCGAAGCACAAGTCCGGCTCGCCGAGGCGCCGCACGATTCGAGCTTGGGCCCGTCCTGGTCGCACGCCGCGCTATTGCCGAAGTGTTGGATGGAGTTGCAGGCGGGCGGCGTGATGCTGTCCAAGGGGCCGGAATCGTCGGTGCCGCAGCCGTAAAGCAGCGCGACGGCGAGGCACCATCTACCAACAAATCCCATCGCTTGCTCCCCGTTCGTCACTTCGGCTGCTTGCCCCAGCGCAGCACCTGGGTCGAGGTCGCCAGCGCGCGTTCGTCCGCCGAGTGCAGCGCCACGCCGATTAACTGGTCCAGCGCGCCTATCGTCTCGTCCGGCTTGGTCCCCGGCGGCGACGTGATGTTCTCGACCTGCCACGTCGAGCCGTCGTACATGCGCAACTGGCCTTTGGTGGCGCCGGCCCAGACCTGCTTGTCACTCAACCCGGCGATGCTCTTGAAGCCTTGCTGCCAGTTGGACTTCTGGTCCGTAAAGGCCTGGCCGTCCCAGATCGCCAAGTACGCGGTATTGGTCCCGCCGGCCACGAACACCTTGGATCCCGTGACCCACAGCGCCGTAGGAGCCTGCGTGGTCGCGTAAGCCGTCCAAGTGCCGCCGACGCCGTGCAAGATGGCGCCACCCTTGGCCAAGGACGCACCGATCCACACGTCGTTGGGCGCCGGGGAGTACGCGCAAGTCAGCACGGTGTCAGGCGCAATCTCGAGGTTGGTCGGCGAGGCGGGTGTCGGCAGCCAGGCCGTGCCGTCGAAATGCCACACCGCCCGATCGGTGCCCACGGCCCACACGTCCTGGTCCGAAGTGCCCGCCACACCTAGAAATTGTACCGGAGCTTGCGGCGTCACGTCCTCGCGCACGATCCAGCCCTGCTCGACTCCGGCCGCGTTGGCGGGCGGATGGTGCAACACGGTGTTGGCATCGCCCGCGACGTACCAGGTGCCGCCCGCCGAAATCCACAGCGCGTGCAGGTTGGTGGACGCCACTTCGGTCAGCGGCACCGTCGACAGCTTGGTATCGTCCAAACGCCACACGCTGGCGCCATCGCCCACGCCGACGTACACGCCTGGCTTGCCGGGTACCGCAGCAATCGCCCGCAGTTCCTTGCCCGCGGCCAGCGGGTAAGCCATCCAGCGCTGGATCCGCGGCGACTGACCCGTGTCCTGCGCACCGACGTCGACCGCGGCATCCGCCACCGAATCCGCAGCCTTGCCAGCGTCTTGCGTCTCGGGCGTCGTCTTGGTCCCGCACGCGCCCGCCAGCCCGGCAAGCGCCACACCGGTCAGCGTCCACACCCACAATCGCTTGTTCATCAGCCGCCTTCTCGTGTTCATGGCTCGACGGTCACCGGGGTGGGCAGCAATGCCAGTTGGCCGTCCTGCACCGTCAGCCACGCTTCGGAACCAGGATGCAGAGTGCCGTCGAGAATGCGATCCGTCACGAACGATTCGACCAGCGACTCGATCCGCGCCCGCAACGGCCGCACGCCCAGCGCCGGGTCCAGCCCGCCTTGCAGCACCAGGTCCAGCACCAGCGCGTCGGTCGTGTAGCGAATCAGCCGAGCCTCGTACAACCGTTGCGCGCTCGTGTGCAACGCCCGCTCGATGACCAGCCGCGCCGCCGCCGGAGTCAAGGGCCGAAACACCACCACGTCATCGATCCGACTCCAGAATTCCGCAGGCAGCGACGCGCGCGCCTTGTCCAGCACCGCCTGTTCCAGCGGATCCAAGGTCGCCGCGTTGTGCAGTTGCACGGGCCCCTCGGGCAGCGGCGAATCTATGGAACCAAAGCCGATCGGCCGCCTGCGCATCCCCGCCGTCAACAGTTCGGCGCCCAGGTTCGAGGTCATGATCACGATGCAGTTGCGCACGTCGATCAGGTGGCCGTGGTGATCGGTGATTCGCCCGGCGTCGAGCAGTTGCAGAAGCAGGGCGAGCACTTCCGGCGCGGCGCGATCCACCTCGTCGAACAGCAGCACCCGGTACGGCCGCTTTTGCAGCGCCTGGGACAAAAGCCCCTGTTGACCATGACCTACATAGCCCGGCGGCGATCCGATCAGGCGCGCGACGGTGTGCGGCTCGGCGTACTCGGTCATGTCGAAGCGGACCAGCGCGTCACCGTTGACGAACAGCGTTTCCGCCACCGCCCGCGCCGTCTCGGTCTTGCCGCTGCCGGGAGCGCCCACGAACAGGAACGAGGCGACCGGTCGATCGCCCGAAAAGCCCGCGTAATTGCGTTGGATCCGCCGTGCCACCCGCTGCATCGCTGGATCGTGGCCGATGATGCGCGCCTGCAGGTCGGTCGCCAGATCGCGAATCCGCCCGCGTTCGTCCGCCAGCAAGCGTTCCATCGGCACGCCGGTCAGCACGTGGACCGCGCGCGCCACGTCGTCGGCCATGACGATGGGCCGCCCTGCCCGCCTGGCTTGTGCACCTGCGCGATCCAACACGGCAATCGCCTTGTGGGGCAGGCACTGGTCGGTGATGAAGCGCGCGGACAGGTGCACCGCGCTTTGGATCGCGTCGTGGCTGTAGCGAATCGCGTGGTGGCGGGCGTAGATGGGCGCCACGCCGGCCAGGATCGTCACCGCCTGGGCGACGGTCGGCTCGGGCACGGGCACCACCTGGAACCGACGTTCCATCGCGGGATCCTTGAGGATGTGCCGTTCGTACTCTGCCCGGGTGGTCGCGCCGATGAGCGGAAACTTGCCGCGCGACAGAGCGCTCTTCAAGTCGTTGGCGGCGTCCATCGGCCCGTCGCCCACGCCCGCGCCCATGATCGTGTGGATCTCGTCCATGAACACGATGACTTGACCGTCCGCCTTGGCCACCTCATCGCGAAGTTTGCGCATCCGTTCAGAAAACGCGCCGCGAAGCGCCGTGCCCGCCAGCAGCGAGGAGACCTGGATCTCCACGAACACCGCGGTCCCCAGCTTGCCGTACAGTTCCGGATTCAACGCCAGCTTGAGCGCCAGGCCCTCGGCAATCGCCGTCTTGCCCACGCCGGCCTCGCCGATGAGACACGGATTGTTCACCTGTTTCATCAGCAAGATGTCGATCACCGCGTCGATCAGGTCGTCGCGGCCCACGATCGGATCGATCTCGCCCCGCAGCGCCGCGGCGGTCAGGTTGCGCCCCAGTTCCACCAACGCCGGGTACTGCGCCGGATCGAGTTCACGCGCGGCCCCAGGATCGACCTTGGCCGGCTTGGCGGCGACCGGCTTCAGCGCGGGCGGCTTGGGCGCGGGCGGCATCGGTACTGGCTGCGGCCGGGGCGCGGCAACCTCGCGAGTCGTCATGGTGTCCAGGCGAACCGAGGTGCGTCCTTCGCGCAGCGTGGGCAGGTCGGTGCGGCTCGGACTGCGCTCCTCGGTCGGGCCCGTGGGCAGGCGAATCGCCGGTCGACTGCCGGTCGTGGCGCGATCGTTTTGCAGGGTGACCTGGCCGATCACGCGCGCCCGCAACCCCGGCAAGTTCACACCGGCGCGATCGAGCACGCGCGACGCCAACGCCTGACGGACCCGCAGCAAGCTCGCCAGCAGGATGGTCGACGTCACCTCGTGCGACCCCGTGCTCTCAGCCAACTGGTCGGCCTGACGATGGATTTCCTTGAGCGCCTCGGCTGTGTCTTCGCGTTCGGTCATCTTGGCGAAGGTATCGAGCACCTTGGCATCATCGACGCCAGTTTCCGCAAGCAGTTCACGGGCCTGGCACTCGACGAGGTAGGTCGCGACCAGATAGTGCACAGAAGACGTAGGTCGGCCCGTCGCCCGCGCGACCATGTCGGCTTGCGCGAGGATGGTCCGCACTTCTCTGGACAGGGGCTCTGGCATGAAGAGGCGACTGCTCCCTGTGCAGGCAATGCCGGGCGCAATCAGCGGCAGTTCGGAAAGTCCCGGCGAGGACGGCATAGCCGCGCGATCGGCGAGTGTCAACGTGTTGTGAACGAGGCCGAGTTCAGGGGGCGCTACTCGCTCGCGGCCCGTTCCTGCAAAGGCATCTCGCGCCAAACGAGCACCCGAATCCGCCCGGCCACATGAATGTCAATACTCGCATGCGGAGCGACGTCGATCTCCTCGCCGTCCAACACCACGAGATCCGGACGATCGCCGTTGCGCCACGCCAACCTCGTGTGTTCACCGAAGTACAGGTTGGGATTGCGGGCGAGGTAGCCGCGCACCATGCCGAGCAGCGCCGCTTGCGACGCGAGCGGCCCGAGCGAGGACAGCGCCGTGTAAACGCCGTGCGCCGCCAAGGACTTGCGACCTGGGAACGGCCGGACCACGTGGAAGAACGTCGGCAGCGGGCTCAGCAACCCCGCGGTGATGACCGGCAAGGGCATCGGCCCCGGTTCCAGTTCGAAAGGACCATGCAGGGGCGCGAACCGATCGCCTGACAACTGCTGCAAGGCCAGGCGGCCCAACAATTCCGCCACGCCGCCGCCGCCCTTCAGCAAGCCGCGCCGATAGTCCGCGTGCACCCGGGCCACCGCGCCCAGACTCGCCGTCACGCCGATGTGGTCCGGGCGCCCTTCCACTCGCACGCGCAATACCGGCATCCATTGCAGGCGCCGCACCCCGCGCATCCAGGCGTGCAAAATGCTCTGGGCGAGCTTGCCGGGGTTTCGACTGCCGACCAGTGCCGACGCAATCGTGTTGACGCGGCCGGCTGGCAGCACCAGCAGAGGCGGAACGGCGTCGAGCGCGCCCACGGCATCGAAGCGAGTCAAGAGGTTGCACGCCGTCCCATCGCCGCCCGCGACGACCAGGAGCTCCGCGCCGTCGCGCCGGATCGTTTCGACCAGGGCATCTATGTCGCCCGGGTGATCAGACATCAGCAGGCGCAAACGTGGCGACGCCGAAGCGAGCACATGGGCGAGATCGACCGCGGGCGCATGACCTGCCGCGGGATTGATGAGTCCGACCAGCATGGCGCCATGATGCGGCTAGTTCGCCCTCGCCGACAAGTCCCGGCAGATCGTCGCCCGCGGTCGGTCGTCCAAGGATTGCGCTGGCTCGGACGACAAGCCGTTGCCAGTCCGACGCGCGGGCGGCAGCATCCGGTCCACGCGTGGGCCTCGCCGGGCGCCATCCGACTTGCCGCGCCAGCCCCACGTGGCCACAGGGTGTCATGCACGCTGACGACCTCGACTTCCTGAACGACGAAGACGCCGCGCCGCGCCATGCCGCCGCCGAGGCGCTGGCCGCCGTGCGTTCGGAACTCGCCGAATGGGCGGCCGGAGCGCTGCTCAACCGCCACCCCGAGGCGCGGGCCTGGCGCGGCCGCAAGGGCCATCTCTTGTGCCGTCAGGACATGGAGTTCCACGTCAAGCACGTCCACAATGCCCTGGAGACCGGCTCGCCCGACGAATTGCGCGCCTACGCCGCCTGGTGGCCCCAGGTCCTGGCCCAACGCGGCTCGCATCCCGGCGACGTGGCCATCGGCGCCAGCGTCCTGCACGAAGCCTTGCTGCGATTTCTTGCTCCCGAACATGCACTTGTGGCCGCCCAGGCCTGGTGCGAGGCATTCCCGCAACGAACGGTTGCCTCGCCCTCTCACGCGCGTTAGACTCTCCCGCTTTTCCGGGCGACCGACCCCGAGGTTTTTTCCATGAAAATCACGTGCCCCGCCTGCAATGCCAGCTACCGCCTGCCGGACGAACGCATCCAGGGCAAGAACCGAATCTTCAAGATCGGTTGCAAGAAATGCGGCGCGGAAATCCGTGTCCGCGGCGTCGAGACTGCCGAAGAAATCGGCCGGACGACGATGCCCTTTGCGCTCGACTTGCCGGCCCAGATGCAGGCTCCAGCTACGCTGCAGGTCTGGTTCGCGGGCATCGACGGCAAGCAGGTCGGCCCGCTGACCGAAGGTGAACTCGGCGAGCACATCACCGCGGGTCGCCTCGGACCGGGCGATCTCGTCTGGAAGAAGGGATTTTCGCAGTGGATGCCGGTCCGCGAGGTGCCGCCGTTCGACGAACTCGTGGCCGAGGCGCCGCCCGCTGGCGAAGAGCCCAAGCCGGTCGAGAAGCGATCGCCGCGTCGTGCGCAGACGCTGGAACTGTCCGCGGCCATGATCGAATTGTTGGTCAAGCTGGACGGCCAGAGCGAAGGGGGCGACACGCCGCCCGCCGTGCCGGTCGAGCCACCCGCGCTGCCGCCGATGGACGCGCTGCCGGACGCTTCGGCGAAGTCCAGTCAATTGGACCGGGCCGCGGCCATCGCCGGTGAGCACGCCGACGCCGACATGATGGACGAGGTGACGGAGACGGCGGTTTCCAAGGTGCCGGCGCAAGTTTCGAAAATGGCAGGGCAACCCTCGATCGAAAAGAAGGTCGACGCCAAGGCGGGGCCGTCGGTCAAGGTCAGCCTGCCGGAGACTCCACCCGCCCAGCCCGAAGCGAAGTCTGGTGGCAAGCCCGCCGACAAGAAGCCGTCCGTGGTCGTGAAGCCGGCGCCGGTGTCGACTCCGGTGACCGCCTCGCGGCCGCAAATCCAACCGGTCGAACCGGCGCGTCCGGTCACGTCGCTGGCCAAGCCCGCGGCGGCGGCTTCTTCTGGTGCGATGCGGAGTTCCGCCTCGACGGGCGCGGCTGCAGGGTCGGCGCCTGCCGGTTCGCCCGCGGCGAGCGCCCACAAGGGCAGCCCGGTGAGGCCCGGCGTCAGTGCCAACGCCAAGGGCCCGCAAGCGCCCGCGGCTGGGGCCAAAGCAGCGAAAAAGAATGGCGGCCTGTTCGTCGCCGCGGGTGTCGCGGTGGTGATCGTGCTGATCGTCGTCGGTGTGCTCGCTTCGCAAGGTGGCAATACCCCAGTCGCAGCTGCCGAAACGCCTGCCGCCAAGGCCGAAACGCCTGCTGCGGCCGTCGCCGCGGTCGCTCCGGTCGTTCCGGTCGCCGAGGTTCCGGCCGTGGCGCCAGTGGCCGCGGCAGCTACCGCCGGGGTCCAGGCCGACGCGGGCGCTGCCATCGAAGCGGACGTCGTCGCCGCGGTCGCCGTGCAACCCGATGTCGCTGCTGCGGTTCCACAAGTTGCTGCGGTTCAGGTCGCCGAAGCTGCCAAGGTCGAAGAACCCAAGGTCGAAGAACCCAAGGTCGAGGAGCCCAAGAAGGAAACCGCCAAGAAGGAAGAAGCCAAGGCGGAGAAGAAGGCCGAGAAGAAGGAAGAAGCCAAGGTCGAGAAGAAGGAAGAAGCCAAGGTCGAGAAGAAGGAAGAGGTCAAGAAGGAAGAAAAGCCCAAGTCGGACGCTGACCTGGACAGGATCCTCGAGAAGCAGCACGCCAAGGAAGCCAAGGCCGCCGAGAAGGCCGAGAAGGACGCCAAGGCTGCGGCAGCCAAGGAAGCCAAGGCATCCGAGAAGGACGCCAAGGCCGCGGACGCCAAGGAAGCCAAGGCGGCCGACCGGTTGGCCAAGGCCGCGGCTGACAAGGCTGCGAAAGAAGACAAGATTGCCGCGGACAAGGCTGCCAAGGAAGCCAAAGCCTCAGGCGGCCAGAAGAAGGCGGCCGCGGACGACGATGCCGAGCTCGACCGGATCATGGCCAAGCGCAACGAGAAGAAGAAGCCCGCGACCGACGAGCCGGCGGTGGGCGGCGGCGATGACGAGGGCGGGCTCAACCAGGCCGCGGTCAACCAGATTGCCTCCAAGGTCAACAAGAAGGTCCTGACGTGCGTCATGCTCGGCGAGGTAGAGGGCGAAACCGCGCTGAAGGTGACGGTGCGCGTGAACAGCGACGGGTCGGTCAATAATGCCAAGGTTCTCGGTAAGTTCGCTGGCACTCCGGTCGCCAAGTGCGTCTCGGACGCCGTCACGTCGTTGACCTTTCCGCAGTCGTCGGGCCCCGCCAAGAAGTACACGCTGAAGTACGCCGTCGGCAACTAGGCCATCTACGGGAACAGTTCGTGCGCCTTCACAAGATTTCTCCGGGATTTTATACACCTGCACGACCTGTCTGGGGCTTTGGCGGACTTGTCCGGGGCCGGTGCGCGTGGTACCCGTAGCAGCGGTGCGCATGTCGCTCGCCTTCCCGACCCGCTGCTCATGGAGCGTGCATGGCCTTCTTTCCGCACCGACAAGGCAGCCTCGAAGTCATTTGCGGCTCGATGTTCAGCGGTAAGAGCGAGGAGTTGATCCGCCGCCTGCGCCTTTCCCGCATCGCCCACCAGCGCGTGCAGGTCTTCAAGCCGGCGTTGGACACCCGCTACAGCGAGGAGGAGCTCGTCAGCCACAGCGACTTCCGCATCGCCGCCCGTTGTGTCCACCACGCCAGCGAAATCCAAGCACAGGTCCATGATCTCACCGATGTGGTCGGCATCGACGAGGTGCAGTTCTTCGACGGCGCCATCGTCGAGGTCTGCAACCGTATGGCCAATCAGGGCCGTCGCGTGATCGTCGCGGGCCTGGACCAGGACTACCGTGGCCACCCGTTCGAGCCGATGCCGCAGTTGATGGCGATCGGCGAGTACGTGACCAAACTGCTGGCGGTCTGTTCGATTTGCGGCGATCCGGCCAACCGCAGCCAGCGCTTGCACGGCGGCCGCAGCATCATCGAAGTCGGCGCGTCGGATCGCTACGAGGCCCGCTGCCGCAAGCACTTCGAACCCGAGGAAGAACGCCAGCTCGAACTGCTCGCCGCCCGCCAGCAGGCCATGCAGCCGAGGCGTCGCCCGCCTTCCGGTGTTGAGCACGCCGAGCCGCTCGATCCGCCACTTCCGCACAGCGGATCGTCCAACCCTTCGCAAGGATAGCCTTTCGTGTCCCAGCCTGTTCAACTTCAGCAGCAGTCGAGCCCCGGTCAGCAAGGCGCCGGTCTCGACAACCTGTTCATCGGCATCGCCGGACTCATCGGCGCCGGCAAGTCCACGCTGGCGACCGCCCTGGGCCGGCACATGGGCCTGGACGTGTACTACGAGCCGGTGGAGGACAACGAGTACCTCGCCGACTTCTACCGCGACACCGGCAAGTACAGTTTTGCCACGCAGATCTACTTGCTGAACAGGCGGTTCCAGCAGCATCAAGAGATCATCTGGCGCGGTCGTCCGGCCATCCAGGACCGCACCATCTACGAGGACGCCATCTTCGCCAAGATGCTGAGTGAATCCGGGCTGATGGATCCGCGCGACTATCGGACCTACCTGCAGCTCTTCAAACACATGAGCAATTTCATGTGCAAGCCGAGCGCGATCATCTACCTCGACGTCAAGCCCGAGAAGTCGCTCGAACGCATCCGCGAGCGCAGTCGGGGTGTCGAGAACAGCATCTCGCTCGAGTACCTGACGGCTTTGTACAACGAATACGAGCGCTTCGTGCAAGACGTCTCGAGGCGCATCCCGACCATCCGAGTCAGTTGGGACCAGTACCGCGACGTCGAGGAAATGGCCGAGGTCATCCGCAAGGAGTACCTGCACGCCACTTTCCTGCGCGAAGTCACGGCCTGGCAGACCTGAACTGCGCGTGCGGCCAAGGTGTTGTGCCGGCACACGTTGTTGTTGGCGCTCGCAGTGGTTTTGCGTCAAACTCCGCCGCGCGCAAGTGTGCGTCTTCCGCGCCTGAACTTGGGGCGCAACAGGGCAACGTCGGTGGCCATAGATCCAGAAATCCTTCAGGCCCGCGTCCTGATCGTCGACGACCAGGCGTACAACACGCAGCTTCTCAAGATGATCCTCAAGGGTGAGGGCTACTTGAACCTGACGGCGACGACCGATTCGCGCGAGGCGTTGCCGCTCTACATCCAGGAAAAGCCGGATCTCGTGCTGCTCGACCTGTCCATGCCGCACATCGACGGCTTCGGCGTGATGGAGCAACTCTTCACCCTGGATCGCGACCTCATGGCGCCGATCCTGGTGCTGACGGCTGAGACCGATCCGGAAGTGCGCTATCGGGCTCTGCAATCGGGCGCGCGCGACTTCCTGAACAAGCCGTTCGACAAGATCGAAACGCTGTGCCGCATCAAGAACCTGATCGAAGTCAGGCTCTTGCACAACCGCATCCGCCAGCAAAATGAATGGCTCGAGACCAAGGTCCAGGAACGGACGCTGGAACTGCGCAACACGCAGCTCGAGATCATCCACCGGCTGGGCCACGCGGCGGAGTACAAGGACAACGAGACCGGCTACCACATCATCCGCATGAGCTTGTATTGCGCGGCGTTGGGTCGCGGGCTGGGCATGTCGCTGGCCGACGTCGAGATGATCCAGCGCGCCAGTCCGATGCACGACGTCGGCAAGATCGGCATCCCGGACCGCGTATTGCTCAAGCCCGGCAAGCTCGATGCGCCCGAGTGGGAAATCATGAAGACCCACGCGGCGATCGGCGCGGATCTGCTGGCTGGCTCCAACTCGCCACTCATCCAGATGGCCTCGGTGATCGCCTTGACGCACCACGAGAAATGGGACGGCAGTGGCTACCCGCGCTCGCTGGCCGGCGAAGACATTCCGCTGTTCGGGCGTATCTGCGCGGTTTGCGACGTGTTCGACGCGCTGACCTCGGAGCGACCGTACAAGCGCGCCTGGACGGTCGACGACGCGATGGCCGAGATCCACAAGGGTCGCGGACGCCACTTCGACCCGGTACTGGTCGACGTGTTCACCGGAATCCTCCCGGAAGTGCTAGAAATTCGCGCTCAGTACAACGAGGATTGAACTCACGTCCGACCTACGATCCCGGAGCCTGAAATGACCACGCCTTCCGCGATCGACACGCTTGCCAAGGTCGACTTGTGCTGCCACTTCGATGGCGCGTTATCTCTTGAATTCATGGGGCAACTGGCTGCGGCGCGCGGCCTTCCCGAAGGCACTGACGAGCAAGCGCTGCAGGCCCGCGTGACCGCGACGGATCTGGCCACGCTCTTGACGGCGCGGGACTGGGTGCGCGGGCTGTTCAAGACCGGCGACGAGTTGCACCAGGCGGCCTTGGACCTGGGGCGGCGGCTGATCACGGAAACCGTCGTGCACGTGGAGCTGTTCGTCGATCCGACGGCATTTCCGGCGACCGGGCTCAAACCGGAGGAAGTGCTGGCGATTCTCGATGCCGGCCTGATGACTTCGGTGACCGAGGAGGAGGACGAGCGCTTCCTCTCCTGGGTCCTGGTACCCGAACTGCGCCGCGAGATGACCGCGGAACAGGCTGAAACGCTGGTGCAAGCCTTGCTGGAAGCCGAGTTGGAGCGGCTGGGCGGCGTGGCGGTGTCCGACGAGAACGAGGCGACGCTTTCGGCGCTGCACCTGGCCGGCGCGCTGGAACTGGCGAGGGCGGCAGGCATCGGTCGCGTCGTGGCGGCGGGCGATCACGGCAACAAGGATCGCGTGCGTGAGGCGGTGACCCTGAACGCGCAACGGCTGACCGGCGCGACGGCGGCCTTGAAGGATCCGACACTTCTGCTGCAACTGCGGGCGCATCGCACCCCGGTGGTGGTGCTGCCGAGCTGGCAGGTGCTCACTGGTGCGGCGCGTTCGATGACCAGCCTGCCTTTGCGCAAGATGAAGGAAGCCGGGCTGTTCGTGACGCTGGGCACGGGCTGGCCGACGCTGCTGGGCACCTCGATGACCCTGGAACTCGAGCACATGGCCAAGCACCACTCCTGGCGGCTGGACGACATGCGCAATGCCAGCGCGCGGGGCATCGAAGCCGCGTTCATGGCGCCGACCCTGCGTTTCCACCTGGCGCGGCGCATCGAGATCTGGCGCCATCGGCCTCTCGCCGGTCCGCCGAACAAGAGCGACAACTGGTCGATGTAGCTTCCGATTTCCCCTGAGGTCCTGGATGCGCAAGCGTTGGCTCGTGCTCTGCAGCCTGTCGATCTCGGCGTGCGCGCAATCGTACAGCGGCGGCGGTGGCACCTGGGCGGGCTACGACGGCTCGTCCAGCGCCGAGGTCGGCGATTCCGGCAGCGCAGGCGTCGATTCGGTCTCGAGCGGTGCCGATGCGGGTCCACAAAGCCCTGATTCGACAGGCAAGAAGGACGCCAACAGCGCGGACATTGGCTCGCCCCCGGTCGGCAGCGCCATGGTCTCGCCCGCCTGCATCGACGGCCAGTACCAGGAGACACTGCCTGACCCGAAAGCCAATATCGCCAGCCTGATCAGCCAGTTCAAGGCGGCACAGGCTTTGGATTTCGTGCTGGCGGTGCTGCAAGTCCGCTACCCAACGGGGCGATTCGTGCTCGACGGCGGCAATGCCAGCGTGCTGCCCGGCGCCAACCAGGGCTGCGTGCAGCAGTTCTGGCAGCCACAACAGGGTAAGACCATTCAGGATGCCCTCAATCAGGCTTCGACGCTTGTGCACGAGTGCGGGCATGCGCTCGACATGTCGCAAGGCGGCTTCTCGGGCGCGACCTATGTGCTGACGCCGGAAGTACAATTCACCTGCAAGGGCCTCGCATACGCCGGCCAGAACCCGGGCTTTGCCCGCAGCCTCATCCGCGGCGACGAGTTCGCGGCCTCTTGGCCCCCTTGTGCCAACTTCGGCGATCCCGGCGAATGCGACGGTTACGCGCCGATCTACCTTTCGGGCGATGCCAAGGACAAGAAATTCGATGGTGGCGACCAGGGTTTCGATTCAGTGCTGGAGGAGACCGTCCAGTACGTCAACTCGCTCGCGACTGGGTGGGTGCTCCAAGACCAGCAGAAGTACAGCATCAGCGCCGAGGACGGCCTCTTGACCTTCCTGTGGTACACCGAGCGCTACCTCCACATGGCGCGCACGCAATACCCAAGTACCTACAAGTACTTGAGTAACGACGCGTGCTGGCGGCGCGGCGTGCTGACCGTCTGGGGCCGGGCGTGGCTGTACCTGCAGCAGAGCCAGGACAAGCCGAAGCTCAACCTGCGCGGGGCGAAGTTGCGCAAGCTGGTGACGAACCCCGTGCTGTTGGACGAGATCGCGCGGTTGCGCCAGGCGGAAGGCTGTCCGTAGCGATTACCGGTGCTTATGACGCGCCTGACCATGACCAGCAGTCTTGCCGGGCCCCGTTGGCGCTGCAACCAGGCGAAATGACGGCCACGGTTGGCAAGGCATGGGCCGGCTTCGCTATCGTGAAGAGTGAAAAAGTTGCAACGTGGGCGATGGCGCCTACTGTTGCGCGACGGTCGGGCGCCGCGGCATGCCGCAGTGCGTTTGGTTTGCCCGATGCCGTCGCCCCGTCTGGGAGGATTCATGCTTGACGTGCCGCTGGTCGATTCCGCCTACGAAGCGCTGCCGGTGTTCCCGCTGCCGAACTTCGTCATCTTCCCCAACACCATGACTCGGCTGCACATCTTCGAGCCGCGCTACCGCCTGATGGCTTCGGACGCCCTGGCCACGCAGCGTCTGGTCGTCCTGGTCGGTCTCAAGCCGGGCTGGGAGGCTGACTACTACGGCTCGCCGCCGGTGTTCGAGGTCGGGTCGCTGTGCAAGATCGTCAACGACGAACGTCTGGACGACGGGCGCTACAACCTGTTCGTGCACTGCCTGGCGCGCGTGCAGATTACCACCATGCACCGGCTGATGCCGTACCGGACCGCTGGCGTGACGGTTCGCCCCGACCTGCCGCCGGATCCGCGCCGCATGGACGAGGCCCTGCAGCGGCTGGTCAGCGTGACGCGCGGCCTGATCGTCAAGCTGGGCGAGAACGGTGCGGCCCTGGGTAGTGTCCTGGCGGCGACGCGCAAGCCCGGCATCCTGACCAACCGGCTGGCGGCGGCCCTGGCCTCGGATCCTGCGGAGCGGCAGCGCCTGCTGGAAGTGCTGGATCCGGTCGAACGCGCGGAAAGGCTGACCGATCTCGCGGGTGAACTGCTGTTGCGCGTCGACCAGCCCGAAGTCGAGATCGAGGGCTTCGACTTCTCGATGGTCAACTAGCTGGGCATGGCCGACAAGCCCGCGTGGCGCAAGAGTATCCTCAATACGGATCCGCGCCGCCTGCTCGCCGTCCTGGCGATGTGCCTGGGTCTGGGCCTGGCCTGGTGGTCGTCCCGGCCGCACGGCCCCCACGTCGAGCTGATCTTCCTCTTGACACACACGCAGTTGGCGCTGCCCACCGGGCCGGATGGCGGCGCCGTGGTGCTGGATCGCTCGCGTCTGGTGCAGTTCGCCTGGCTGTCACCGACTTCGGACGGCACCGTGCGCAGGCAGGCGATCGACTTCGCGGCGGGTACTGCGCCGGAAGCCTTGCCGATCCAGGTGTTGGATTTGCCGGAAGGCGCGACGACCGTGGAGATCGCGTGTCGTTTCCAGCTTATCGACGGTTCGCCGCCGGTCCGGACGCGCGGCAGGGTGACGGTCGATCCGCAGCGGACCGAGATGCAGACGGTGGACGTGGAAAGCTGTGGTGATCTGGTGCGTTGACGACTCGGGCTTGTCCTGGCGATGCGTCGGTTTCCGCGTCTGCCCTGGCACTGCCGCCGCCAGCTAGCCGCCGATGGCGCTCATCGGTCCAAGTGCTGCCCCGGCGGTGGCGAAGCGATGACCGGCCACCTTGCCCGCGAGCGAATGGCGGATCGCCGCAGCGATTTCGGCATCCGCCCGCCCGGCTCGCACCATGTCGCGCAGGCTCAGCACGCCGCCGGCCGACAGACACTCCCGCAGCGTACCGGTCGACGACAAGCGCACGCGGTTGCACGAGCGGCAGAACGACTCGCTGATCGCGCTGATGAAGCCCAGGCGCACCTCCGGGCCAAGGCCGTCCTTGCGCCGTCCGCGCCAGGCTGTCGCCGGGCCGCCTCCAGGTTCGCCGGACGAGGCTTCAGGCCAGAGTTCATAGGCTTGCTGCAGGCGTGCACGGACGTCTGCGGCCGCCACGAAGGTCTCCGGACCCCAGGAACCGTCGCCGCCAAAGGGCATGTGCTCGATGAACCGCAGGATGTAGCCCTCGGTGGCAGCGAAGTCGGCAAGGCTCGTGACTTCGGCGTCGTTGAGGCCGCGCAACACGACGGCGTTGAGCTTGGTGTGCGTAAACCCTGCCGCCCGCGCCGCTTCCAGCCCCGCGAGCACCTGCGGCAGACTGCCGCGCCGGGTCAAAGCCGTGAAGCGCGTCGCGTCGAGCGTGTCCAGGGAGACATTGAGCCGGGTCAGGCCCGCAGCCTTGAGCGCCACGGCCTGATCCACGAGCAGGTGCCCATTGGTCGTCAGCGCCAGATCCTCGAGTTCCGGAATCGCCGCCAGCCGTGCCACCAGATCGGGCAAACCGCGGCGCACCAGCGGCTCGCCACCGGTCAAGCGCACGCGGCGCACGCCCAGGCCGACGAAGACGCGCACCAGCCGCTCGATCTCAGCAAAGCTCAATACTTCCACGTGATTTACGGGGTCTACGCCAGCGTCCGGCATGCAGTAGGTGCAGCGGTAGTTGCACCGATCCGTGACCGACACGCGCAGGTAGCGCACGGTGCGCGTCTGCAAATCGACAAGGGAGAACGGGTGACGGCGCTGCCCGCTGCCCAGCGACAATTCAGCTGTTGGCTTGGTGCAGTGGCCGGAAATGCTCATGACGTCCAGTGCTTGCAAAAGCCGTGCCAAGCCTGGCGCAAGCGGACCGGCGCCGCCGCAACCACCCGACTGCGGACTTTCCCACGGCAAGATGGGGAAATCCACGCAGTGTGGTGCGGCAGCGCCTGACCTGTCCGCGCCGAAGGAGTATCGACGCGGGACACTACGAACGCTTGTTCGAGAAACGCACCGACGGATTGGTGAGCTTGGGGTCGGCAATGTCCGGCGCCGAACCCACGGTCTTGAGCGCTTCTCCGTACTTGCCGGCATCGATGTCGGCAAGCGGGCCGAAGTGCAGGGCATTGGACGAGCAAGTCAGCACGCACGCCGGGATGCGCTTCTCGACCGGCAGGGTCGTCGAGGTGATGCGGTGCAAGCAACCGGTGCACTTGTCCATCACGCTGATTTCAGCGTCGAACTGCGGCGCACCATACGGGCACGCGGCCTCGCAGCGCCGGCAACCGGTGCAGTCCACGCCGTTGACCGGATCCTCGGCCTTGGACGGCTTGATGTACACCACGCCGGTGGCCGGATCCTTGACGTAGCGACCGACGGGACAGGCGATGGCGCATGCCGGCGTTTCGCAATGGTTGCACGCCATCGTCAAGAACCGCATGAACGGCTTGCCGTTGGCATCGGCGCCGCTGGTCACCACGACGTCGCGGCGGCGCACTCCGGGCTTTTGGTTGAACTCCTGGTTGCACGCCGCCTCGCAAGCGCGGCAGCCGATGCAGTTCGCGAGATTGATATGGAATCCGTACTGCGCCATGGCTGGCCTCCTCGCTGACTAGCTGAGCTTGTAGATGCGGCAGCCGGCTTCTTTGTGCACCGCCTGGCCCGAATGGATCTCGGCACGTCCCTTGAGCAACCAACCGTCGTGCGAGCCCTTGCCCTTGGCAATCCGGCCGAGCGCCCAGTGGCCAAAGCCGCGGACCCAGCCGACGCACTCCTTGTGGATGGTCGGCGACACGTGGGCGCGCGCCTCGACCATGCCGGTCTCGGTTTCGACCATCACCCGGTCGGCCTCGGCGATGCCGAAGTTGGTTGCCACGCTGGGGTGGATGATGATCCGGTTTTCGCTGCGCATGGCCATCAGCCACGGGTTGTTGAACGTGCGCGTGTGGGTGTGCTCGACCTCCTTCCAGGACAGGAAGTAGAGCGGGAACGCCGGGGTCGGCTTGTCCAGCGGCTCGATGTTGACCGGCAACGGGAAGTAATTGATGTTGCCGGTGAAATCCTTGCCCGCCGGCTTGGTGGCGCCGGTGTACGCGCCGTTCATGACCGGATCCCAGAACTGGCCGAAGCGCGACGTCGTGCCAAAGCCGACCTCGAAGACCGTGGTGTCGGGCAGCGAGAAGTTGCCGGCGCCGTCGTCCACGACCTTGCTGTTGTCGATGACCAGACCGACCGCGCTGTACTTGGGCGGCGTGCTGGTGTCGGCCTGCAGCACGGTGTACTTGGTCTCGATGCCGACCGCGTACTTCTTCAGCTTCATGCTGGCCACGGCGTAGGTCTTGGTGCCGCCGATCTTGTTGAAACCCGTGAGTCCGCCGGCATCGTTCCAGAAGCCTTTGGCCTTGAGTTGATCCCAAGTCATCTGCGTGGTGAACGGCTTGCCGCTGTTGCCGGTGGCCATGAAGCGGTCCCACTCTTCCTTGTTGAAGGCCTCGTCGACG
>CAYHHL010000084.1:0-23997 GCA_964356325.1 uncultured Enterobacteriaceae bacterium | reverse complement strand
GTTCCGATCGGAGGCGCGCCCCGAACCCGCACCCGAACCCGCCCCCGTACTCGTCCCCGCACCCGCACCCGCACCCGCACCCGCACCCGAACCCGAACCCGAACCCGAACCCGAACCCGAACCCGGAGCCGGGACCGGAGCCGTTTTCGAGCCACGTCATTTGCAGCAGCGAATGCCCACCGTGGCCGCCTTGGTCGCCGGGCTCGCAAAGCTCCGGGCCGAAGTGCGTATTTCCGGGGCGTTGTCCGTGTACGATCCACCGCGCAAGACCCGCGCCGTGCCAGTCGCCGCGCCGGTCGGGTTCAGTGCGGGACTGACCTTGGCCGCGTCGGCGTAGGCCGTTGCCGAGTACCAATCCGCTACCCATTCCTTCACGTTGCCTGCCATGTCCATGGAACCGAAGGGGCTCGCGCCCTTGGGGCTGGCGCCCGTCGCGTGCGTCGCGTTGTCCGTGCACGCCGAGAAGTTGGCGTACGGGCAAGTCGGGTCGGTGTTGCCCCAGGGGTAGCGCCGATTGTCGGTGCCGCGCGCGGCGATTTCCCACTCGGCCTCGGTGCACAGCCTGGCGCCGCTGAACGTGCAATACGCCTGTGCTTGCGCCCACGTGACGAAATTGATCGGGTTCTGCTCCTTGCCGCTCACGCCCGCCGTCGCGCCAACGCCGCTCGCAGTGGCCGAGCACCCGCCCGATTGCACGCAGGCGCCGTATTGGCCGGCGGTGATCTCGGTCTTGCCGATGAAAAACGAACTCACGCTCACGGCATGCGCGGGCTTCTCGTCGGCCTTGCACTGCGCGTCGACCTTGGCGTTGCAGCCGCGCGTGAAGGTGGCGGCGGGCACGTAGGCCATGCCAGCGGGCACAGGAACTACCACGCATTTTCCGGAGTTGCACCAGACACCGGCACCACACGGCGTGCCCAAGGCGATCGCCTTGGTCGTGCAACCCTTGATCGCATCGCAACTGTCCGCCGTGCAGGGGTTGGAGTCGTCGCACACCTTGGTCTTCCCGGGCTTGCACACGCCCAGATCACACAGGTCTTCGGTACACACCGAGCCGTCCAGGTTGCACGCCAGCGGCTTGGGCTCGTGCTTGCAACCACCGTCCGCTACGCAGGTATCCAGGGTGCAGACGTTGGCGTCGTCGCACGGGTTCTTCTGGCCGACGCACGTGCCGCCCTGGCAGGCGTCCAAGGTGCTGCAGGCGTTGTTGTCGTCGCAAGCGCTGCCATCGGTCGCCATGCCGGTCTTGCACAAGCCAGTGCCGGGATCGCAACTGGCGGTCTGGCAAGGTCCCGGCGCGGCGCAACTCTTGTCATTACCCAGGCATTTTCCAGTCTTGCACACTTCGCCGCTCGTGCACGCGTCGCCGTCGTCGCAAGGGCCGCCGTTCGAGGTCGTGTGGGTGCAACCGCCCTTGGCATCGCACAGATCGACCGTGCAGGGGTCGCCGTCGCTGCACGTGCCATCGCCCACGCAGACGCCGGCCGTGCAATGGTCGCCGATGGTGCACGGGTCGCCGTCGCTGCAGACTTCCAGCACGGGCAAGTGTTGGCAGCCGCTCTCGGGATCGCAGGCATCGCTGGTACACGGATTGCCGTCTTCGCAGGCCGCGCCGTCGCCGCTGTGCACGCAGCCCGTCGCGTCGCAAGTGTCCTTGGTGCAAGCGATGTCGTCCGCGCACTCCTCGTTTGTCTGGCAGGCGACCGAACTCGCATCGGTGGCTACGTCGACAGCCTCCGCCTGATCCTCTTGCACATCGGGGACTTCGAGCACCTCTGCCACTTCCGCGGTGACGTCCTCGGCGAGATCGGCTTGAGGCGCGACGTCCACCGGCGTGATCGCGTCGGCCATGTCGCGATCGAGGGCATCGGCTTCCGCGTCATCGGCGGCGTCGGCGCTCGCGTCGGTGGCGACGTAAGGCGCTGGTTGGACGAAAACATTGCCACAGCCTGCGCCCAAGCCGAGTGCCCAGGCGAGCATCCAGCGGGTCGTGGTGCGAGGGTGACAACGAACGGGTGCGCAGGCGGTGAGGTGGACCATCGCGCGGAACACTACCGGGCCGGTGCCGTCTCGTCAAAAGAAGCGGCCGGCCAGCGCCTTGCCGCCAGACGTGCGAAGTGTTCGTCCAGTGAGCGCATTTCGGCGAAAAACCCGGTCCCGGTCGCGGTCGTCACGGCATTGTCGAGCACGGTCGTGGCGCCCTCATGGTTCAGCCGCACGATCTGTTGGAAACGCTGGTCGAAATGCGCACTTCGCGACTCCGGATCGTCCGCCGCCAGCATCGCTTCGTAAAGCGCCGCCACCGGTTGGAACGCGTGCACCGCCAACACCACGCCGTGCAGCGGCCGCGGGTCTGGACGCACCGGCGAGGCGAACAGCGGCGACCAGGCGTTTTCGAGCAGCCCGTCCAAGTGGAACGCCGCGTTGAGCTTGTTGTGTTGGAACTCGTGGATCAGCGCCTCGGTCATCGTCATCAGGTTCGGATGCAGCGTCAGGTACAGCAGCCCGATCGCCTCTTGGTAGCTCGCGGACAGGTGCTGCTCGGCGTGCCAACCTACGGGAACGATGAGCTTCATCACCAACCGCAGTTCCTCGCCCAGCAGCGGCAGGTGCGCGTCGACCAACGCCAGGGCCCGGCGCAGCACGTCGACCCACGCCTGCACTGGATGTCCGCCCAAGTCCAACTGATTGCCGTGCTTGTCCGGGTGCGCCTCGAAATCCGAGAGCGGGTTGTTGTCCCCCGTCGCCAGGAACAGCCCTGGCACGATCTCATGGTACGGCCGCGTCAACCGCGCGGGTCCCGGCTCCGGCAGCGTGAACGCCAGGTCGTCGAGCGGCACGGCCACGGTCTGCGCCTGCATGCGCAATTCCAGGATACCGTTGGCAAAGTGCAGCGCGGCCACCGACTCGCCGGCTTCCAGTTGCAGCTGCGCGGTCGGGGTGCGCAGAATCGGCAACCGCCCTGCCGCATCGCGTCCGAGGGTCAGTCCCTGTGGCGGAAGTTCTTGCAGCACAGCAAGTTCCAGCAACACCAAGGCACAGCATTCGCGCAGCCAAGCGTTCAGCGCGCGGGTGTCGCCGCCCGCCACTGCCTGGGCCGTCATCGTCTGGACAAGCGTCGAGATCGTCGGCAGGCGCGCCACGTGCACGGCCTTGCGCGGATCCCGGCGCGAAAGGTCGGCGAGGAGACGGGAAGTCTGTTGGAAAAGCGCGCGGTTGGCAGGATCCACCGCGGCCAGGGGCAGGCGCACGAAGTCCTGGAGCGCGCGCTGCAGGTAAAGCGAGAGCACCCGGCGCACCGTGCGGGTGTTGCCTTGGGGCAAGGTCAGATCTGGCAGGTCCAGCTTGGCGACGGTGGGCATGGGCGGGCTCGGGTTCGGGGTCGGGTTCGGGTTCGGGGACCGTGTAGGGGCGGGCTTCCAGCCCGCCCTCCCGCCTGGTCGGACCGTGACGACGGCGCACCCGACTGCTATCATGCCGCAAGGCCGCGCCCAGGTCATTTCCCTCACGTCAGTCCGCCGATCTCGTCCCTCGCCGCCATAGGTCGCCTTGAAGATCAAAGCCTTGTTCCTCTGTCTCGCCGGTTTGCTGGTCGCGGGCCCGGTGCAGGCCGCCTGCACGGTCACGCTCAAGGCGGACGGCAACACTGCCGCGGTGCAGCAGGCCATGGATCGACCGGGGCCGCCGCCTACGGTGTGTCTGCAGCCGGGTACCTACCGCGGTGCGCGGCTGGTGGCGACGCGTTCGGTGACGGTGCGCGGGGTTGGCAAGGAGCGGGTGATTCTGGACGCGGGCGGCCAAGGGCGCGTGCTGACGGTGCCGCAGGACGGCATCCAGGTCGTGTTCGAGCACTTGACCCTGACCAACGGCAAGATGCCCGAGGGCGGCGCGGTGGCCTTGACCCAAAAATCCCAGTTGACGCTGCGGGATTGCTGGCTGACCGCGAACCAGGCGACGGTGCGCGGCGGCGGGGCGATCCATGCCACGGCAGGGCGGTTGAACCTGGTGCGCACACGACTTTCGGGCAACACCGCGAGTGCGGCCACGGCGCTGGATCTCGCGGGTACCGTGCAAGTGCGGATGATTTCCAGCCTTATCAGCGAGAATCACGTGGCGGCGACGGTCGACGGCCCGGTGCGGCTGGCAGACGACGCCCGGTTGGACATGCAGAACTCGACCGTGGCCTACAACAGCGGCAATGGCATCGTGTTGCAGCCGCTGGGGCGCGGTCGGACGGCGCTGCGGATCGACTCGAGCATCGTCATGGGCACGCCCGAGGCGATCGCGGTGGGGCGCGCGGAAGCCGATCGTGTCGGCGTGCTGCGCTCGATCGTCAACGGCGGCGTGGGCTACGTGGCGCTGGACATGGCGACGCAGCGTGCCGTTCCTGGATTCAACCTCAAGGAAGCAGAGCGCTTTCGTCCCGCGACGGGTTCGCCGGCCATCGCGCTGGGCGTGTGCGTGGGCGCCGATGCGAGCCTGGATCTGGCCGGTGTGCGGCGGAGCAGGACGTGCACGGCAGGAGCCTTGGAAGCACCGGCGGCCGACGTGGCGCAGACCCTGAAGCAGCGCAAACTGGTCAAGACCAAAGAGAGTTCGTCGCCCTGGTAGAACCGAACCGGCAAAGCGTTACGCGCCGAGCTTTTGCTTGACCAGCTTGGCGACCAGGCCGGGATCGGCCAGGCCCTTGTGGTCCTTCATCACCAGACCCGTCGCCTTGCCGGCCATCTTCGGATCGGTGATCCCCTGTTCGGTCAGGATCTTGTCGACCAGCGCAGCCGTCTGGGCCTCGTCCATCAGCTTGGGCAGGAAGCGATCCAGGTAGGTGATCTCCGCCCGCATCTGCACGATGTTTTCCTCGTCCTGGTCCGCGCCGCCCGCCAGCAGTTCGTCGATCGAGCCCTGCATCACCTTGGCGTAGTTGCGGATCACGTCCACGACCACTTCATCCGTGATCTCGGGGGCATTCTTCGACGTGCGCTTCTCCATGACCTTGGTGCGCACCATGCGGACCGCGGCGAGGCCGATCTTGTCGCCGGACCGCATGCAGGCCTTCATCTGTTCCATCAGTTCATTTTCGAGCGTGGTCGCCATCGGGGGCTCCTGGGTTGAGGGCGGCGGGTGTCGCTCGCCGTGGCATGGCTGTCAAGCTGGCCGGGCAGCTCGCCGCGGAGGGTCAGACCGCCTGATCCGCCCAGTCCGCCAGCGTCCGCACGTCGTGGTACCGGCGCATGTCCTCGAGCACCTTGACCAGCAGCGGCCACTTCCTGCGCAGTGGAACCCGCTGATCGGGCTGGGTCTTCAGCCGCGCGGGAATGCGGTCGCGCTCGTGATCGGTCAGGTCGATGGCGTGCAGCTCGAAGTTCAGCCAGTCCGTGCGCGCCGCCATCGGTTGCACCGCCAGCCAGCCCGGCAATCCGCCCGCGATCACTGAAGTTCCGATGAAGGGCCAGCGCGTTCCCGGCAGCACGCCAATCGGCAGTTCCAGCAGCGCGCGCCCGCTCGGCAGGCGATCGATATACGGTTTGCGCGGACCGAACCACACCTGCGGCGCTTCCGGGATGCTGCCGCTCGGCCGACCCAACAGGCGATAGGCACTGATGAACGCCGCTTTGGCAGCCTGGTACGCGGGGCAGGGAAAGCGCGAGCTGTCATAGCCGTGGCCCACTTCAGCGATCGCCTCGCGCAGGGCTTCGGACAGCACATAGCCCGGCGCGCGAAAACCCGTCACCGGTTGCCCGGTCGCGTCCTGCAGTCGTCGCCGCGCCGTGGTCAATTCCGCGACTATGCGATCCGGCGGCAAGCGGCTGAGATTGTAGGGATGTGTCAGCGAGTGGCTGCCGATCTCATGCCCGGCCAGTACGACGTCGCGCAGCACCGCGCGCACTTCGGGATGCTCCAGGTCCTGGGCGACCACGAAAAACGTAGCGCGGCAACCGGTGCGCGCGAACAAGTCCAAGAAGCGCGGCACGCCTTTGGTCCACACCGTCGCGTCGTGGCTGCTGGCCTGGAAGTCCGCAACATTGCCGCTGGATCCCGCATGACCGTGGATGCGGTCGTACAGGTACAGGCCGTCGATGTCGACGTTGACCGCCGCGCGCAAGGTCGGGGCCGTCGCCTCGGCGCTCACCGGTTCCTGATCCGCACGACGTAGAACAACTTCGCCAGGTTTTTCAGGACATTGGGCACGCGCTTGAACAGGTGGATGCTCGGCGGGCGCTTCTCGTGGATGATGATCGGAATCTCGACGACGCGGACCTTGTAGCGCTCGGCGCGGATGACCAGCTCCGAGGCGAACAGATCCTTGTCCACCACGCACTTCTCGACTGTGAACAACAGCTTCTCGCGTACGAACGCCTTGAGGCCGTGGGTGTCCGTGCCCTTGAAGCCGAGCATCACCCGCAGCAAGCCGTTGATCACCATGGTGGCGGTGCGGCGGGTCAGCGGCCTTTCGTCGCGGGCGTCCTTGTGCGCCTTGCTGCCCACCACCATGTCGGCGCGGTCGGCATCGAGCAAGGTCAGGGCGCGTTCGTAGAAGTCCAGGTCGCACAAGTCGATTTCGTCGCAGAGGACATACTTTCCCCTGGCCGACAGGATGCCGCGGCGCAAGGCCTTGCCGTAGTTCGGCTCGTCGGAGAAGACCGGGCGCACCTCCGGCAACGCCCGGCTCAGCTTCTCGGCGATGGCGCGGGTGTCGTCCTTGCTGCCGTTTTCACTGATGATGATCTCGAAGGAACGGCCCATCGCCATCAGGCCTACGTGCAGTTCGGACACCGCGGCCCACAGGATGGCTTCCTCGTTGTAGCAAGGGATGACGATGCTGAGCTCGGGCACGTCCGTGTGCTTGGCACTGCCTGATTTCGAGGAAGCGGCTGATGTCGAGGAAGCGGCTGATTTCGAAGCGTTGGACTTGACCACCGGCAGTCTCCGTTTGGCGGGCAGGGCCGCGATGGGCGCGAACTGTCCGAAATGTGCAGGCTGCGGTCAAGTGCAGGGCGCGCTGCCCTCAACCGACCGGGACCGAGGTCGCCAATTCCCGCGCATAGTTGAACCCGTCCATCAGCGCGTCTTCCATCGAGGAATACACCCACGCGCCGTAGCGCCCGAGCGAGTGCACGCCCTGGGCCTTGAGGTATGGCAGGATCGCCTCCTTGGCCGGGAAGTAGTGCTCGTCGAACACCACGTAGCCATAGCGGATATGCCGAACTTCCTCGACCTCGACCTGATCGGGGGAGTCCAGCCAGCCGCGCTCGGTCAGGAACTGGCGCACCGCGACCTTCACGTCGGCGTCGCTGACCACCACGTTGTTCGCGACTTCCACGTACAGGCTCGACTTGCCCGCAGGTGCGAGACTGGCCACCGCGTTGGAGAACGAACCGATGCGGTAGAACGGGTAGCGCGGCTCGGGCACGTACAACCACTGGATGTCGTCCAGCACCGGGCGCGAGATGCCGTACACGAGGTAACGCAGGCTGGTGCAACGCAAACGGCTCGCGGCGTCGGTCACGGTCGTCGGCAGATCCTGGGTCAGGCCCAGCAGATCCGGCAGCGGAATCGACGACACCAACCGCTCGAACCGGATCGCGCGTCCGTCAGACAGCGTGCAAGTCCGTGTTTTCAGGTCGATGCTCGCCGGCTGCGTGTTCAGCGCGACCTTGGCTTCGGGCACGTGTACGGCGATGCTGCGGGCGAACGCCTCGATGCCGCCTGAACGCGGGTAGACGAAATGCGCGTTGTAGCCCGCTTCCGGATCGTGCAGGCCCAGGGCGCCGGCGGTGATCTGCGCGAGGTTGGGCCGCGGCAGGAAGCGTGAACACCAATCGGCGGTGATTTCCTCAGGTTCGCAGCCCCACAACTTGGTGTTGTACGGTACCATGAAGGCGTCGGTGATGCCGTGGCCGAACTTCTGGATGCAGTACTCCTTGAAGTTCGCAGGTGGGCCGAACTCGCCACGCGCTTCCTGCAGCGCCGCCTCGATGGCACCCTGCAAGCAGTCGTACTGGACCTGGGCTGGCAGCCCGAACAGGTTGGCCTGAAAGGGAAAGTGCGTCAGCTTGCCGTACGACCAGATGCGGCTCTTGCGCGCGACCTGCATCATCGCGTCGCCCATCACGGTCTGGACCAGCGCCTTCATCTCAGGGTGGCGCAGGTGCAGCCAGTGACCGGTGTGATCGAACCCGTACCCTTGGATGAATTCCGTGCGGGTCAGGCCGCCGAGGCGCGAATCCCGTTCGACCAACAGGTAGTTCGCCAACGAGGCGTCGCCAGTCTGTTGCGCCAGTCGGTCCAGGTGGTAGGCCGTCGACAGGCCGGTCAGGCCACCGCCGAAGATGAGGGTACGCACGTGCTGCAAGGTCCGGCCTTCCTTCGGATCAACCGCGCGCGGTGCATCGCGCCATGATTGCCCTGGTTTTTGCTATTTGCCAGTCCGACCGGTGTCCACGGGCCGAGCTCCGACAGTGTGCACGTCATACTCAGGGTACACCGGGTGCGGCACCGCCGGGTGGGCATGCGGCACCTGATCGAGCAGATGGCCCATGCGATCGCGCTTGGTCTGCAGATACCGCAGGTTGTCCGCAGTCGCCGGGACTTCGATCGGTTCGCGCGCCGCGACGTGGATGCCCAGGCGACCGAGCGCCCAGACCTTGTGGGGATTGTTCGTCATCAGCCGCACGGTCACCATCTCCAGATCGCGCAGGATCTGGGCGGCCACGGCGTAATCGCGCTCGTCCGGGGCAAAGCCGAGCTGGACGTTGGCCTCCACCGTGTCGACGCCGCGATCTTGCAGGGCATAGGCGCGAATCTTCTGCACAAGCCCGATGCCGCGGCCTTCCTGGCGCAAGTACACCACCGCGCCATGACCCGAGGCCGCCACGCGCTGCATCGCCTCGCGCAACTGTTGGCCGCAATCGCAGCGCCGCGAATGCAGGATGTCGCCGGTCAGGCACTGGCTGTGCAGGCGAACCAGCGGCAATCCCTTGGCCTTGCCGCGTAGGCTCGGCGGCGGATCGCGCACCAGGGCGATGTGGCTCGCCCCGTCGATCTCGTTTTCGTACACGCGGATGCGAAACGGCCCTTCCAGCGTCTCGACCACGCCTTCGGACACCACGCGCACCAGCCGTTCATGGGTCGCGCGCCAGGCGATCACGTCGCTGACCCGGACCACTGGCCAACCCTGCGCCGCGCAAAAGGCATCGGCGTCCTCGGGCGCCAGGGGCTCCAGACCGGACAGCACGTGGCTGATGGCGGCCAATGGCTGCATGCCAGCCATGACCAGGACGTCGTGCGCGGCTTCTGGACCGTAAGCCCGCTCCAGGCAACCGCGATCGCTGACGACGACCGGCATGATGTGACCGGGGCGGACGAAATCGCCCGCGGACGCGCCCGGTTCGGCCAGGCGGCGCACGGTCAGCGCCCGATCGGCCGCGGAAATACCTGTCGAAACGCCGAGTGCCGCCTCGACGCTGACGCCGTAGCGTGGGGTGAAGACAGCGGTGCGACGGCGATCGAGCGCGGGGCAACCGAGGTGGTCGGCGCGCTGGGCTGTCATGGTGACCGAAACGACACCGCGGGCGTGCCAGGCGAGGTCGTTGATCGCAGCGGGCGAGGCGGCTTGCGCGGCAAGGGCGGCCCAGACCGATTGACCTCCCGCGAGATCCTCGACGATGGCGTAGATCTGACCAGCTCGGGCGGCGCGCAACACGGCTTCGACGCGGACGTCGCCTGTGGATGCTTCGCCCGTGGATTCTTCGCCGGTGGATTCTTTGATCGCGGTCATGGCAGCGGCCTCGCGGCGGGGGCAAGAAGTGGCGGGGCGGCAGCAACGTGGGCGGGCCGGACCAGCCGACGCCGCGAAGGGCGCAAGATTCTGCCGGTGGGCCGGCGGCGAGTCAAACCTGAGGTCAACCCGGGCAGGGGACTGGGCATTCCCCGAGCCGGACGGTCTTGGCGGGGCGCGTGCCCTCGTGCTAAGTTCCGCGGCCCCGAACGCAACCGGCCGCCCAAGAACTTATCCCGGCGCGCACGCCCTCGGCAGTTGGAGACGCAGAGCATGAGCGGACACAACAAATGGAGTACGATCAAGCACAAGAAGGGCAAGACCGACGCTGCTCGCGGCAAGGTCTTCACCAAGCTGATCAAGGAAATCACCGTCGCAGCCAAGCTCGGCGGTGGTGACGTGTCGGGCAACCCCCGGCTTCGCAAGGCGATCCTCGATGGTCGTGCAGCCAACATGCCGATCGAGAACATCACCCGCGCCGTCAAGAAGGGCACCGGTGAACTCGAAGGCGTGACCTACGACGAAATCACCTACGAAGGCTACGGCCCGCGCGGCACGGCGATCCTCGTGGACGTGATGACCGACAACCGCAACCGGTCGATCACCGATGTGCGCACCGTATTCAACAAGCAAGGCGCGAAGTTGGCTGAGCCGGGCGCCGTGGCGTACCTGTTCACGACCGTGGGCCAGATCTTCGTGCCCAAGGGCAGCAAGGACGAGGACACGATGATGCTGCTGGCCCTGGACGCCGGCGCCAACGACGTCCAGGACGACGACGAAAACTGGTTGGTGGTCACGGACTTCGGCGCGCTGTGGATCGTGCGCGAGAAGCTCGAGGCGCAGGGCGTGACGATTGCCGACAGCAAGGTCGCCAAGGTCGCCTCGCTGCAGGTCGAACTCGGCGGTACCGACGCCGACCAGATGTTGCGGATCATCGACGCCCTGGAAGACATCGACGACGTGCAAAATGTCTGGGCGAACTTCGACCTCGACGACGAAACCGCTGCGAGGTTGCAGGAATGAAGCGCTTGGCACGTACCGTAGTCTTGGCTGTCCTGGCGGCAGGCGCCCTGGCTCAAACCGGCTGCAAGGGCTGTTCGAAAGAGCCAACGCCCGTGGCGGCAAAGCCCGCGCCCGCCAACGTGGAAACGCCTGCCGTCGCGCTGCCCGAAGCCGTCTCGGCCGCGGTCCTGCCGCCCGGAACCGTATCGCCGACCCAGGCTCCGCTCTATCCCGGTCCGCGCTCGGAATCGATCGATCACTTCCGCATCACGACAGGGTTCGCGTCCGAGAAAGGCGAGCCGCTGCCGCAGCCCAACGCTTTGGACGTCAACAAGATCTACGTGACGGTGCTGGATCCGGAAGGCCGTCCGGTGGGGCAGTTCGACAAGCTGGAACGCGGCGACATGCACGGCTTCCTGGTGGCGCGCGACTTGCGCCAGGCCTTCTATGCCGCGGCGACCGGGCCGGTGAAGGAAGGGGCGGATGCCCGCGCGCTGACTTTCTCGCCGCGCGAAGGCGGTGATCATGCCTTCATCGCGGTGTTCCAGCCGCACGGTGGCAAGCCGCACGTCGTCTCGGCGCCGTTGTCGATCCATGGCGCACTGCCCGAAGTCATGGGACCCGGAGTGGAAAGTCTGTCGACGCGTGCCAAGGCCGGCCAGGATCACGTGCAGATCACCACGTCGCCGGCGCAGCCGGTCACGGGCCAGCCGGTGCGTTTTTCCGCCCAGGATTTCGACGCCAAGGGCCAGGCGCGCGGCGAGGTCAAGTTGCCGTTCCTGGTCGCGATCAACGATCAGATGGGCTGGGGCGACGTCATCGAGTGGGACGCGCACGGTCAGGCGACGTGGATGCCTACGATTCCAGGCGTTTACATTCTGTTGGCGCCGCCGACCCGCGGCGACAAGGCGCTGGTGTTCAAGGTGACCGTCCTGGCCCCGCCGGCCCTGGTGAAGTAGCCGATGCTCAACCTGTTCGACGATCTGGAGTGGCGCGGCCTCGTCTACCAGGTGACCGATCGCGAGCGAGCGCGCACGGCTCTGGCGCATGGTGCGGGCCTGCGCGCCTACATCGGTTTCGATCCGACGGCGACCAGCCTGCACGTGGGATCCCTGTTGCCGATCACGCTGTTGATGCGCATGCAGCGTGCCGGGCACCATCCGATCGCTCTGGTCGGCGGTGGCACTGGCCAGATCGGCGATCCCAGCGGCAAGTCAGCGGAACGAACGTTGCTCGATCTCGAGACGACGGAGACGATGAAGGAGGCTGTTCGCAACCAACTGCATGGTTTTCTTTCTCGTGAAAGTTCAAATTTCTCGATGGTTGACAACGTAAATTGGTTGGGCGAAGCGAAATTGCTGGATTTCCTGCGCGACGTCGGCAAGCACTTCTCGGTCAATACCATGGTACAGCGCGATTCGGTGCGCACGCGGCTGGAGACGCGGGACCAGGGCATTTCGTACACCGAGTTCAGCTACATGCTGCTGCAAGCGTATGATTTTCTTGAGTTGTTCAAGCGCCACGGCTGCCGCGCCCAGTTCGGCGGGTCGGACCAGTGGGGCAACATTGTGTCGGGCATCAATCTGATCGATCGGCTGGCGGATCACCCCGAGAATGCCGCGCCGTTCGGGCTGACGGTGCCGCTCATCACCACGAAATCGGGCCAGAAGTTCGGCAAGACCGAGGCCGGCGCGGTGTGGCTGGACGAGCATCTGACGACGCCGTACAAGTTCTATCAGTTCTGGATCAACACCGATGACGACGACGCGGCGAAATACCTGCGCTACTTCACGTTCTTGGATCGCGCGACCATCGAGGCCCTGGAGGTAGAGCACCGGCCGGCGCCGCACTTGCGCGTGCTGCAAAAGCGTCTGGCCCACGAACTGACCACGCTGGTGCACAGCGACCTTAAGTCTCGAGTCGCGCAGGAAGTTTCCGCGATTCTGTTCGGCCAAGATCCACGTGATGCCACCGTAGCGGCACTTTTCATGCTTGCCCTCGAGATTCCCTATCAGAGCCACGCGAGCCCCGAACTCGTGAACTGGCATGGCGTGTTGGTGGGGCCCGCGGAATCGCATCCGTTTCGTTCCAACGGCGAGGCGAAGCGCGCGTTGACCGCCGGAAGTGTGTATTGGAATGGCAAGCGTGTGACCGAGGACTTGGGCTCGACCATCGGTCGGAACAGTTTGGTTCGGAATCACTATGGGTTGTTGCGAACGGGAAAGAAAACGTACTATCTCACGCACTTTGATTAACGCATGGACCTGCCTGCCGACCTGCCCGCGTGGTTGCGTGCCTGCCTGTTGCCGCCGCACCGGGCGATGGCGCCGGGCGATAGCGATCGACTGTCCGCGGTGTTGCTGCCGGTGGTGGCGCGGCCGACCGGGGCGACGCTGCTGATGGTGCGAAAGTCGTCTCGACTGCGCAAGCATGCCGGGCAACTCGGGTTTCCAGGCGGATCGCTGGACGCCGGCGAAACGGTGGAAGCGGCGGCCTTGCGAGAGGCGCGCGAAGAAGTCGGCCTGGATCCACTGGCAGTACAGCTGCTTGGACGCCTGGACGAAGATCGCACCATCGTGACGAGCTACCACATCGCGCCGCTGGTCGGTTGGATCGCCGAGCCGCCCGCGCAATGGGTGGTCGACGCCTTCGAGATCGAGTCCGTGCTGGAGGTTTCGCTGCACGAGGTGCTGAACGCCGAGCCGGTGTCGTGGCTGGAATATGCTGTGGAAAACCAGGTCTATCGCGCGCCGAAGTACGAATTCAGCGGCGATGTCGTGGTTTGGGGAGCCTCGGCGCGCATCCTGCTCGACTTCCAGCGCCGGTTGCGGACCGAAACGCGCGTCGCCGGGTAGCTCCAGGCGCATGACGCGGCTTGACGCAGCGTGTCAACCGAGGACAATAGGCCACCTGGGCGCCACGAATCCTCTCGACCGCAGAGGGGGCAGCCGCCCGCCGAGGCCAAGATGCCCGAGACGCGCGTGATCAAGCGCTACGCCAACCGCAAGATGTACGACACCTCGCGGTCTTGCTACGTGACGCTGGAGGAAGTCGCCGACATGGTTCGGGATGGCCACGACGTGCGGGTCATCGACAACAAGTCCAAGGAAGACCTGACCGAAGTGACGCTGAGCCAGGCGCTGCTCGATTCGGAGCGCAAGAAGCGCGGCACGGTGCCCCTGCACGGACTGCGCCACCTGATCGCTTCGGGCAATGAATTCCTGCACAAGCGCGTGGCGGAGCCGGTCAGTCGGGTGCGGACCGAAGCCGAGAAGTCGATCGCGACCTGGAAGGACGAAGCCAACCGCACCGTGCTGACGTGGAAGACCGAAGCCGAACGGCGCGTGCTGCACAGGGCCCGGCAACCCGGTGATCCGCCGTTGGATGAGGACATCGCGGCAACGCCCAAGCTGGCAACGCTGGTCGAGCACACGCACAAGGCCGTCGACGACTTCCAGCACCGCGTCGATGAGAGTATCCGTCATGCGATCATCGCGTTGGGATTGACCAACGACGAGGTGGAGGTCGTGCAACTGCGACAGCGGGTGGCGGATCTGGAGTCGCGCATTGCGGCCCTCGAAGCGGACCGGCGCGCTGCGGAACCGTGAATCGCGCGTGACGCCGGTGCGTCGTTGCTGGTGCGCGAGCTTGAAAACCCTTGCGCCAACTTGAAAACACGGTCGTGCGGGTGCACGCTGCCCTACGCGGCGAACACAACGCATCGACGACATAGGCTGCCTGCCAGGAAGTGCACGCAGCCAGGAGCCTTCCATGCAGATTACCCCACGCTTCCTTGTCGGTCTCGGCCTTTGCGCGAGCCTTTTCGCGACACCGGTGCTGGCCAAGTCCAAGGCCAAGGAGAAGCCGGCGGAGGAGACGCCCTCGGTGGACGAGGACACGATCGCGGGCGAGGCCTTCGTGCACAGCAACGTCGTGTTCGACTTCCCGAAGTTCACCTTGGACGGCAAGGAATGGGACAACCACGAGATCGTGGGCAAGAAGACCTTGGTCATCCATGGCTTGGACCGCACGCAAGAGCATACGCTGGTGGTGTCGCCGGGTGCGGGGTACGAAGGCCAGACCGTGACGATCAAGTCGACGGATTACAAGAAGACCGTGACCAAGACCAAGGGCAATACCAAGACCCTGGCCTTCCGCGCGAACTTCAAGGTAGACTTCCCCAAGAAAAGCGCTGAGAAGCCGGCCGACAAGCCCGTCGAGAAGCCGGCTACCGACAAGAAGTAGACCCGCCTGCGCACGGAAGTTGGCATGAGCGCTGAGACCATGGCGCGGTTCGATACGGTGCTGCGATTCTCCTCGGCGCGAGGCGTGTCGGACATCCACGTCAAGCCAGGGCAGCGCCCGGTGTATCGGCGCAACGGGGCGCTGATTTCCCGCAAGGACGAGTCGGCCTTCTCGGAGGCGGAACTCGATGCATTGGCGGGACTTTTGCTGCCGGTCCGCGAGGCCGAGGTCTATGCCCGCACCGGTGAGGCGACGTTTGCCCACGGTCTGGTCGGCGGCGGTCGGTTTCGCATCACGGTGTTGCGTCAACGCGGTTCGGCGGTGCTCGCGGTGCGGGTGCTGCCGGCGCGGGTCGGCACGCTGCGGGAACTGAACCTGCCGAAACACTTGGGAACTTGGGCGCTGCTACCTTCGGGGCTGGTGCTCGTGGCAGGCGCGGCGGGCTCGGGGCGCTCGACGACCTGGGCGGCGCTCCTGGAGCACGTCAACACCGCGGCGCCGGGACCTCGCCATGTCGTGACCCTGGCCACGCCGATCGAAATTCCGCTGGACGACAAGGTGGCCTTCCTTTGTCAGCGCGAGATCGGCGCCGATACGGTGGACGTGCGCACGGGCCTGCAGGCGGCGCTGCGCCAGGACGCCGACGTGGTCGCAGTGGACGAACTGCCGGCCGACGCGCTGGCCGACGCGCTGGAAGTGGCCGATCAGGGGCGTCTGGTCATCGCGGTGGTGCCGGGCGCCGGGCCGGTCGAAGCGGTGCGGATGCTGCTGGAGCGGGCGGATCCGGCGCGGCGCGACCTGCTGCGGCAACGGTTGGCCCGTAGGCTGTGCGCGATCACGGCACAAGTGCTGGTGCCGACAGCGGATGGCAAGGGGCGCGTGCCGGCGGTCCAGGCCCTGGTGGCGTCCCCGCAGGTGGCCGAGGTGCTGCGCAGTGGCGCGGACTTGGAAAACTGGCGGGTGCTGATGGACCAGGGTCGCGCGTTCGGGATGCAGACGCTGGACCTGGCGCTTCAGGATCTGGTGCAAACGGGACAGATCGCCATCGACATCGCCGTGCAACATGCCTGGCAGCCGGACCAGTTGCGCGGGCGAGTGGCCGGACAGCGCAGCGTGGTGCAAAATACCCCGGATCTTTTCTGATTAGCGGCGCCGCTTGACCAGCCGCGCCCACGCCCTACCTTGGTGCAGTGCCGACTCGTTCGGGCCACGCAAAGGAGTATTCGTCTCATGGATTGGCAGAACCTCTCGAATCGCCCAGGCAGTCCCGATCGCACGTCGCCGATGACCGATGTCGAGGTCGCGGGTCGCACCGATCTGGCCACGCGCTTCATGAATCAGGTGTTCGGCTGGATGGCCGGCGGTCTGGCGGCTTCGGGCGCGGTGGCGTACGCGGTGATGAGCTCGCCGGCGTTGTTCGAATCCGTGGCCCGGTACTTCATTCCGCTCGTCATCGTGGAACTGGTCGTGGTGATGGCGTTTTCGGGCTTGATGAGCCGCATGTCGATCGCCACGGCGGCGGCGTGCTTCCTCGGCTACTCGGCGCTCAATGGCCTGACCCTGGGCGTCATCGTCTCGATGTACACGCAAGCCTCGGTAGCCAATGCGTTCTTCGTGAGTGCAGGCGCGTTCGCGGCGATGGCGGCGATCGGCGCGACGACCAAGAAAGATCTGACCGGCATGGGCTCGTTCCTGATGATGGGCGTGATTGCGATCCTGATCGCCATGGTGGTCAACTTCTTCCTGCAATCCAGCGCCTTGGACTTCGCGGTCAGTGCGTTGGGCGCGCTCATCTTCACCGGGTTGGCGGCGTTCGATGTGCAGCGCTTCAAGAAACTGGGCTTCACGGGCTTTCGCGACGAGAAGGAGGCGAGCCAGTTCGCCTTGCGCGGCGCTCTGACCCTTTACCTCGACTTCATCAACATGTTCCTGTTCATGCTCAGGTTGTTCGGCAACCGCCGCTAGATTCCAGTCGCGCAGGCTCGACCGCGACTCCGGCAGAGTGGGCCTGACGTCTTTTTGCGCAGGCATGCGATCCCTCTCGAAAGTCGGTTCGCCAAGGCTTGCCGCCACCTGCGCTGTCGCGCTGGGAAATGACCACGCGTTGAGCCCTGGTCAGCCGGCGCCGAATGTGGCAGGCTCCCGCGCCCCGCGGCTGTTCAGCGCCGCCCACCCTGGACTTCGCAGTCGATGACCTGGAATCAAAGGTCCGATTGCGTGGTTGCCCGCTCAGCCACTGAGGTGTCGGCCCCGCCCTCACCGTGAGAGTTACCATGCAGCGCGTTCGCAATATCGGCATCATCGCCCACGTCGACCACGGCAAGACCACCTTGATCGACCAGATCCTCACGCAGTGCGGCGCAGTCGGGCGCGGCGGCCTGTCCCGCGAGCGCGTGATGGATTCCAACGACTTGGAACGCGAGCGCGGCATCACCATTCTGGCGAAGAACACGGCGATCCACTGGAACGGCCAGACCGTCAACATCGTCGACACGCCGGGCCACGCGGACTTCGGCGGCGAGGTCGAGCGCATCCTGCGCATGGTCGACAGCGTGCTGCTGCTGGTGGATGCGTGCGAAGGGCCGATGCCACAGACGCGCTTCGTGCTGAAGAAGTCGCTGGCGCTGGGGTTGAAGCCCATCGTGGTGATCAACAAGATCGACCGTCCGGACCGCCAGATCGACAAGGTCCTGGACGCCGTGTTCGACCTGTTCGTGAACCTGGAGGCGTCGCCCGAGCAGTTGGACTTCCCGGTGATCTACGCCAGTGGTCGCGCCGGTTTCGCGGTCAACGATCCCGAAGAAGTGCTGGACCAGGACCCGGCGGTGATGCTCGAGAAGCAGCGCGGCAAGACCTTGGGTCCGCTGATGGACCTGATCCTGGAGAAGGTGCCGCCCTGCGACTTCGTGATCGACGCGCCGGTGCAGATGCAGGTGGCGACGCTGGATCGCAACGACTTCCTGGGCCGGATCGCCATCGGGCGCATCTACCGCGGCAAGATCAAGCGCGGCGATCGCCTGGTGCAAGTGCGCCTGGACGGGACGCAATCGATCATCCGCGTGGTGAAGCTGATGGGCTTCCTGGGCACCGAGCGCATCGACGTCGAGGAAGCGTATGCTGGCGATATCGTGGCAATGTCGGGCGTGGGTGACGTGACCGTCGGCGAGACGCTGTGCGCCGAGGATTGCATCGAGCCGTTGCCCGCCATCCCGGTGGACGAGCCGACGCTGAACATGGACTTCATCGTGAACAACTCGCCGTTCGCGGGCCGTGAAGGCAAGTACGTGACCACGCGGCACATTCGCGATCGGCTGTTGAAGGAACTCGAGCACAACGTGTCCCTGCGCATCGAGGAGACCGACAAGCCGGACGTGATCAAGGTCTCGGGCCGCGGCACGCTGTCGCTGTCGATCCTGATCGAGACCATGCGCCGCGAAGGCTATGAACTGCAGGTCAGCCAGCCGCGCGTGATCACGAAGGTCATCGATGGCAAGAAGATGGAGCCGTACGAGGACGTGGTCGCGGAATGCGGCGAGGCGTACAGCGGCGTGGTGATCGACAAGTTGAGCCAGCGTGGTGCGGACTTGCGCAGCATGGTGGTGAGCGAGGACGGCACGGTTCGCCTGGAGTTCCTGGTGCCGAGCCGGGGTCTGATCGGCTACCGCAGCCAGTACATGACCGATACCCGAGGCACGGGCGTGATCTACCACAATTTCGCGGAGTACGGTCCGTGGCGTGGTGAGATCAAGCGCCGGCAGAACGGCGTGCTGATCGTGCACGAGAACACCCAGACGACGCAGTACGGCATCTTCAACCTGCAGGATCGCGGCATCTTCTTCGTGGGACCGGGCGTGGACGTGTACGAGGGCCAGATCGTCGGCCTGCACAACCGCGACAACGACTTGACGATTGGCCCGGGCAAGGAAAAGAAGCTGACCAACATCCGCTCGGCGGGCGCGGACGAGAAGTTGCTGCTGGTGCCGGCGCGGCGGATGAGCTTGGAAGAGGCCCTGGAATTCGTGGACGGCGACGAACTGGTCGAGGTGACGCCGAAGAGCCTGCGGTTGCGCAAGAAGTGGCTGACGCAGAGCGACCGGCGGCGGTTCGAGAAGGCGGTCGGCGAGTAGTTGCGCGGGCGGCGTTGACGCGGGGGCGATCGGCAAGGATGCTTCGGCGGCCGTGCGCTGGGGCGGCGTGGCGTCCATAGCTCAGGTGGATAGAGCACCGGCCTTCTAAGCCGACGGTCGCGCGTTCGAATCGCGCTGGACGCGCCAGGGGTTACGCATCAGCGAAGTGCTGGGTAACTACAAATGGGTAACTACATTTTGCCTGCGGCCTGAAAACACGACGCCCCGGTCAGCTTCCCGACCGAGGGCGTTCGTGCTTGTCAGCTACGGCAAGAGCAAATCCACGGACCCCCGCTCCCGACTCGACGTCAGTTGCCGTTCGCGACGCATCGCTGGCTAGTTTCGGCTCGGCACTTCGGTCCCGGCGACGTCGTTGACACGTTCAAGGGTTCATCTCCAGTTTGGTTTTCTACGACGAGCCTCGCGTCGCTCTCAGCCTTGACCATGCGCCGACCGCCGCTACACTGACCTGCGCGTGGACATAGCGTCCCCCGGCGCGTTAGCACGCAAGCCAGATTGTTCAGTTTACGCGAATGGCGGCGCGTGGAATCGCAATCGGGGGAAGCATGAATCGGTTGAATTTTCTGACGGCGGCACTGTGCTCGATGGTCCTGCTCGCCTGCGGCAGTCAAGGGGCCAAGGACCCTGTCGCCGTCGTGCCGACCGCGGATGCCGACGCCGACCTGAAGGTGCAACCCGGCACGGGCATGGACACGACTGTCGCTGACGATGTTGACGTGCTGGTGCCGCCGGATGCGGGCACGGACGCTTCGCCTGACACCGCCGACACGCCGGATGTCGCCCCCGACACCTCCAGTTCGTGCAAGGTCGACACCGACTGCAACGACAAGGACGGCTGCACGATCGACGTCTGTCAGGCCGGCGAATGCCAGCACGTCGCTCAGCCTGGATGCAGTGAGCCGGTACCCGTCTGCAACGTCAACGCGGATTGCGCCAAAGGCGTATGCGACACCGCCAGCCATGCGTGCGTGGCGTGCATCGAACCGGCGGATTGCGGTGCTGGCGTCTGGCAGTGCGCGGCCCACGCGTGCGTTCCGGCATCGGCCTGCGTCAAGGACACGGACTGCAAGGCATTCAACCAAGTCTGCGGCACCGACGGCACCTGCGTCGCGTGTAACGAGACCGGCGACTGCGCGAGCGGCCTGACATGCACCGCCCATGCCTGCGTGGCGGGGCAACCGTGCAAATCGAGCAAGGACTGCGACAGCGTGTGCGATCTGACGACGGGCCAGTGCTCGCCTTGCCTCAAGAGTTCGGACTGCGAGACGGGAGAGTACTGCGCGGCCCAGGTCTGCCTGCCTGTGCTGTGCAAGCTCTCGGTATGCCAGGGTAATAGCTGGTTAGCGTGCAATGCCGACGGCAGCGGCTATGACGCCAAGGTCTGCGACGACGGCAACGCGTGCACGGACGACAGCTGCGATTCCGCGAAAGGCTGCGTCACCTTGGTCAACGCCGCTACGTGCACCGACGGCGACGCCTGCACGGTGGCGGACAGCTGCAAGAGCTCGGCCTGTGCTCCCGGCACGGCGGTCGTCTGCGAGGACGGCAACCCCTGCACGGACGACTCATGCACCAAGACCACCGGATGCCTCGGCTTGCCCAACATCGCAACGTGCACCGACGGCGACGCCTGTACCACGGGCGACTTGTGCAAGAACGGGACTTGTGGCGCCGGTGTAGCCGTGGCGTGCGACGACGCAAACCCTTGCACGACAGAGGCATGCGTTCCGTCCACCGGATGCCTTGCCCAGCCGGTCGCGAATGGCAAGGCTTGCGGCAAGGGCGGCACGTGCCAGACCGGCAGTTGCGTCGGTCCCCAGGTTCTGCAAGTGGCCGCAGGAGGCTGGCGCACCTGCGCGCTTCTGCAACCCGGCGGCGTCACGTGTTGGGGCCAGGCCACCGACCCCGACACGCCCGACGTGCTGCTGCCGACCGCCGTGACCGGCCTGGACGAGGGCGTTCAAGCGATTGCCCTCGGCGAGATGCACGGTTGCGCCTTGCTGGACGACGGCGGGGTCCGGTGTTGGGGCCAGGGCGGTGCGGGCGTGATGCCGGTTCCCGTCCTCGGACTTGCCGGCAAGGTGAAGGCGATCACGCTTGGCAACTTGCACTCCTGCGCATTGCTGCAATCGGGCGCGGTGAACTGCTGGGGCTTGAACGGCAACGGCGAACTCGGCAACGGCGCAACCTACAACTCCTGGACTGCTGTACCGGTCACCGGTCTCGACTCGGGCGTGCAGGCAATCAGCGCGGGAGGTGTGCACACCTGCGCGCTCATGCAGGGCGGAAGCGTGAAGTGCTGGGGCAGCAACTCCGGGGGCGGTTTGGGCGACGGCACCTTGACGGGCAAGTCGGTGCCGGTTGCGGTCGTGGGGCTGGCGGCGGGCGCGCAGTCGATTGCGACCGGAGGAAAACACAGCTGTGCGCTGCTCCAAGGCGGCGTGCTGCAATGTTGGGGCTGGAATCTGTGGGGCCAAATCGGCAAGCCGAGCTCCAGCTTCCAAATGACGCCTGTCACTGTCGCCAACTTGGGCGCGGGAGCGACCTCCGTCACTGCCGGCACTGGACATACCTGTGCAATTTTGCAAGGTGGCACCGTGAAATGCTGGGGCCTGGACGTGTACGGCCAGCTCGGTGACGGCAACCTCACGAACAGCGCGACGCCTGTCGCCGTGAGCGGCCTTGCGGGCGCGCAGCAGATTTCCGCCGGCTGGGAGCATACCTGCGCGTTGGCTGGCGACAAGCTGCGGTGCTGGGGAGGCAACCTGCATGGCCAGTTGGGCCTCGGCAGCGCGGGCGACAAGTGGCAACCCGCGGCACTGCCCGCTTTGGCGACCAGCGTCACGGCCATCACCGCGGGATCAAGGCACAACTGCGCACTCAAAGCCGGGACGTTGCAGTGTTGGGGCCACAACGACCACGGCCAGGTCGGCGACGGCAGCCTGATCGACAAGGCGACACCTGGCACGCTCGGGGCCATCGCTGGCGACGTCCAGTCACTGGCGTTGGGCGGCGCGCACACCTGCGCATTGATGACCAGCGGCAACGTGCAGTGCTGGGGGCAGAACGCCGACGGCCAGCTGGGCAACGGCACCAAGATGGACAGCGCGATCCCGACCCAGGTTACGGCGGTGGCTGGGGACGCCCAGGCGATCGCGGCCGGCGACAACCACACCTGTGCACTCCTTTACGGCGGCGAGGTCAAATGCTGGGGCGCCAACAACTCCAATCAACTCGGCGCCAGTTCAGGCTGGAATGCCCTCGCGCCGGTCACGGTGCCAGGCCTGGGCGCGGATGTCGTGACCATCGAGGCAAGGGGAAACCACTCGTGCGCGTTGACGTCCGCAGGAAACGTGTCCTGTTGGGGCAGCAACCCGTCAGGCAGTTCGAGTCCGACGTGGGTGCAGGGACTCGCTGCGGACGTCCAAGCAATCAGCCTGGGCACGAACCACACCTGCGCGTTGCTGACGACCGGAGCCATGCAGTGCTGGGGCAACAACGAGACCGGCCAATACGGCGACGGTACCGGGGTGAGCAAGGGGCCGACACCGATCTCGAGCCTGGGTGTCAGTGTGCTGGCCATTGCGGCGGGCGAGTACCACACCTGCGCGCTGCTGCAGGGCGGTAGCGTGAAGTGCTGGGGCAGCAACTACGACGGCATGCTCGGCATTGGCAGCAAGGCCGCCAAGTGGTCGCCGGTCGCTGTCACCGGCCTGGGCGCTGGCGTCGTTGCGATTGCGACCGGAAATCGCCATACTTGTGCAGTATTGCAAGGCGGCGTTGTCGAGTGTTGGGGCAGCAATGCCTTTGGCCAGATCGGGGACGGAACGGCGTGGAAGGCCAATGCGCAGTTCGTCGAAGGCTTGGGACCGTGACCGCGAGTGCCGACACACCGACCTGCGAACAATGCCTCCGGTCTTGACGTGCGGCTGGCACTGGCGGGGCCCGCCTGGCAGTTGCGGGTGAGGCTGGCGGGGGCAGACGGCGCCGCGCGGTGTGCCAACCGTGGATGTTCACGCGCGAAGTGGCCAGCGGATCCGTCGGGCAGCGCGTCCGCGGTCGAGGTGACGCTCTGCACGACCGGCGCCTTGTGCGGCTTGCGTGTGGGCGTCGGCGGGTGCGGTCGGCAGCCCAGGCCCGTGATCTGAACGACGGCCAGGACCTGCCAGCTGTGGAAGAGTCGGAGTCCCCAGGACGTCCGTCCACCCTGTCCGGTGCGTGTGCCGACGAGTGCCGAGGCTCCGGTGCCTGCACTCGCGGCGACAATCCAGTTCGAAAGGACTGGATCGGACCTGAGCCCGAACGGGGCCTGGCCTGCCTTCTAATACCAAATCCTGGTGAACCGGATCGTTACCTTGCCCCGATCGCCCCCTGTCCGTCATCCCCGCGAAAGCGGGGACCCAGGCTAGATGTCACGAAAAAGCGAGGAGTTGCAAAGGCAGCCTGGGTCCCGGGCTCCGGCGCAGCGCCGGCCCCGGGATGACGAAATCGGGTCCCTCTCGAGCCAGAAAAATGGGGAAATGTATAAGCCGACGGTCGAGCGTTCGAATCGCTCTGGACGCGCCAGGGGTTGACGGCGTCGCAGATCCGCGCGTCGGAGGCTTTTCCCGCCATGTGCGCCGGGGCGAGGGAACTTCCTGTAATCATGCCGCGTCGGTTGCCTTATTCTCGCGAGACGCGCGACTCCCGACCGGGCTTGCGAACACGCAACTCTTTGAACTTCGCAAGCTTGGGCGGCGGCGGCGCTCGCAGCGGAAAACGCCGACGATGCGCGGGAACTCGACGCCGTCAACATGAGGCCGCGACCAACGCAGAATCGGCACG
>CAYHHL010000083.1:0-24141 GCA_964356325.1 uncultured Enterobacteriaceae bacterium | reverse complement strand
CAGGCGCCACTTCCCCTTCGCGGTGGACACACTCCGCGCGCTGGCGCAAGGTCTTCGACCATGCGTCAACCCACGACATCGGCCACGCCACGCCGGGCTTCCACACGGTCGTCATCAATCGTCGCTCTGGCCGTCGCTCTCGTCGCAGCCTCGGCCTGCGCACATCCTCGCGACGATTCCGACCCGGGCAAACGCGCGCCACGCCGCCGCTCGGCCGTCCAGCAGCCTGCGCAGCTTGCCACGATCGCCCCTGCGAACCTGCCCGTGGTCGCGACGCCGGCTGGCCTTGCCTCCGTCGAGCCCGCGCGTTTTCCCCTCCGGCACATCACCGACGTCTGGCCCGATCTGCTCGAAACCAAGGCCAGGTTCGCATCGACGCGCTTCCTCAGGAGCCGCTCGCCGGGTGAGAACGAACTGCTGCACGACGTCCGCGTCGACACGACCTGCAGGTCGACCGGCTGCGAAGACAGCTTGACGTGGCAGGGGCAGGTGCTGATTGCTCGGTCGCCGACTCCCAGCGACGGCGACGATCCCAACCTGCAAGCCGATCGCTACGTCGAGGTGCTACGCAATGACGGCGAGTTCCTGTCGATCAATGTCGCCACGCAGTCGTACTACGCGGGCGCCGCCCACTACGTTTATGACATGCATTGCCGGACGTTTCGCGCCGGCCACCGCAAGCCAGCGAAACTCGCTGACGTCATGGGCAAAGCCTCCGCGCGCCTGCTGTTGCGCAAGCTGCCGGAACTGTTCAATCCCTGCGAAGGAGGCACAGGTTCCCATCTACCGTGCAGTCAGTACAGGGGCGAGGACCGCCGGTTCGTCGCCGCCGGCCAGACCGACTTCCGCCTGGAGGACAGCCCGTGCGGCAATGACTTTCGCGTCGTCGTCTGCCAACCGAGTCAGCAAGGCGACGGTACTGAAGTGCGTGAAATTCCGCTAGATCAAGTCCCCGCGACGCTGTTGCTGCAGTGAAGACCGTGGACGCAAGACCGGGATCGCCGCCTACTTGCCCAGCCCGAAGTACACCCGCGCCACTGCTTCCAGTCCCTCGGGCGGATAACCGCGCGGGCCCTGGTACTTCATGCCGTTGATGAACACGGTCGGTGTCCCGCTCACCCCGACGCCCTGGCCTTCCTGCATGTCCCGCGCGATCAACGCCTTGCCCACGCCGGCATCCAGGTCCTTCTTGAACTTCGCCACGTCCAGGCCGGCCTGCTGCGCGTACTTCTCCAGGTCAGCGCGGTCGAGCGCGCTCTGGTTGGCGAACAGGATGTCGTGATATTCCCAAAACTTGCCCTGGGCATGTGCCGCCATCGACGCCTCGGCCGCCAGCTTGGCCTTGTCGTGGATGTCCAGCGGCATGTGCTTGTAGACGATGCGCACGTCGTTCGGGAACTTCTTGGCGAACGCATGGAGGCTGGGCGCGATCTTGGTGCAGAACGGGCACTGGAAGTCCTCGTACACCTGCACTTCGACCTTGGCCGTCTTGCTGCCGAGGAACGGGCTGCCGTCGCTGTCGATCTTCACCGCCGGACCCGCCGTCTGCTCGAATAGGCGGCCGTCCTTGATCAGTGTCTCGTACAGGGCCCCCGGCGCCACCCCCGACTTCACCTTCTCTTGCGCCTTGACCAGTTGCTCGTCGATCAACTTCTTGAGCCGTTCTCCAGTCTTGGGCGTATTCAGCCGGACGCCGTTGACCAGTGCGTTGGGGTACGTGTTCGCCGCCACTTCGCCCGCTACCAGGCTGTCGCGCATGACTTGACCGCGGTATTTCTCGGCGTCCATCTCCTTCTTGAAGCGCGCCATGTCGCAGCCGACGTCTTGCGCGATCGACTCCAGGCTGGCCCGGCCGACCGCGTTGGTCTTCATCGCTTTGTCGAAGAACGGCCAGAACTTGCCCTGCGCATGGGCCGCCAATGCCGCCTCCGCGGACACGATCGAATCGGGATGCGGCAGCGGCACGGCCTTGTGTTTGAAGCGGACCTGAACCTTGTCGCCGTAGGTCTTGATCACGTCCTCGATGACCGGCGCGAAATCCACCGTTTCCTGGTTGCCGAAAGCACCGAACACAACGACCTTCACCAGTGCGGAATCAGGGCCCTTCTTGGCGTCGTCCGGGTGGATCGCCACGCGCCACACCTGGTTCGGATCCGCCGGCGCGTTGTTCTGGGCGGCAGGCGCGGGCGCGGGATTGCTCGGCGGCGGGCTCGCAGGCGCGGGCGACGGTTCGTGGGACGGTGTGGCCGAAGCCACTGCAGGCGCTGGCGTTTCCCCGATGCTGCTCGGAGTCGCGGCGTCGGCGGCGACAGGGGCCATGCTCGGCTGCGACACCCGGCCGTACAGATAACCAACGATGAACAACGCAACTAGAATGATGACGGCATGTTCGCGCTTCAACATGAGGCCTCTCTCGAAGAAGATCGGCGCCGAAAGAGCTCGGTCGCCTGGGCGAAGGGTACGAAAGCACACCGGCGCTGGCTGACAAGGGGGCGCGCGCATTTTCTCGGAGCAAGGGGCAGTTTCGTGCGATCACGGCCGGGTCTTGCCTCGCTCCTCCAACACGAGGCTGACCTGCTCGATGATCGCACTGCGGGACGGCCCGCGGGCGGCCAGCACCTCAGAGCCTTGCACGCCACTGCGACCGCTGAAACGTGTTTGAGCCCGCAGCCATTCGATCGCTTCCGGGCGCGAATCGAACGTCTCGATCTTGGCCACGTAGCGCGCCGGAATGCTGTACACCAGCTCTCCCGACTGCCAGAAACGCAGCACGTCGGCGCTTTGTTCCATGCGATCGGCGTCGATTCCGTGCGCGGGCGCGAAGCCGAACGAAGGTTGCAGGAGCAGGCCGTAGCAGGGCATGCGCCCCAGGCTACTCGCGTCCTCGTGTCCCCGCCAGCCTCGAAAGCGACCGTCGCGCCTGATTCCGCCCGATCGCTTGAATGCGCACGCCAACACGGCTACGGTTGCGCACCATGACGCCAAGGTCCCGTTTCCGCGCACCTTCTACATCGCCAACGTCATTGAACTGCTCGAGCGCCTCGGCTTCTACGGCATGTTCATCGGCTTGTCGCCTTACCTCACCAATGTCGTGGGGTTCAACGACCTCGCCACCGGCGCGCTGCGCGGCAACTTCCGCCTGCTGTCCTCGCTCGCTCCCGTGGTTTGCGGTGCCATCGCCGACCGAATCACCTTTCGTGGCTCGCTCATCATTGCTTTCGTGCTCTACGCCGTCGGCTACATCACGCTCTTTGCCTACCCGCAGAAAGGTCCCGCCATCGCCGCGTTGGCCTGCACCGCGATCGGCGGCGGCTTCCTCAAGCCGTCATCGCCGGCACGGCGCTCGACGATAACTCACTGTAACGGCTGGTGTGTCTGCAGCCAGGCGATCGCCGCCGTCGCTGCCTCGGTGCTCACCCGGCCCGCCCTGGCGTTCACGGCAATTTCGGCCAGGATTCTCGCAGCGTGGTCGATCTGCCGCGGTCCCACGCCGTAATACCGAAGTCTTGCCGCCAACTCCGCGGGATCCGGCAGGGGCCGGTGCGCCCACGCCGCGAGTTCGAGCGCCGTGCCATACGCTTCCGCCTCGAGTTCGGCCCGCCGCGTCCTCGACAGCAGATAGCCCAGCACGAAGCGCACCGGCCCGCGCTGCCACTGCGCCACATGCTGGTGTTCGTGCACGCACAACGTCAGGCGCCGCCAGCATTCCGCCTCGTCGCACGCAGCGAACCGGTCGAACGGCAAGTAGATCACGCGGCCGATGGTCGTGGTGAAGTCCTGCAGAAACGAGCGCTTCGACAGCACTCGCAGCACTGCCAGGAACCAGGCGATCGCGCGCATCAGCCACGATGTGGACTTCAGCACGTCGCGGGTCCGGAACTGCTGGGCCTGGGCCCGCCACAGTCCGTTCACCGTTTCGAGCCGCAGCGTCAGCCTTGCCGGATTGGGTGTCATCGCGGCGCAGTGTAGCCGCTCAGGAGCGCGAAGTCCGCTGCGCAGCCGTACCGCCCGGCGTGTCCGGACGCGGGGCCGCCGGCAACTTGTCGCGCAACACCTGCCGGAGGGGATCACCCGGCAGGTGCGGCGCGAGGCGTCGCAGGCCCTTGGTCAACTCTGACCAGTCGTGGTTCACGGCTGCACGGTGGGGGTCGCGGTCATGGTGTTCAGCGGGTTCACCGCGTTCTGCGCCTGATTCGGCGTCCGCAGGCGCGGCGCGTGCAGGCGTGCCTCCGAAGCCGGGCGGAAGTGACGCATGCGCCCGTCGCGCGAGCCGAACTCGCTTTCGACCACACGCAAGAGTTCCGCGCGTGTCTTGGCGGCGTCGCGCAGTTCGGCGTTGATCTTGTCTTCCATTTGCACTAGCGATTGGCGGATACGGGCGTATTCACTGACGAGTTCGTGGATCGCTGCGTTGTGCCGGTCCAGGGCCACGCGCGACGGTTCGGCCTCCACCGGCATGTCCCGGGCGTGGATCTTGCAGCCTGAAAGGGCCAGGGCAATCCGGGCGAGGTGGCTCTCGGTCGCTTCGCTGATCGTCATGGCGCGCTCCTGCCGCATCCGCTTGGGGATACGACGTTGACGTGGGTCTGCCTCGTGGGCGGATTCTTTTCGAGCCGGTGCAATTGGGTGTGTGCAACGTAGCGGGTGCGTCACAGTGTTGCAAGGCCCGCGAGGCAACAGCCGGATATCACAGGCATATTGCGGGGCGGGGCGAAGGCTCGTCGTTTGGCTGGCTGGTCGACTGCGGCCCAGGTTGCGCTCCCGACTCGTATTGCGGCTACTGCGGAGTGGGCGCTACTTGGCCACGGGCAGGCCGCGCTGCCGCCAGGCCTTCCAACCGCCTGCCAGCGACCAGACTTCGCGGTAGCCCATGCGCTGCAAGTTGTCCGCCGCCAACGCCGAGCGATAGCCTCCGCCGCAGTACAGCACCAGCGTCTCCGACTTGTCCGGCACTTGCGCCACGATGTCGCGTTCCAGCACGCCCCGGCCGATGTGTTCCGCGCCGCTCGCATGGCCGGCCCGCCACTCGTCGTCCTCGCGCACATCCACGAGTCGAAAGGGTTTATCGCGCGCCTGCCATTCCAGCAGGACGTCCAGCGTCGCTTCCTTCACGCGCGCCTTGGCGTCCTCGACCAGTTGCACGAATTCGTCCGAGTGGTGCATTGCCGTTGGCTCCTTTTTGCTGCAGCGTAGCGCATCATCGTTCGACGTGCCTAGACTCACCTGCGCAGCCTGCCCCGGCGGCGACGAGAGAATCCCGTGCAGCGCTCCAAAGACCTGATGCTGATTCCGTTTCTGCAAGCGTGGCCGACCGCGGCGTTCCTGATCGATCGCGACGGCCACGTGTTGGCCCATAGCGCGGGCGAACTGGCCTTGCGCGGTTGGCTGCCCGAGGACGCGCGAGGCCAGGACTTCTTTCGCGAAGTGCTGTTGGAGGCCGAGGTGCCGGAGCTGGGCGGCGCGTTCCATGCCGCGATGGACGACGACGACCTGGCGCTGGACGTGGCGCACGACTGGCAGTTGGGCGAGCCGGGGCGCGGTCTGGACGTCCTGGTGCGGTTGCGCAAGGTCAAGCTCGATGGCGAGGCGTGGTGTCTCGCGGTAGTCAGCGACATCACTCGGGGCAAGACGGCGGAGCGCGCGCTGGCGGCGGCGTTCGGGGAAGCGCGCGACGAGGCGATGACGGACCCGGCGACCGGAGTCTTCTCGCGGCGACAGTTCGAATTCGTCCTGCCGATCGAACTGCGGCGGGCGGCGCGCTACGGCTACGGGACGGCAGTGCTCGTGGTGGAAGTGGGTACGCTGCCGGTGCAATCGCGCGAACCATCGCCCGGCGATCGGTTGGCGTTGCGAGTGGCGGACCGGCCGGTGGAGGACAAGGCGTTGCGCACGATCGCTCAGCACCTGATCAAGATCACCCGGCAAACCGACGTGCTGTTCCGCTTCGAACCGACGCGCTTCCACGTGGTGCTGACGCATACCGACCACGCGGGCGCGCAACTGGCGGCCCAACGGCTGGGTGCGAGCCTGAAGGCGGCCGGACTGTTTTTGCCCGAACTACGGCTGGTCCTGCGTATGGCAGTAGTGGCCTTCACGGCGGAAACGCGGCCCCAGGATTACCAGCAGTTCGCCCACGAGGTCCTGACCGACCTGGACGACCGGTTGCGCCAGAGTTACTAGCGGCTTCGGTTCAGGTCAGGCGCACGCCCACGATTCGACACGCCCGAACGGCTACGCTAGTCTACTCTTCCGGTCGGCCCGTAGCCGCCCTGACTTCGTTCACGTTCTTCCTGAGAGACACCCATGCTCGACCGCTGTTTCGCCCGCATCCTCCTGCTCGCATTCGTCGTCGCCAGCGCCAGCGCGTGCGGCACCGACGACGGCGGCAAGACCACCCAGGACACGACCAACACCGCGGGCTGCACCGTGGACGCCGACTGCGCCGCGTTGACCCAGGGCTGTCAGGTCGGCGTGTGCAACGGCGCTCTGTGCGTGGCGCAAATCACCGCGGACGACAAGGCGTGCAGCGACGGCGACGTGTGCACGAGCGGCGAGAAGTGCAAGGCGGGTGCGTGCACCGGCGGGGCCGCGACCGCCTGCAACGATAACAACGCCTGCACGGTAGACAGTTGCGATCCGAACAATGGCTGCGTGTATTCCGCACAGCCGAGCAAGTGCCTGAACTCGGACAACAATCCGTGCACTTCGGACGTGTGCAACCCGACGACCGGTGCTTGCGACCACACCCCGGCCAGCGGCGCGATTTGCGACGACAAGGACGCCTGTACCGTGGGCGACACGTGCAAGGACGGCGCCTGCAAGTCCGGCGCGAACCTCGTGTGCAACGACGACAACGTTTGCACCGACGACTCCTGCGACGTGACGACCGGCTGCAAGACCGTGAACCAGACCGCCGCCTGCAACGATGGCAATGCCTGCACCGAAGGCGACGCCTGCCTGGACGGAACTTGCCGCGCCGGCAAGACCGCCACCGATTGCGACGACAAGAACGCCTGTACCACGGATAGTTGCGTACCGAAGACCGGATGCGCGCACGAGGCAGTGCTGGGCGATTGCGAAGACGGCGACGCCTGCACGCAGGCCGACACCTGCGTCGAGGGCACGTGCACGGCTGGCCAGGCCAAGGCTTGTGACGATGGCAACGCTTGCACGACGGACAGTTGCGACAAGGTCAAGGGCTGCGTCGCGGCGAACAGCACCGCCAGTTGCGAAGACGGCGACGCTTGCACCGAGGGCGACGCCTGTGCGGCAGGCAAGTGCGCGGCCGGTAAGGCCAAAGTCTGCGACGACGTCAATCCGTGCACCACCGATGCGTGCGACGTCGCCAAGGGCTGCACCACCACCGACAATACCGCGGCTTGCGACGATGGCAGCGCCTGCACCACGGGCGACGCGTGCCTGGCCGGGGCGTGCCTGCCGGGCGCCAACACCGATTGTGACGACAAGAACCCTTGCACCAAGGATAGTTGCGATAAGGCCCAGGGCTGCCTGCACGCGAACGCGGACATGATTGCGTGCGACGACGGCGACGGTTGCTCGACCGGCGACATGTGCATGGGCGGCAAGTGCGCGGGTGCGGGCGGCAAGAACTGCGACGACGGTAACGTATGCACCAAGGATAGTTGCGACCCGATCAAGGGCTGCCAGACGGCCGCGGCACCGTCGGCTTGCGATGACGCCAGTGCCTGCACCACCGGCGACGCCTGCCAGGCCGGGGCTTGCGTGCCGGGCGCCGCCACCAATTGTGACGACAAGAATCCATGCACCAAGGATAGTTGCGACAAGGTCAAGGGCTGCCTGCACGCGAACGACGACATGGTGGCGTGCGACGACGGCGACGGTTGTTCGACCGGCGACATGTGCATGGGCGGCAAATGCCTGGGCGTGGGCGGCAAGAACTGCGACGACGCCAACGCTTGCACCAAGGACACTTGCGACCCGGTCAAGGGCTGCCAGTCGGTGGCGGGACCGACGACTTGCGACGATGCCAACGCCTGCACCACCGGGGACAAGTGCACCGGCACGGTCTGCAGCGCCGGCACCGCGGTCGGCTGCGACGACAAGAACCCTTGCACAGTGGATAGTTGTGACGCGGTCAAGGGCTGCCTGCATGCCAACGCCGTCAACGGCACGGTCTGCGACGACGCCAATGCGCAAACGAACAAGGACGCGTGCAAGGTCGGCGTCTGCGTGGGCGAGGGCATTCCGACTGTGCCGACGTGCGAGGACTTCTGCAGCGCGGTCACGTCAGCATGCACGGGCGGCAACGCGCAGTACGCATCGGCGGCGGAATGCGTGGACTACTGCAAGAACCTGGGCAAGTACCCGGTCGGCGCCAAGAGCGATACCAGTGGCGATACCGTCGGTTGCCGTCTGTTCCACGCCGGCTTGGCCAGCAAGGACGCCGCCTCGGCCCTGACGCACTGCCCGCATACCGGCAAGACCGGCGCTGGCGTGTGCGGGACGTTGTGCGAGAACTTCTGCCAGGTTGCCGGGGCCAACTGCGCGGCGACCTTCACCTCGGCAGGCGATTGCGCGACGAAGTGCGGTGGCGCGGCGAGCACCGGCAAGGTCGGCGACACGGACGGCGCGACGGTGCAGTGTTCGTTGAATTACGCGGCGATGGCGGCCAAGGATGCAACGCAGTGCGCGAGCGTGGCGATTCCGAACGGCGCCAACGGCAAGTGCGTAGCGCCCAAGCCGGTGCCGAAGACCTGGACGGTGACGACGCCGGGCTTCGCGTTCGATCCTGCGGACCTGGTCATCAGCGTCGGCGACAGCGTGACCTTTGCGCCGAGCAAGGGCTTCCACACCGCCACGCAGGTCAACAAGGGGCAGTGGGACAGCCCGCCAGCCAGTTCGGCGGACTGGGTCGTGCCACCGGGTGGATTCGACGTGACCGGCGACCCCCAGACCGTCAAGTTCGACACCGTGGGTGTGATCTACTACGTGTGCCGGCCCCATGGCAGCGGTGGCATGAAGAGCACGATCACGGTGAAGTAGCGAAACGGCCCGAGGTGCGCACCAGTTCCGCGCCCAGTCGATGCAACAGCGTGGCCACCAGCGGATCCACTGCCCGCCCGTCGGCATCGAAGGCGTGATGCGCCCGCGAGATCGGCGCCGTCAACGGCAGCGTGAAACCCCGCAGCGAGCGCACGACGTACTCCATCGTGTTGATCGCCTGCAGCCCTTGCACGCCGCCCGCGGTCGCCACCAGGCCTATGACCTTGTCGGTCAGGTACGGCGGTTCGTGCTGACCCAACAACTCCAGCCAATCCAGGGCGTTCTTCATCGCGCCGCTCATCGTGCCATGGTAAAGCGGGCTGGACCAAAGCATGCCGTGCGCCCACGCCGTCGCCTCCACCAGGCGCAGCGCGCCCACGGGCGGCGTCATGCCGTGTACGTACAGCGGCAGGTTCAACTCGCGAAGATCCAGGAGTAAAGTCTCCGCTCCTGCCGCTCGCGCCCCCTCCAACGCCAATTGCAGCGCCACGAGACTGGACGAATCGCTGTCGAGCGACCCGCCCAGGCCGACGATGTGTACGGGCCGCATGGGCTTTTCTGCTGTCACGGTCACTCTCCGCCTGGTGTGCCACGTCCGCGGCCGAACCACCAAGGTAACGTGGCGGCACGAATTGTCCACGAAGTGGCGCATGTCCTGCCACGACGCCGATTCGCCGCGCGTCTACAGCTGGCCCTGATGACGCAGGATGCACGCCTGGAACGCGGCCTCGTCGAACGCCTGCCCGTCTTCGCGCCACACGCGGTCGACCACCAATTCACCTGCAGTCACGTGCGCTTCCAGCCGTCCGACCAGAACGCCACGGTGCAGCAACGGACACACGTAGTAGCCCCACTTGCGTTGTGGCGCGGGCTTGTAGACTTCCCACACGTAATCGAAGCCGAACGCGTGCAGCACCAGCTTGCGGTCCCACAGCAGCGGATCCAGTGGCCCGAGCAGGCGCATCTGCCCGTCGTCGTGCGCGAAAGTGCGATCGCGAAACCCCGCCGGCGCCAAGTATTGTCGCGGCCCGCCCGCCACCGTCACGCGCTGCAATCGCCCCTCGGCCACCAAGCGCGCGGGCAGTCCAGAGGTGCGCACCGCCGCCAACGTCGACCAGTGCGGACCCGCCGCCATCGACAGAAGCCCGGCCGCCTGCACGCGATCCAGCAACGCAGTCGTCGCGAAGTCCTGCGCGGGTTGCAGGTGCGCCACGGTCGCCAGCGCGCGCTCGGGCACGTCGTACTGCTTGCCCGCCTTGGTCCGCCCGCAGATCACCACTTCGCAGCGGGTCCACAGCACTTCCAGCGCCATCGAGGTCGCCTTGGCCGTGCCCTTCCAACCGGACCAGTCCATCGCCTCGACCGTGCCGTGATCGGTCAGCGCAGCCGGCGTGACCGGACCATGGGCGCGCACTTCGGCCAGCACGCGCTCCAACACGCCTTCGGGCAGCCGCTGCAGCCGTTCGCCCAGCCGCCACCAAGGCGTTTCGGTCGCTTGGGTGCGGTAGGAGGGAAACACGTCCGCGGGCAACAGGCAGCGTTCCTTGGCGAAATGTTCGAAGGCGTGGGTCGGCAGCAGGTGGCGGAACACGTCGCCCCGGCGCAAACCGTCGACCCGCGCCATTGCCACCAGGTCCGCGTTGGTGCCGATGCGATCGAGCGGATCCAGTTGGATGCAGCGCAGGTTGGCCAGCAGCGCGCGCGTCCCCTCAGCCCCCGGAGGCAGGGTCGTCGCTCGCAGGCCCAGATGGCCGACCAGGAAGTCGCGCGCCTCGGCGGTCGTCAGTTGCAAGTCACCCGCCGCAGCAACGTCATCGTGTGCGGAACCTGAGTCGCCGCCAGCAGTTCAGGCAAGGTATTGTCCGGATCCACGCCCGGGGCCAGGTCGATGCCCGCCACGCCGTAGCAGTGCGCCACGAACGCCGAGCAGTACAGCGACTTCTCGTCCTTCTTGGTGAACTTGCGGCCCAACTGCTGCCGCCGCATCGCGACGTAGCTGGCCAGTGCCTTCGGGATCGAATAGCGCGTCCGCGTCGCCAGCAGTTCCAGCCCCGCGGTCAGAACGGTCTGCACCTGCGCGTCTTCCAAGCCGAAGTCGAGAATCGCGCACGTCGGCGCCAGACCCAGGTCGTGGTACTTGTCCACGCGGTTTTCCTGCACGCCCAGCCGCACGAAATGACCGTGCACGTCCAGATCGGACTCGAGCAACCAGTGCTGGCCGTCGACCCGCCGCCCCTGCAGCAGGAACGCGTGCGACCATAGGCTGTGCAAACCCTCTGGAGTCAGGCGTCTTTGCACGCGGCGGATGCTCCGGTCCACCCAGGTCGTCATACCCACCAGACCGATGCGACCCGGCGCGGCGTGGCGCTCGAAGAACTCGGCGTTGGACGTAGCCTCGGGCACCAGCACGAGCCGCGGTTGGGCGGGCGCGGTGGCAAGCGGTGGCGGCAGATCGAGCGTCATCTTCGGCTCCAAGTTCAGAAACGCATGCCCCAGCCAGCGCGGTACTGGAACCAGCGCCACGTGAGCCAGGCCGCGCCGCCCATGGCGAGGATGACCAGGAAGCCCATGGAATACCAGAACATGACCCCGGAAAGAGCCCAGCCGCCGACGGCCATCCAGCCGCGCTTGCTCGCTTCGGCGCGTTGTTTCGGAAGCAATTCGGAACCCATGGACCCTCCTGCGCTGACGTTGGGGCCGTCAGGATACGGCAAGCGGTGCCATCGCGGAACCTCCGATTGACCCGACCCAGCCAGCGTGCAAGGCTGCGCGTCTGCCCTCCTGCTGAGAATCGACCGCCTCGCGGATGTTGCGAATGTCGTATAAGCTTCTGATATTGCAAGTGGTGATCGGTGCCCTTGCGCTGGGGCTAGGCACGGCTTGCGAACGGAAGGCGCCCGAGCCCGACGGTCACCTCGCGCTAGGCGTGCGGCAAGCGGCCTCGCCCTGGAGCGTGCCGTCGCTGAAACTGGAAGCGGTGGATCTGCCAGCGGAACAGACGCGCCTGCGCCTCGGAGTCACACCGTACCTCACGCTCAAGCGGCTGCACAGCCAGTTCCAGCCGGTGGCCGATGCCTTGGCTGCGGACACGGGCGTGCCGGTCGATCTGGTGCTCGCGGATTCGTACGAGAACCTGGTGCAGCGCGTCGCGATCGGCACGGTGGATCTGGCCCTGTTGTCGCCGCTGTCCTACGTCGAGGCCCGGCACCGCGATCCCAAGCTGCAACTGCTCGCCCGCACGCTGTCTTACGGAAGCGTGGATTACTCCTCGTATGTCCTGGTGCGCGCCGACGATCCGGCCCAGAGCTTGACCGACCTCAAGAAGCGTCGCATCGCCTGGGTGGACGTGCTGTCGACGTCGGGTTTCCTCTTTCCGTACGCGGCCTTCTTGGACCACGGCATGGACCCCGAGCACGACTTCGCCGAGGTCGTCTGGGCGGGCACCCATTCGGACGCATTGCGCCTGCTCTTGGAACGCAAGGTCGACGCGGCCGCGGTGTCCTCGGGTACCTTGGCTGAAGACACCAACGGCGCCGGAGCCGAAGTGCGCATCCTCCACAAAGCCGGGCGCATCCCGTACGACGCGTTGTGCGCCCGATCGGCCCTCCCTGCCAGCGGCGCCCGCAAGATCGCGGTGGCCTTCCAGCGCCTGGACACGCGCACCCGCCGCGGTCGCGAAGTGCTCGCGCACGCGCCGGGCGTCAGCGGTTGGATCGCCGCCAGCGACGACGACTACCGCAACGTGCGCGCCATTGCCGAGCAAGTCCAGGCATATCGCCGGTCGCCCAAGCCTCTACCCCCTCACGCGGAGCCCTGACCGATGGCGAAGCGTCCCGTGCAGATTCGCGGCATCGGCACGCGCCTGGCCCTGCTGGCGGCCGGCGCCGTGCTGCTGACCATGGCGCTGGCCGGCGGCGCGATGACGCGGGCGATGAGTGAAACCTACCGGGAAGACGCACGAATGCGCGCCGCCTCGCTGTTGGGGACGCTGGCCGTGCCGTGCGCGATGTCGCTGGCGGTGCACGCGCTCGACCGGTTGGACGGCTACCTGACCGAAGTGACGCGCGTCGGCGGCGAGCACATGCACGTGATGCAGGTGGCGATGCTGGATGCGGCGGGCCACGTGATCGCGCGGTCGGCGAGCGGAACAGATGCACATTCGCGGCGCGACGAGGGCGATGTCCTCGATGGCGAATTCATGAACAAAGCCGCGATAGCCGACGATGCACTTTGGCGCGAAGTCGTCGATGGTCGAGGCAACGGCGTGCTGCTGGTGTCGATGCCTGCAGTCTCGGGGCTGCGCTGGGGCACGCTGGTGGCGGCGTTCGATCTGCGCCCGGTGCAAGTGCGCACGGCGTGGGCGAGGCGGGCGCTCGCGGGCTTTTCGCTGGCGTTGGCGGTCGTGCTCGCACTGGTCCTGTACGTCGGGCTGATGCGCATGGTAGTGCGGCCGGTGCGGGTGCTCGCCGATGCCGCAGCGGCGATCCAACAAGGCAACCTGAGTGCGCGCGCGGGTTTGCAAAGGAGCGACGAATTGGGGCGGCTGTCCCTGGTGTTCGACAACATGGCCGACGAGGTCGAGCGCGCGACCCAATCGTTGGAAGCCAAAGTGGCTGAACGATCCGCGGAAGTGCGGCGCAAGAACGGTGAACTGGAGGAGTTGAACCATCAATTGCAGAAGGCGGTGGCCGAGTTGGCGCGGCTGGCGCGGACCGATGCGCTGACCAACGTGCACAACCGCCGGCATTTCGCCGAGGTCATCGAGCACGAGGTGGCCCAGTCGTCCACGCGCACCACCACGCTGCTGATGATCGACGTGGACCACTTCAAACGCTTGAACGACGCCTTCGGCCACCCTTGCGGTGACGTGGTGTTGCGCGAGATTGCGACGATCCTGAGCCTGGGCCTGCGCAGCGCCGACGTGTTGACCCGCTACGGTGGCGAGGAATTCGCGGCGATCCTGCTGGAGACGGGCCCCGAACAGGGCATGGAGGTGGCAGAACGGTTGCGGCATGCCATCGAAAGCCACGACTTCGCAGCGGCGACGGGCAAACCGGTCGGGCAGGTGACGGTGAGCCTGGGCGTGGCCACCCATCCGCTCCACGCCTCCACGCCGGAAGAATTGATCGGCCGTTCCGACGAAGCGCTTTATCTGGCCAAGGCCGCGGGACGCAACAAGGTCGTGCTGTGGACGGCGTCACTTTGAGGCGGAGTCGCGCGTTCAACCCAGCCAACGGTCCAACTGGTCCTTGGGCAGCGCGCCGGAGATCTGGTCGACCACCTTGCCCTGGACGATCTTGGCCAGCGTCGGGATCGACTGGATCTGGAAGCGTTGTGCAAGTTGGCGGCACTCGTCGGTATTGACCTTGGCGACTATCAGCCGGCCTTCCCGTTCGCGGGCCACCTGTTCGAGCACGGGCGCGACCATCCGGCACGGTCCGCACCACGGCGCCCAGAAGTCGACGAGCACGGGCAGCGGCGCGAGCTCGACGATGTCGCGATACGTGCCATCGGTGACGACGACGGGCTTGGCCGGCAACACGCGCTCGCCGCACCGGCCGCACTTGGGGCGATCGCCGAGGCGGGCGGCGGGCATGCGGTTCTCGGCGCCGCACGCGCTGCAGGCGTAGGAGACGACATCGGCTGAAGTCTGCGGACTGGGCATGGCTGGTCCTCCTGGGTTCATCCCCTACAGGATAGCGCGCGCGCTGGCGTGTGCACGTTTCCGTCCGTGCCCGAGCCGGGGCCAAGGCCGGAGCCGGGGCCGGGGCCGGAGCCGGAGCCGGGCCGGAGCCGGAGCCGGGCCGGAGCCGGAATCGCTAGCAGGAGCAGTAACCTACGCCCGAACCCGATCCCGATCCCGAACCCGAACCCGAACCCGATCCCGACCCCCGGGCCCCACCCCGAACTCAAGCCCGAACCCGACCCCCTCGCAGCCAGTCTACTTCGCCTTCTTGGTCAGGGTCTTGAGCCAGGCGGTGACCGAGTCGAGCTCGGCGTCGGTGCCCTTCCAAGCGGACTTGTGCTTGACCTTCTCGCCGGGCTTGAGCTTGCTGTCCATGTCGACTTCCTTGAGCAACCACTTCTTGAACCAGGCCGCGTCGTGATTGGCGCCGACGCCGGACACCTCGGCGATGCCCTCCTTCTCCTTGAGGGGCGCGATGCCCTCGGTGCTGACCCGGTGGCACTTGTTGCACTTCTGGTCGGTGAACACGGCCTTGCCGCCACCCGAACTCGCCCCGTCCGCCGCCCAGGCCGGTGCGATGGCGGCGGCGCCGAGCAACACCATCGCCATGCTGGCAGTCCATGATTTCATGTGGTTCCTCCGGTGATTTCGAGAGAGAATCCGCGGCCAGCCCCGCTGCCCCGCTTCGTTCTCGCGCGGAGCCTGCGCGTCTCGCCTGCCCCACTGGCAACGTACCGCCCGCGGCCTCTATTCAACATCGCCCAGACCCACCATTTCCACTGCCACGGCCGTGCCAGATCGGACTGGTGTGTTCATGCCAGCTGGCTTGCCCAACGCCCCGGCGCCTCATACCCTGCCTGTCCCGGAGGCCCATGCGTTCCACCGTCCTCCTGCTGTGCCTGCTCCTCGCGCCGGCCGCCTGCACGCCGGATCCGCCGGTCGCGTCGTTCCAAGACCACACCCGCAACAGTTTCAGCAGCGCCAAGGATTTCGACCAGTTCTGCGCCAGCCCCGAGCACGGCCTCTTCTGCAAGGTCGAGCTCACCCGCTTCGGCGACCTTGCCGGCGCGAACTACGCCCTCGATCCGCGCTTCTACAGCCTGCACGACGAGTGGTACTGGTTCCGCCTGCTCAACGGCGTGGCGATCTCGGGCGATCCGGTCGAGCCCGTCCAAGGCTTGCACTTTGCCACCCTCGCCGAGGTCTACGCGCGCTTCCACCCGGGCGACGAACTGCCCCTGGGCCTGCAGTTCTACGGCGACCGCCTGTACTCGCCCCGCTTCTACGACCGCGCCGGCCTGTGCGACTTCGACACGCCAGACACGCGTTGTCCGCGCTTCTATGGCGCGACCGAACTTCAGCACCTGCCGGCCGATCCGCGCCGCAACCGCGCCGAAGTGCTGTGGTTGTTCGCACTGGAATACCCCGACGCGCCGTCCGAGAGCCAACTCGCCCACTTCTTCGCGCGCCTGCAGGCCATGTTGCCAGCCGATGTCGCCTCCAAACTTCTGTGGTTGGCGCGCACTTCGGATGCCCAGGAGCAACTCGCGCGGCAGTTGCGGCAGTCGGGCGGGCCATTCGCCGCGCGCCTGCTGACCTACGCCGATCTCATCCAGGTGGGTCAAACTACAGCGGTACTACCCGGCACCCACGCCGGGCTGGTGCGCCGCTTCGAGACCGAGCCGCCCGGGCCGTTGCAGGTCGAGGCGAGCGATGTCGTCCTGGCGCGCACGGTGCCCGAGGATCTGCCGCCGGTCGGCGCGGTGCTGGTGACCGAGGCCATGCTGCCCCTTTCGGATCTGGCGCGACGGCTCGCCGGTCTGAACGTGCCCTTGGTGCAGGCGACGACGCTGCTGGACGACGCCTACATGAAGCAATACGCGAACCATGCGAGCCAGAAGGCGTTGGTGCACGACCTCGGTCCGCAGTTGCGCATCCAGCCGCTCTCGGTGCGCCAGCGTGAAACTCTCGAGCAGACGCCGCTGGTTGCCCAGCCACCGGGCGAGCCGCCCAGCCAGGAGACGCCGGGGCAGGGCGGGCCGGCGGCGGTGCGCGATCTCGGTTGGACCGGCAGTGCGCTCGCGCTGGCCGAGGAGTTGCAGCCCCAGGGGGCCGACGCGCCATGGCTGCTGCCGGCCAAAATCGAGGCAGATCATGATGATCCCACCGTGCAGACGCTGCGGCAGCTCGACCAGGAGGCGGTGTTCCTGGATCTGCGGGCGCGCAAGCTGCTGCTCGACGGCCGGGCGGCGTACCTGGCCGCGGTGAAAACCGATCCGCCGGCGCAGAAGTGGCTGCAATCGTTCGATGACGAGCCGCACACGCCCGTGGTGAAGCAGGTGCTGGCCCACGGTGGGGCGGTGCGGTGGCTGCGCGACCTGCCCATCGAGGCGACCGTGCTGACCGCGATCCACGCGCAACTAACCGCGCAATTCAAAGGACTTGGCGCGCAGCAGGCGCTGTGTCTGCGCGCATCGGCGACGGATCTGGACCTGCCGGGGCTGCATCCGACCGCGCGCGCCTTCCTGCAGCCCGACGCCCAACCGCTTGCCGCCGATCGCACGCGCACCGTGGCGACGGCGTTGGCCGAAGTGTGGAGCAGTCGGCTGGATTTCGCGTCGCACGAGGCGCTGAGATTCACCGGGCGCTCGCCGTGGACGGGGCATCTGGCCGTGGTGGGCCGACCTTGCCCGCCGGACGCCGCGCTGCAGGGTGTGGCGCAAGTGCACGTGCAGTGGCGGGCGGACGGCGTACACGCGCAGATGACGACGCAAACCGGCAGTGAAATCGTGCAGGTGGCGGTGCGGCCGGGGCAGCCTGACGTGGTGACTCGACCCGAAACGACGGCGGTGCTGCCCGAGCCGACGCGCATGGCGCTGCAGGCCCGGGCGCTGGCGATCACCAATCTGTGGCGGCAACGGCAAAATGCTCAGCTGGAGCCCGCCCAGAGAGTGGACTCGCAGACCGTCACGCTGGAGTGGCTGCTGCGGCCGCAAGGTCTGGTGCTGACCGCGGTGCAGTTGGACCCGCAGACGCCGACCTTGGCTGGGCTGGAAGTGACCGCGGTACCACAGGATCTGCTGGCTGGCGCGGTGCGGGTGCAGCGGCGGACCTGCCTGGCCGAGAACCTGGAAGTGCGCGCGATCCAGGTCCTGACCGACCCGGCGATGCCCTGGCTGCAGCAACCGTTCTTCGCCGAGGTGACCGTGCAGCGCCCGGACTGGCCGGCGCCGAAACGCATGGATCACAAGCAGTTCACCATCGGTGCCACGGCGGCGACCCTGACGCTGGACAGCCTGCTCGCGGCGCAATGGGGCATGACCCAGGTGCCGCTTGCCGAGTCAGCATGGCCGTCGGGCAAGTTGACGTGTACGGTCGCGACGTTGGCGGTGACGCGGCGCGGCGTGCTGTTGGCGATGCTGTGACCGGCTCGGGCGCGCCGGCTCGTCGGCGACGGGGTGAATCGTGGCGACGGCTTGCCTAGGCACTGCCGGAGAGCGCATCCTGCCTGCCCGTCGGGCTCGGCTTTTCTTCGCCGGCTGACCCACGAGCGAACCCGCGAGGCAACATGTCTATTCGTATCGGCGCACTCCCCGGTGTCCTGGTGTTCGCCATGCTACTGGCCGCCTGCGGGGAAGACACCGCGGCCGTGGGCACGGTCGACGCCGGCGCCATCGACACCGGCCTCGCCGACTTGGGGAGTCTGGACAGCGAGGACGTCGGTACCGACGCGATCGAACCCGACGTACCGCCCGACCTCTTTGCCCTGGACGCCGTGCAGCAGCCCTACCCGCCGTGCGTCAAGAACGACGACTGCGCGAGCGGCTTCTGCCTGCCCACGCCCGACGGCCCGCGCTGTTCGCCTGTCTGTGTCGCGGGTTCCGGCTGCAATCCGGAGTACGAGTGCCAGGCGGTGACCTCGAGCCAGGACGTCACCTACGCGTGCGTGCACCAGGCGCCGTTCAAGTGCAAAGCCTGCAAGACTTCAGCAGATTGTGCGGGCGGACCGAACAAGACCAAGGGCGTGTGCGTCGACCTCGGCCAGGGCGCGGCGTGCATGCAGGACTGCAGCGGCGGCGGCGCCTGCGTGGGCAGCGACGTGGCATGCGGCACGGCGCCCGCAACCTTGATCGGCGGCGGCGCGCAGGTGTGCATTCCCAAGTCGGGCCAATGCCTTTGTCCCGATGGCGGTGCCGGCGGTTGCCAACTGAAGAACGACTTCGGCGTCTGCCCGGGCACTTACACCTGCGCGGCCAACCTGCCGGGCTCCTGTTCGGGCACCGTGCCTGCCGCCGAGGCGTGCAACCTGATGGACGACGACTGCAACGGCAAGACCGACGACGGCGTACCGGCCAAGACCTGCCCGATTGCCAATGCTTACGGAACCTGCCAGGGCAAGACCTTGTGCGTGGGCGGCCAGGAGTTGTGCCAGGGCGCGGGCGCGGCGGCGGAAGGCTGCAACGGCATCGACGACAACTGCAACGGCGCGACCGATGAGAACTTTGCCAACCTGGACGGCGACGAACTGGCTGATTGCATGGACCCCGACGACGACGGCGACGGCTTGGCCGACGGCCAGGACGACTGCCCGCTCGCCGCCGACCCGAGCCAGGTCGACCATGACCAGGACGGCCTGGGCGACTTGTGCGACCCGGATGACGACAACGACAAGGTCTTGGATGTAGAGGACGATTGCCCTCTCGCTGCCAACCTGACCCAGACCGATACCGACAAGGACGGCTTGGGCGACGCCTGCGATTGCGACCTCGACGGCGACGGCGTGGCCAACCTGGGCTTGGATGCGACGGCCGTGGCCTGTCCCGTGCCCGACGTGGTGGACGACTGCTTGCTGGTGGCCAATCCAGACCAGGCCGACGTGGACAGCGACGGCTTGGGCGATGCCTGCGACGGCGACAAGGACGGCGACCTGGTGTTGGACGGCGTGGACAACTGCCCGCTGCTGGTCAACGCCGGCCAGAACGACAACGACAAGGATGGCTTGGGCGACCCGTGCGACCCGGACGATGACAACGATGGCGTGCTCGACGGGGTGGACAACTGTGCCTTGGCGGCGACTTCCAGCCAGACCGACAGCGACGGCGATGGACTTGGCGATGCGTGTGACAGCGATCTCGACGGCGACGGCGCGCCCAATGCGTTCGACAACTGCCCGGGCAAGGCCAACGCCGATCAGGCGGACGTCAACAACAACAAGATCGGCGACTTGTGCGAGGGCGACTGGGACTCGGACGGCGTGCTGAACGAGGTGGACGACTGCCCCTGGATTGCCAACGCCGACCAGAAGGACACCGACAAGGACACGACCGGCGACGCGTGCGATTGCGATGCCGATGGCGACGCGGTGGCCAACTTCGCGCCCGGCTGCCCGAACGACGTGACGCCGGACAACTGCGCGTTGGTGGTCAATTTCGAGCAGTTGGACTTGGATGGCGACGGCAGTGGCGATGCCTGCGACGCCGACCTGGACGGCGATGGCGACGCCAATGCCAGCGATTGCCAACCCACGGTCAAGGCCGTGTCCAAGCTCGCGACCGAAGCGTGCAACGGCGTGGACGACAACTGCAACGGCGTGACCGACGAGGAGGCGGCGAGTGGCTGCAAGGCGTTCTATTTCGACGAGGACGGAGACGGCTACGGCGTGACGCTGCTGAAGTGCCTGTGCGCGACGGCAGGGCAGTATTCCGCCAGTCAATCAGGGGATTGCAGTGACAAGGACGCCGCGGTGCACCCGGGCAAGACCGAGGTGTGCGGCAACGGCAAGGACGACAACTGCAACGGCAGCGAGAATGACGACAATGCCACGGGTTGCGCGAAGTTCTATACCGACAAGGACGGCGACGGCGTGGGCGCGGCGGGCTTTGCCTGTTTGTGCACGGGCACCAGCGAGTTCAGCGCCAAGACGACCGGTGACTGCAGCGACGCCGACGCCGCCATGGCACCCGGCCTCGCGGAGAAGTGCGCGGACGGCAAGGACAACGACTGCAGTGGCGCGGCCGACGAGGAGAATTGCCAGGGGTGCATGCTGTTGTTCCTGGACGGCGACGCGGACGGCTACGGCTTGGACGCGCAGAAGAAATGCCTGTCGGTCGCGGGCGGCGGCTACACGGCGCAGAAGGGCGGCGATTGCGACGATGCCAAGTCGGCCATCCACCCAGGCGTCAGCGAGGCGTGCAACAGCTTGGATGACAACTGCAATGGCAACACGGACGAGGAGGGCGCGAGCGGCTGCAGCGACTTGTTCGCGGATTCGGACAGCGACGGTTTCGGCCAGGGCAGTGCCAAGTGCTTGTGCGGCAAGGCGGGTCTGTACACGGCCAGCCAGTCGGGCGATTGCAGCGACAAGGACGCGAGCGTGAATCCCACCGCAACCGAAGTGTGCAGCAACGGCAAGGACGACAACTGCAACGGCAGCGAGAATGACGAAAACGCCAGTAGCTGCGTGCAGTTCTTCACCGACGTCGACGGCGACGGCTATGGCGTGGGCGCGGCGAAGTGCTTCTGCTCGCCGGCGGGCAACTTCACCGCCAAGCAAGCTGGCGACTGCAGCGATACCGACACGGCGACGAGTCCGGGCCAGGGCGAGAAGTGCTTGGATGGCAAGGACAACAACTGCAACGGCAAGATCGACGAGGCCGGCTGCCAGGGCTGTGACGACTACTACAAGGACGCCGATCAGGACGGCTATGGCGTGGGCACCGACAAGCAATGCCTGGGCGCGGCCAAGTATCCGTACACCGCGTTCGTGGGCGGCGACTGCAACGACGCGAGTGCCAACGTGAAACCCGGAGCCAGCGAGGTGTGCAATGGCGCCGACGACAACTGCGACGGCCAGACCGATCCGGTGGGCGCGGGCGGTTGCACCAACTTCTATCCGGACGCCGACAAGGACAGCTTTGGCGCGACGGTCACGCCGGTGTGCTACTGCAAGGCGACCGATGAATGGACCGCGAACAAGACCGGGGATTGCAACGACAATGACGCCGCGGTCAACCCGAGCAAGGTCGAGGTCTGCAACGGCTTGGACGACAACTGCAACACCCAGGTCGACGAGGGCGTGGTCGCGACCTTCTACAAGGACAACGACGGCGACAAGTTCGGTTCGGTCACTTCCCAACAGGGCTGCAAGGCGCCGGTCGGCTACACGCTGAACGCGGGCGATTGCAACGACTTCAACAAGAACATCAACCCCGACGCCAAGGAGGTGTGCAACGACATCGACGACGACTGCAACAGCTTGATCGACGACGGCTTGCCGCTGGCGGACATCTACGCGGATCTGGACGGTGACGGCTTCGGCGGCAAGAACGCCAAGGCCAAGCAGCACTGCCTGTTCGCCAACGACACCCCACCGTTGGGCTACGCGTTGTCCCACGACGATTGCGACGATTCCAAGTCGACGGTCTATCCCGCGGCGCCCGAGTTGTGCGACGGCATCCTGAACAACTGCAACCAGGCGGTACAGGACGCGCAATGCCCCAAGAAATGCGAGGGTTCCTGGCCGGTATTCGTCGGCGGCAGTTCGGGCTTTCCGGCCATTGCCCAGTTGGACGATGACAACGGTCTCGAGGTCGTCTCGCGCAACGAAGGCAAGGTCCGGGCTTTCAAGGCCAATGGCACCATCGCTTGGACTACGCCGACTCCGGTCAGCTACTCGTACCCGGCCTTGGGCGACCTGAACGGCGACAGCACGGTGGACGTCATCGTGCCCGGTCACGACGGCGCGGTGCACGTGCTGAACGGCAATACTGGTGTGGAAATGGCCAAGTACGCGGTCGGCAGCACGCACGGCTACTACGGCGCGGCGGTCATCGATCTGGATCGCGACGGCGTGGTCGACATCGTGCCGACTGGTTCCGCGCCGTACAAGGCCATCCTGCTCCAAGCCGACATGAGCGTGAAGAGCGTGATTTCGCTGCTACCCTTGGAGGAGCCCATGTTCCTGGCGACGCCCGGCGTGTTCGACGTGTTGGGCGATGGCGTGCCGAAGATCTTCATCGGCTCGGGCAGTTGGGGCTGCCAGGCGAACATGCAGACGTGCAAGGGCCGCCTGTACGGCTTCAACCTCGACGGCAGTTACTGGAGCGATCCGACCTGGACCGACGCCGGCAAAGCGTGGTTCAAGGTCGCGGGCTATCCGTCGGTGTTCGCGGGCGAAGGATTCTGGCCTTTGTACGCAGACTTGGACGGCGACGGCGTCAACGAGATCCACCACTCGTTTGCCGGCTCGTCGTCGAACTTGTGGAAGAAGGACGGCACCGAGCACAGCTTGTCGGGCAAGGACGGCCTGGGCTCGTTTCCGATGGTGGCGCCAGTGGACGGCGTCGGCAAGCTCGACCTGACTGGCAAGCTGACGCCCACGGGCGGGCCGCTAGTGGACATCGACGGCGACGGCGACTACGAGCAGATCACCAGCGGCGGCGGCGGCTTGGCGGTGTACAAGGCCGGCAAGATGATGGACGGCTACCCGCTCAAGCTCAGCCCGGATCCGCTGGTGGTGGGCGACATCAACCGCGACGGCCAGTTGGACATTGTGTTCACCTCGGGCAGCAACAACTCCTTGAACTGCTATACCTTGGGCGCGGACACCTACAGCGACAGCCGCATCCTCCACGCCGGCACGGTCAACGGGCTGGGCCGCAACCTGTACCCGACGATGGGCTACGACCCGTTCGAACCCAACGACGTGCGCACTGTGCCCTTCGATCCGAGCCAAAGCACCAAGCCATTGTTCGATTCGCGGGCGATGCGCATGTCGGCGCTAAGGGACGTGTACAGCAGCGGCGGTGGCTGGACGCACAAACTCCAGGCGGTGATTGGCGAAAAGGGCGACCGCGACTACTACGTGCTGTACGGCGGCATCATCAACGTCACGCTGGTGCCGATGGTCAAGGATTACGACTTGTACCTGCACATCTTCAAGGGCGACGGCACCTTCATCGCCACGTGGAAGAGCACCAACGCGGGCAGCGGCGCGGATGCGATCATGTGCCACAGCACGAACAACTGCCCGCCGGGCGCGGGGATGTTCATCCTGGAGGTGCGCGGCAAGGACGCGGCGAAGGACTTCGGGCCTTGGCCTTATTGGCTGTATACGAACTGGGCGCAGTAGGGGAGCGGAGTGCGGGCCGCCGGAGATGTTCGCGGCGCTGGAGGTCGAATCCCTTGATCCTTGGGACGAGATCGAGGCTCCGCAACCGCTGGACTGGGTGGCGTAGCGTTGCCGCTCATCGAACGGATCGGCCAGGCTCGGGGCGGGAGGAATTCCGCGCTGGGCGGGAAGTCCGTGTTCAGACGCTAGAAAAAGGCGTGCTTGACGGCGTGGATGCGCTGGCGTAGACGTGGAATCAGCGCTTTGCGAAGCTGCCGGAGGGTCTGGTGGCGGGCGACGGGCGCCGGCGGCGGGAGCGCAT
>CAYHHL010000082.1:0-24277 GCA_964356325.1 uncultured Enterobacteriaceae bacterium | reverse complement strand
TCGACGCGGCCTGGAACGCGCAGGCGGCTTACCGCGATTCGGCGCCGGGTGCGGGTTCGGGTGCGGGCACGGGTTCGGGCACGGGCACGGGCTCGGGTTCGGGCACGGGTTCGGGTTCGGGTTCGGGTGCGGGTTCGGGCATAGGTTCAGCACCTTCGAAGGCAGCTGCCCGTGGCGCGGCTCCGGTTCCGGCTCCGGCCACGGCTCCGGCCCCGGCCCCGGCCCCGGCCCCGGCGCCGGACCCCGCCCAACCCGAGCATCGCGCCGAACCGTCCGCCCCGCCGCGCCAGGTCCGCAGCGGCAAGGCCGACCAGCCGAGCGACGAGGCCGAGCAGCCCAGCGCCCGAGAGGATCGGCACGCCGAAGCCAGCGAAACCAAGGACAAAGGCGCCGCCGAGAAGAAGACCGCCGAACCGTCTGGAGCGCGCGGCGACGTGGACGACGGCTTCGCCATCCCGCACGAACGCCAACTCGACCGCCAGCAACCCCTGCAACTCGCCCGCCCGCTGCCCAGCCGCGAGGTAGTCGGCACCCGCAGCTTGCTGATCGGCCGGGTGAATCCGGTCGCGCGCCCCTACCACTCCGATCGCACCTACCGGCCGCTGCCCTACCCCTCGCACCACTGGCCCAAGGACGCGCGCTACCGGTCGACCTACCTGCCCGGCCGCGGCTACCTGGCCCATCTCGGCGGCTGGCTGAAGAAGACCGCGGTGGGAGTCGAGTCCAGCCTGTTGCAAGTGCCGCGCGTGCCGCTGCCGACCCTGCCGCCGCCGCCGCCGGACCGGTCGCTGGACGTCGCGCTGGACCAGGACCGCCTGCTGATCCCGCCCGAAGGCGGCCTGACCACGCTGCGGGTGCGGCTGCGGGCGACCGACGTACAGGGGCAGAAGTACGGGAAAAATGGCGCACGCATGCCGTTGCGGTTGCATCTGGTCCTGGACAGCTCGGGGTCGATGCGCGGCGCGTCCTGGCAGGCGGTGTGCGCGGCGGTGCGCGAGACGGCGCGGGTGCTGCAACCCGGCGATACGCTGTCGGTGGTCCACTACGGCAGCGTGGCGCAGGTGCTGTCGGCGCCGGTGCACGGCCAAAGTCCGGAGATCCAAGCGGTAGCCGAGCGGGTGTGCAAGCTGAAGGTGCGCGGCGAGACCAACATCTGGGACGGCCTGCGCCTGGGCTACGAGCAGGCCAAAGCGGCCTACGATCCGGAAGCGGTCAATCGGGTGCTGCTGGTCTCGGATGGCATGGCCACGGTCGGGCCGCGCGATCTGCCCACCCTGACTGCGCAAACCGTGCGGGCGTTGGGCGACGGCGTGACGACTTCGGCGCTGGGCGTGGGCGCGGATTTCGATGCCCTGCTGATGGGTCGGGTGGCCCTGGACGGCGGCGGCAATGACCACTTCGTGCGCGATGTCAGCGCGGTGCCGGCGGTGTTGGGCGATGAACTGGACGTGCTGGCGCAAGAAGCCGCGCAAGCCGTGGAGCTGCGGGTGTTCCTGCCCGAGGACGTCGATCTCGTCGAGGTCATCGGCAGTGAACCGCTGAACGCCGCCGAGGCCGACCGGGTGCGCGACGTCGAAGTGCGGGCCGACCAACGGCTGGCGCAGGAGAAGGGCATCGCGATGAACCGGCAGCGCGATCAACAAGGTGGCGTGCGGATGCTGCTGCCGTCGTTCCGGTTGGGTGACGAGCACACCGTGCTGCTGGTCGTGCGCCTGCCCGGAGGCGATGGCACCAGGAAGCTGGCCGACGTGGAACTGCGCTACAAGGACGTGCTGTCGCGTCGCAACGTCAAGCTGGCCGGCGAGCGCCTGGTGTTGTACGCGCCGACGCAGCAAGAGGCCGAGCGGGCGCACAACGACGACGTGGTGACGGCCGAGGCGAGGGCGCGCGCGGCCGTGGCGCTGCAGCGGGCGTCGGAATACCTGGATCCGGCCAACCTGCCCAGGATCCGGCAGGAACTGGAGATCGCCGCGGTCAAGGTGCGAGCGGCGGCGGACCTGACCGGGCGGCCGGAGCTGCACGCCGAGGCCAGTGGGCTGCGCGCGTTGGCCGAGGCGACGGCGACGCTGCCGCAGGGGCCCCGCCTGGGCTACCTGGCGTCGGTGCTGCACTACCAGTGGCGGCATTGCGGCGTGACGCTGTATCGCGAGTAGGCCCTGGCACCTACGCCAACGCTGTACCGGGCGTCGCCGGATCTGCCATGCTGTTGGCGATCGAAGCCACCGCGCCCAGAACGCCAGCCCGCGCCCGCCCCCCGGCGCCAAGAGGAACTCCATGCTATTGCGAGTCAAACTCCACCGCCTCGCCGCCTTCGCGAGTTGCGCGTTGGGCCTGATGCCCCTGGCCTCGTGCCGCAGTGCCGCCGCGACCTCGACGGAGACCGCCCTGGCGCGCGCGCTCATCTCCGACGACCAGGAAAAGGCGCTGGGTCAGCAGGTCCACGGCGAGCTCGACAAGCAGGGCGTGCACTACGTCACCGATCCGACGGTGGTGAACTACGTCAACCGGGTCGCCGCGCCCGTGCTCGCCGCCGCCGCGAAGGAGCGCCCGAACATGGACTGGCACGTCCACGTCGTCGACGATCCGAAGACTGTCAACGCGTTCGCCACGCCGGGCGGGCACATGTACCTGTACACCGGCCTGCTGAAGGGCCTGAAGTCCGAGCACGAACTCGCCGGCGTCCTGGGCCACGAATCGGCCCACGTCATCGCGCGGCACTCGGCGCGGGCCATGGTCGATCAGTTCGGCCTGGAGGCGCTGGCCCAACTCGCGCTCGGCAAGGATCCGGGCTTGCTGGCCAAAGTCGCGGCCCAAGTCGTCGGCACGGGATCGCTGCTGTACCACAGTCGCGGTGCGGAGTTGGAGGCGGACCAGATCGGCGCGCGGGTCACGGCGGCGGCGGGCTACGATCCGCGCGGCCTGGTCAGCTTCCTGCACACGCTCAAGGCCAAGGAGGGCAATACTTCTGAAGTGTTGACCTGGCTCTCGACGCACCCGGCCAGCCAGGAGCGCATCGCCGCGCTGGACCAGTTGATCAGCCAGAAAGGCTGGGGTGGGCAAGTCGCGGGCAATCCGACCGAACTCGCGTCGATGCAGCAAAGCCTGGGCGGTGGATCGGCCCCTGCGGCACCGGCGCCGAGCCAGCCCGCGCTGCAGGGACCGACTCGCGGTGGCGGGCGGTCGGGTGCGAGTGAGCCGACGCCGCCGCCGCCTTCGCCAGGCCGCTCGCCGCGTTAGGGACTACAGCGGCGCACGCGGCGCCATCGGCCGGGGCGTGGCCATCATCTGGGTCTTCTTCAGCTCGCCGATAGCCATCATCTCGCGCATGTTGCGCTGCATGCCCTCGGTCGAACCGTCCAGGAAGATCACGTTGCCCTTGCCCTGTTCAGCGAAGTGCTTGAGCGATTCCGTCCACATGAAGAACAGCAGGAACGACGGGTCCAGGCCCGCCTCGGTCATCTCGGCCACCGACTGGCGCACACCCTTGGCCATCTCCTCGCGAAACTGAGCGACGCCCTGGCCTTGCAGACGCGAGGCTTCCCGCTGGGCTTCGGCGGAGATCTGGATCGCCCGGCCCTCGGCTTCGGCCTGCTTGGTCTTGGTGATGAGCAGCGCTTGACCCTCGTTCTCCGCCGCCGAGCGCAGGTTCGCCGAGGCCACCACGCGCGCCATCGACTCCATGATCACGTGGTCGAACACGATGTCGTTCATCTGCAGATCGATCAAGTGGTAGCCCCATTCCTCCAGACTGGCATCGAGCTGCTGCTTGACTTCTTGAACGATTTCACGGCGCAGACCGAGGATTTCGCTCTGGCGCTTGGTCGCCACGAACGATCGCACGGAACCTTCGACGGTGCGGACCAACGCCTGCATGAAACTGCTCTCGTCGATGAACTTGAAAGCGACGGCCTTGATCGTCTCCTCGTCGTGGTTCAGCACCGCGTACAAAAGCATGGCCTTGAAGCCGACCTGGGCCTGATCGCTGGTGACGGCCTGGAACTCGAGTTCGACCGAGCGGTTCTGGATCGAGATGCGCCGGTAGATCTGCTCGAACAGCGGTACCTTGAAGTTCAGGCCGGGGCGCATCTGCCGGCTGTACTTGCCGAATACCGTGACGACCGCGACGAAGCCCTGGGCGACGGTGACGAACGAACTGAAGAAGACGTACAGGCCAATCAGGGCGAGCACGCCGAAAGCGATGGGACCCATGGTGCATTCCTTTGGCGCGGAGGGGCGCTGGCTGCGCAGGCTACTGCAACTGCATGGGACTGCAAGGGGTGCGCGTTACCGCCCCACGAACACCGGCGCGCGCTTCTCCAGCAGCGCGGTGATGCCTTCCTTGGCGTCCTCGGTGCCTACGGTCGCTGCCTGCGCGAACGCCTCGATCCACGCGGCATCCTGCGGGCGCCACTGCAACCCCTGGTAAAACGAGCGCTTCATCAACCGCACCGCAATCGGCGCATTCTGGGCGATGCTGCGCGCCACCTCCAGGGCCTCGTGCAGCACCTGGTCTTGCGGCACCGCCTTGTGGAACAGCCCCATGGTCGCGCCCTCGTCGCCCGAGAACAGCCGGCCGGTGAACAGCAATTCCGCGGCGCGCGGCACTCCGACCAGCCGGGGCAGCAGCCAGGAGACCGCCATGCCCGGATTCAGCCCCAAGCGCGCGAAGTTGGCGCCGTACTTGCTGGTCGAGCACGCCACGCGGATGTCCGCCATCAAGCTCAGGCCGAAACCGCCGCCGACCGCGTGGCCTTGCAGGGCGCCGACGACCGGGACTTCGAGGTCCATGGTGGAGAGGAACGGGCCGTAGATGGCGAAGGAGCGTTCGGCCGAAATGAGCCCGCGGCCGTCGTCGTCGGCCTGGATCTGCGAGCGGAAGTCCGCGCCGGCACTGAAGCAACTGCCCGTACCGGTGAGGACCACGCAACGCACGTCGGCCATGGCGCGCACCTGCTGGACCGCGGCGGCGTAGGCCTGGAGCAGTTCTGGGGTCATGGAGTTGCGGTTGTCGGCGCGGTCGAGGATCAGCAACGCGAGGTGGCCGTCGCGTTCGACTCGGACGGCGGGGCTGGTCGTGGGCAGGGCGGCGCTGGTCTTGGGCATGGCAGGGCTCCTGGCGGGCAAGGGGAGCCGGACTTTGCGACGGCGGCGTGGGTTGCGCAAGCGGCCGCCGTTCAGCCCACCGCGCCCATGAAGCACTGGATCGGTACCTGGCTCAACTGCTTCATTTCAAAAGGCTTACGCGCCGACGCCCGCGCGGCGTCCTGCAGCGGCGTACACAAAGGGTGAGTCAGGCCGAGCAGTTCGTCGCGATGCCGGGCAGCCTCGGCCTGACTGCCGCACACGTCGGCCACCTGCGCCGCCCACAGCAGCAGGCGACCGCGGTAGAACGGCGCGTGCTCGACCGCCAGCCCAGCGGCCAGGGCCGTGTTCGCCTCGTCCAGATCGCCGGAACGCATGGCAAAACCGGCGTGCAGCAATTGCCAGGTCGGTTCCACGGGATCGGCCGCAGCGGCCCGCGCGATGTGTACGGCGGTCGCGGCCGGTTCAGCGCCCTGGCTCTCCAACTGCACGGCGCGCAGGAAGTGGCCATACCCCGCTGCACCCGCCCCAGCGTCAAACCGGCTGGCCGAACGCGCGGGCGCTGCCGCCTGGTCCGGCGTGCACTGCTGCAAGCCGGGCGTGCGCGACCAATCCCAGGCGATTTCAGCGTAGTCGCCGCGACCCGCGGGCGCCGAACCGGTCGACACGAAGCAGCGCTGGTGGCCGGGATCCATCACGATGCTGTGCACGCCGGTCGGTTGGGCCAGCACGCCGCCGGCAGCGCGTTCGTGCCCGGCCAGCTCACCATCCTCGTGGTCGCCGAGCAGCGCCTGCAGATCCGCCGCGGTCAGGCCACCGCGCGTCAGGCCTTCGCGCACCGCGCGCTGCAGCCGTTGCAGGCGGCCGTGCGAGTGGGCGGTAAACCCTGAATTCGGCGCCAGTTCCCCCGGGCGCAACGCCACCGCCAGATAGTGGTTGGTGCTGGCCAGGGACTGTTGGGCCGCGTCGGGCCGGGTGACCTGGAGCTGGTTCGCCGTCGTCTCGATCAGCAGCGCCGATCGTTCCGCGGTCGAAGAAATCAGCAGTCCCCAGGTCGAGGCGATCGGACGTTGCCGAGCGATCTTCTCTGCTTCGGCCAAGGTGCGCGCCTTGCGGATGATGTCGTGACACAGGTCGATGACCGCCGCGCCGGAAAAGCGCACGTCGCCATGCAGCCGGGTGTGGGTAGTCAGGCACAGGCCGGCTTCGTTCCACAGGCTGACCACGGGCGCGTCGGCGCCGCGGGTGCTGGCAAAACCGTAGCGCAAGCCAGCGTCCGGGCTGCACAGGACCACGGTCGGCGCCGCGTCCCAGATACCCACGCCGGGGAAGTCGAAGTTGCGCGCATGCAACAGATCCGCGTCCTTGGCCGCGCCTTGCCACACCACCACCGATGAACAGGCCGGCACCGCCTGCGCCGCCATCCGCGCCGCCGCCGGCACGATGCGCAAACGCCCCGCCGCGCCGACGATATTTTGGAACACGTCCATCACCAGCACATGACGCGCTTCGTCGCCGGCCAGGCCCAGCGCGGTCATGAAGGCCTCGGTGCGCCCGCGCAACTCCGCGGGACGGCTGGCGTTCAGCCGCCGGGTCAGGACGTCGATCGCCGGGCTGACCAGGCCGGGCAGCATGCGCAACGGTCCGGCCGGTTGACTGCCGCGCAGCATGTTGACCGGCATGGCGCGGTAGTAGTCGATGACAGCCTCATGACCGCCCAGCTCGCGCTGCAACAGCCCGTGCTGGCGACCCATTTCCTGCTGGTTGCCGGTCAGGTGCAGGACGGCCAGAGGCTGGACGGCGTAGGTGGCGATGCGGTTCATGAGCGACTCCCAGCAAGCGGCAAACGCAGCGGATCCAGGACCCGCCGGCAAAACAGGTCCAGCGCCGGCAGCGGATCGGTGCCCTGGCGGACTTGCTGCACCAGCAGACCGTCCAGCGTGCCGGCACACAGCGCGATCAGCGGTTCGACTTCACACTCGGCGACCTGGCCCGCGCCGATGGCTTCGCGCAGCAGCACGGTGGCGGCATCCTGCAACGCCAGCGCGTAGTCTCGGGTCGCGGCCAGCACCCGTTCGGGCTGGTCGGGTTGGCCCATCGCCCAGAATTGGATCAGGACGGCCAGGAGTTGCGGATCCTCGGCGTAGAAGGCGCAGACCCCGCGCAGCCACGCCTCGATCAGGTCCAGGGGCGTGCCGGTGTCCTGCAGCACTGCTTGCAGGAACGCGCGCTGCCGGTCGAGGATGACCGCGAGCACGGCTTCGAACACTTCACCCAGGTTGCGGAAATACCAGTAGAGCGCCGGTCGGCCCATGTCCAGCGCCGCGGCCAGCTCGCTCATGGTGACGCGGCGCATGCCCTGACTGCGCACGAACGCCAGCGCGCCCAAGGCGAGTTCGGTGCGGCGGGCGAGGTCGACGGGACGGGCCATGGGGCAAGCGCCTCGGGCAGGGATCGGGCCGGGGATGGCCTGACACCCTGTCAGTTTGACGCAAAGCTTGACGCCGTGTCAAGGAATGAACCGGGGCGACGCTACAGGCCGACGCGGAAGCTCGCGGTCCACGCCGGCGGCTGCGGCGCACTGCCGTCTTGCAGCATCACCTCCCACTGCTGGTCGGACAACCGCTCGATCTTCTTGACATCCACCTCGTGGTAGCGGAACACCGGACCGACGAACGCCTCGGCGCCCTGGCAGGTGTCCACGGTCAGCACCATCAGCGCGACGTTGCCGGTCGCCACGTGCAGCACGTCCGGGCCGGGCAGGTCGCCCTGGTTCGGGTTGGTGTGCACGTCGGCAATGGTCGGCTTCCATTTCGCCAAGTTGGCCGGTTCGAAGTACAGGCTCTGGTACCAACCGCCGAATTCCACCTGCCCGCAACCGACGATCGAGGACATGATCACGCCTTTGAGGAACTTCTGGTCCTCGGCGCCCAGATCCTGACCGGCCAGTTCCATTTCGGCCATCTGCCGCAACTTGGCCATGTGCGTCTTCCAATTGCTGAAGAACTGGGCGATTTGCGTCTTGACCCCAGTGTTCTTGAGCGGCGCGTTGGCCAGCGCCTGCCCCGCCACGTCGGCGAGCAGTTCCAGCCGCTGGTAGAACGCCGGATAGGGCTCGACGTAGCCAGCCGGATGCTCGCAACCCGGTGTGCCGGTATAGCTTTGCTTGGCGTACAGCAGCGTGTCGTGGCGCAGCTGGGCCCAGGACGCCAGTTGGGTCTGCGCGGTCTTGTCGCGCCAGGCCGGCGTGCGCATCGCGAACGGGAACTTCGCCGCGGTGGTCGGCGCGTTCAGCTGGCGCAGCGAGTCCAGCCACAGGTTGTAGACGTTGGACTGCCAGAACGCGTCGTCGTAACTGTCCACCAGCCAACGCAGATTGTGCAGCGCGCCCCAGTAGGCAAACTGCGCGAAGTCGGGCGCCAGCAGCGGCAGGACCTGATCGTTGCCGAGCACGAACAGCGCGTCCAGGGGATTGGGCAGCACGCGCGGCACCTTCACGCCGTCGTGCACCAGCCGGTCGTACACCACGTTGCTGAACACATAGGAATCGACCACGAAGCGCTGACCCAGGAAGGCAAACGAGGGCGGCAGCGCGGTCGGCTCGCTGCTGGTCGGATCCGTTTCCAGCCAATGACTGGCGATCTTCTGGCTGCCGTACTGGCCGCCGACCAGCGCCGCCAGCATCGCCTGGACCTGTGCCTGGCTCATCGCCGCCACGTCGGACGCGGTCTGCCACGCCTGTGCTTTGGTGAGCTTGGCCACGCCGTGGAAGTCGATGTAGTCCACCGGGCCGACCATCAGCCCGACCAGATCGTCCGCGCTCTGCCAACCCACCATGGCGCCAGTCTTTTCCGTCGACTGGTGCAGCAACAGCGCCGCCATCACCTGCCGCGGGTGGTATTGCCACGCGCCCGACAAGTCTTGCTCGGCAAAGCGCAAGTCCGCACGACCCAACCACATCATCGTGCGGAAGTAGCGCTCCAGTACCGGCACGCCTTGGTAGTGCCCGCGCGGCTTGAACTGGCTGAAGTCCATGACCCGCTGGGTGCCAAAGATCTCGACGTTTTTCAGCGCCAACTCCTGGACATGCCCCAGGAACAGCGCGACCTGGGCATCGATCGCGGCGCCACCGAGCGAGGCCTGCTTGGTGCCGGCGAGCAGGCTGCGCGCCACGGTCAGAAAGAAGTCGGCGTCATCGCGGGCCAATTGAGCGCCTGGAGCCGCGCCGAGATCCAACGACTTCAGCCCCGCGTGGCTCTTGGCCAGCACGTCGGTCATGACCTCGACCAGGACTTGTTCCTCCAACGTTTTCAAGATGTCATCGTACGACGCGTGCAGCGCCTGCAGGATCATGTCGGTGGTGATGAGCACCGGCAGGTCCTTCTGGTACACGTCGAGCAGCGCCTCGGCCATCGTCGGTTTCTGCAAGCGATCCGCGACCATGAAGCCCACCTGGGCAATCCGCGCCTTTTCCGCAGCGGTCAGCCCGAGCTTCTGTTCGATGAGCGGCAGGTACTTCGCGTCCAGTGGCTGGTACGGCGGCACGCTGGGCTTCGCGGCGTCAGCGGGCGTGTGCGCGGCGAGGAACTGGGGCAAGGTCATGGACTTGCTTTGCACCTGCACCGGTTGGTAGGCGGCGAGGAAGGCCGCCGCGGCCGGATCCTGGGCGGGCGTGATGGCCGCGACGTCCTGCTTGGCCACGTCGGTCGAACCGCCGGCATCAGGGGAAGCTGCTACTTTCTCGCCAGTTGCGCAGGCCGCCAGCGCGGTGCAGGTCAGAGCTGCTGTCCAAAGTGAAATCCTGGCATGCCATGGCGTCGTCATACTGGCCTCGCGTGGGTGGTGGCCGGCGCAAGGATCCGCGCGCCGCAGCCCCTTCAGGTGCAAGGGGCGTGCCAGCGTCGGCATGAAGCAACCATGCTATACCATGGCTTTATTTCTGAGGCACTTGAACAGCTCGGCAGTCAGCTATGCGGGATTTCTCCACACATGCGGGATTTCTCCACACACCTGCCGTTCAAGGCTGCTTCGGGGCCGGCAGCAGGACCTTGTCGACCACGTGGACGATGCCGTTGGAGACCCGGATCGAAGCGAGGATGTGCGCGTCCTCGACCATGACCTTGCCGTCCACGACATGGAAGGTGACCTTGTTGCCGTCGGACATCGCCATGGTCTGGCCGTCCTTGATATCCTTGACTTCCAGGACCGGCACCGCGGCGTGGTGCTGGAGGATCAGCTTCAGGTCGGCCTTCTTCTCCGGCTTGAGCAGGCCCTCGACCGTGCCCTTGGGCAGTTGGTCGAACGCGGCGTTGGTCGGCGCGAACACGGTGTAGACACCGCCTGGGCTGGACAGCGACACGACGAGCTCAGCGGCCTTGACGGCGGCCACCAGCGTCGTGTGGTCCGGCGAGCCGATGGCGACGTCCACGACCGTCTTCTCGGCGTCCGTTTTGGGCGCGGCAGGAGCCTCGGGGGGCGGTGGCGCTTCGGCCGGCGCCGCGGCTTCGGCAACGGGTTCAACGGCGGCGGCAGGCGGCGGCGCTTCCTTGGCACAACCGAAAGCAAGGATGCCAGCAAGCAAGAGCGTGGATTTCTTCATGAGCCTGTCTCCGATGTGAGGGCGTTGGACGGTCTTGGCCGCCAGTCTCGCCCGCGGCATCGGCTTGCGCGTTGACGCAGCGCAACTCCGCGATTGACGCAGATCAAGCCCGTTGGGTGTCGATGGGCGTACGGTCGGCGCGGCACAAGGGCGCGGCATCGCAGCACGACTGCGCTCGCTCCTGCCGAGAGGACTACTGCCATGCGGCGTCTGCTCGCCGTCGACAGGTTGACGTGGCGGTTGGGAATCGTCGTCACGGCTTTCGTCGTGGCTGCCCTGGCTGTCGGCTTTCACCTCACCTACCTCGCCTACCGCGCCGAGATGCTGAGCGCAGCGCGCAACCACGCCGAAACAGAGGCACGCCTGGTCGGGCTCGCGCTCAGCCACGAGATGGTGGAGTCGGCCGATCGCAGCCTCGTGTACGGGATGGTGCAAAGCTTCGCCCGCGAGATGCCCCAAGAACGCATCATGGTGCTGGACCGCGACGGTCTGGTGCGGTTTTCGAGCGATCCATCGATCACGGCTCGGCATTTCCGCCCCGAGGACCCCACGTGCCAGGTGTGCCATCGCGTGCCAGGAAAGTTGCGGGAAACCAATGTAATCATGGATATCGAGGGCGGCACGGTGCTGCGGGCGGTGCAACCGATCTTCAATCGACCCATTTGCCACGACTGCCACGAACCGAGCCACCGCATCAACGGCGTGCTGATCGTCGACGTCCCGGTCGGACCGACGATCATGAACATGGAGAATGCCGTGCGCCGGCTGGCCCTAGGCACAACGGCGGTGGGCCTGGTGCTGATAGGCGGAATCGGCGTTGCCTTCAGGCGCTTTCTGCTGCGACGGCTATACCGCTTCGAGTCCACTGCGCTGGCCATCGCCAACGGTGACCTGGCGCAGCGCGTGCCGGTCGAGGGCAATGACGCGCTGACGCGATTGGAGCTTGCCTTCAACCACATGGCGGATTCGGTCGGCGGCCTCCTGACGAGGGTCGAGGCCGATGGCGAGCACTTGCGGCGCATGATGAACGCGGTGGACGACGGCATGGTCGTGCTGGACCGCAACATGTCGATCGTGGCCGCCAACGACGCTTTCCTTCGGCGCTTTCCGAACTCCGGCGTGCAGATGGTCGGTCGCCAGTGCTGGGAAGCGGTCACCGCGGCCGGCATGCGCTGCAACCTACACGACTGCCCGGCGCACGCGTGCTTCGATTCGGCGTCGGTGCACACGTCCATCGAAATGCGCACCGATGGCAACGGTGTGACACGACACGAGGAAGTGCGCGCCTCGCCACTGTTTGCGGACGATGGCACGGTGGAGCGCGTGGTCGAGGTCTGGCGCGACATCACCGACCGCCGCAGCGCCGAGGCACGACTTGCTGAATTTCAACGACTTGCCTCGGTCGGCATGCTGGCGTCGGGTATCTCCCACGAGGTCAACACGCCCCTGGCCTCGATCGGCACGTGCCTGGAAGCGGTCGACCGCGCATGCCAGGCCAACCTCGAGACGTCGCTGCAGTGGCAGCAGGTCCACGGCTACGTCCAGATCGCCGCGGAGCAAGTCCGGCGCTGTGGCAGCATCACCAAACAGTTCATGCAGTTGGCGCGCGGGCGATCGCCGGCCGCGGAGATCCTCGATTTGCCCGCGACGGCGGCGCTGGTCGCGCGCCTGGTCAACCCGACGGCCAAGGTCGCCGGCGTGACGATCGAGGTGGCGCTGGACATGCCGGTGCCGGCGGTGCTGAGCAGCGGCTCGGCGGTGCAGCAGGTGTTGCTGAATCTGCTGATGAACGCCGTCGAAGCGAGCCGTAAGGGCAGCCAGGTCTATGTGACTTTTGCCATCACGGTCGACGGACCGGTCGAGCAGATCGAGGTGCGGGTGCGCGACGAAGGCACCGGCATCGCCTCGGCCGACCTGGAGCGGGTGTTCGAGCCATTCTTCAGCCGCCGTTCGCGCGGCACCGGCCTGGGCCTGTTCGTGTCGCTGAACCTGGCGCGCGGCTGGGGTGGCGACGTGCGTGTGGTCGAGACGCGCGTGGGCCAGGGCTCGACGTTTGCCGCGATCTTTCCGCATCGGCCCCAGCGCCCGCGCAGTTCCGAGGAGCCGATCCTGCTTGCCACGGATCCCCAACCTGCTCGTGAACTGCACACCTGATCCCAGGAGAAATTGATGCATCCCAGGCTCTTGCTCGTCGACGACGACGACACGTTTCGCGGCTTGATGGCGGCCGAGTTGGACCGGTTGGGCTACCGCATCGTCGCGGCTGCGGGCGCGGCCGAAGCACGCCAGCGCGTGGCGCACGACGAAGGCCTCGATCTCGCACTGGTCGACATGCACCTCGGGGACGGCGACGGCCTGGAAGTGCTGCGCCACCTGCGCGCCCACAGCCCGCAAACCGAAGTCGTGATGCTGACGGGCCATGGCACGATCGACTCCGCCATCGAGGCGATTCGTCTGGGCGCTTGCGACTACCTGACCAAGCCTTGTTCGCTCGCGGAGTTGCAGGTCGTGTTGGGCAAAGCCCAAGAACGGCGGACCTTGCTCGAGCGCAACGCGGTGCTGAGCGACGGTTTGCAGCCCCCCAACATCGGCCACTGTTTCATCGGTCGCAGCGCGGCGTTCCAGCGCGTCCGCAGCCTCATCGATCGCGTCGCCGCCAGCCACGCCACCGTGACGATCCTCGGCGAAACCGGCGTCGGCAAGGAGGTCGTCGCCCGCCTGATCCACGCCGGCAGCGAACGGAGCCGCCAACCCCTGGTGGTGGTCGACTGCACGACGCTGCACGACGACCTGCTGCACAGTGAGCTGTTCGGGCACGAAAAGGGCGCTTACACCGGCGCCAATGAGCGCAAACACGGGCTGTTCGAGGTGGCCGACGGTGGCACGCTGTTCCTTGACGAAGTGGGCGACCTGAGCCCGGCTTTGCAGCAAAAGCTGTTGCGGGTGCTGGAGACCGGGACTTTCCGCCATGTCGGTGGCACGCGCGAGATCCACGTCGACGCGCGCATCGTGGCGGCGACCAACCGCGACCTGGCCGACATGACCAAGCGAGGCTTCTTTCGCAGCGACTTGTTCTATCGGCTTGGTACGTTGCGGATCGAGGTGCCGCCGTTGCGGGAGCGAATCGAGGACATTCCGGCCCTGGTCCAGCACTTCCTGGCCCGGATCGAGGCGCGCTTCAGCCAGCACCGGCAGTTCACACCGGCGGCGTTGCGCCAGATGCAGGCGTGGCGGTGGCCGGGCAACGTGCGGGAATTGCGCCACGCGGTGGAGGCGGCGGTGGTGCTGTGCGGCGGGACTCTCATCGATGTCGAGCACTTGCCGCGCGAAGTGTGCGAGGCGAGCGGGGGCGATGGCGGCCGACTGCGCACGCTCGAGCAGTTGGAACGCGACCACATCGGCCACGTGGTGCGCTCGGTCGGCGGCAATCGCACGCAGGCGGCGGGCATCCTGGGCATCAGTGAACGCACGCTGTACCGCAAGTTGCATGAGCACGGTCTCGACACGGGCGATTGACCGGCGCGCTGGACCGCCATGACCACCGTCAGCCCGCGTGTCAGCCTGCCTGTCAGGGCTGAAAACGGCTGTCATGGTAGCCAACAACAGGTAATCCCAAACATTCTTGCCGCATCCTCCTGGCGCAGACCTGACACTTTGTCAGGTCGGTGGCGCAAGCCGTGGCATGGCGAATTCACCCAACCAATCGTTATTAATCGTGATTACAAGAAATATTCGCGGTTGGCAAAGCTTGTGCACTAGGGGATGGCAGGCGTGCGGCAAAGGCAAGGTGGCGGCGCGCAGGAGGTGACGGGATGGACTCCCAGAGAACCGATGTGAAGAGCGGAGTTGGCGTTGCCCTTAGCTGGCTGCTGACGTTGTCGTTGTGGGCGCCGGGCTGCGACGCTGGGCATGTGAAACGGGCCATCGATTCGCCGGATCCGCTGCATGCCGGGTTCGCGAAGATGCCGCCCGCGGAACTGGGCCTGCCGCCCGACCCGATGGGCGACCACAAAACCAAGGTCGAGACGTTCGCCGTCCCGCCGCCGCCGATGTCCGACGAGTATTGGCCCTGCAGCAGTTGCCACGACGATCCGGCCGACGTGAATCCGACGCGACGGGTCTTGACCGAGGAGCACAAGGACATCGTGTTGCGCCACGACGCCGAACACCGCTGGTGCCTGGACTGCCACGATGCGGACAACCGCGACATGCTGCATCTTTCCAGCGGCGCGACCATCACCTTCGATGAGTCGTACAAGCTCTGCGGCCAGTGCCACGGCACGCAATACCGCGACTGGAAATCCGGCATCCACGGCAAGCGTACGGGCAGGTGGGACGGCGAGAAGAAATACCTGTTGTGCGCACACTGCCACAACCCGCATGCACCGCATTTCAAGCCCTTGCATCCGGAACCGGCGCCCGTCCGGCCCGAAATGGTGCGCTAGGAGCCGGTTCCTAAGAGCCGCTTCAGTGCGAGCCACTGTCCGCAAGCAAATCCTCGAGGAGGTCGCCATGGGTACCTGTTCCGATCCCGGGTCCGACAGCACCGCCAACGCCTGCGGGCTGGGCGATTTCAACCTGTCGCGGCGCACCCTTGCCAAGCACGCGGCCATCCTGGTCGGCGCCATGGCGGCGGCGGCCTGCGGCACGGATTCGCTCGACAGCTTCGTGAAGAACCGCTTGCGCGAGATGGGCCACGACGAACTCAAGGCCCATCTCGCCCAACTCGAGCGCCGCTACAAGGCCAAGTACGGCCGCGACGTCGACGTGCGCGCCACACCGGCCCGCGAGGGCGTCACATTTGCGTATGCGCTGGACTTGTCGCGCTGCATCGGCTGCCGGCGTTGTGTCCACGCCTGCGTCAAGGAGAACAACCAGTCGCGCCCCAATCCGGAGGGCAAGCACAACGATCCGATCCAGTGGATCCGCGTGCTCGAGTTGGACAAGGAGAAGGGCGTCGATCTGTCCCACGCCAACGCCTACTACAGTCCAGAGGAAGTGCCGCGTCCTGGGCACTTCTACATGCCGGTGCAGTGCCAGCAATGCGAAAATGCGCCGTGTACCAAGGTTTGCCCGGTGCAGGCCACCTGGAAGGAGCCCGATGGCGTCGTGGTCGTCGACTACGATTGGTGCATCGGCTGCCGCTACTGCATGGTCGCCTGCCCGTACGGCGCGCGCCGTTTCAACTGGGCGGAACCGCACTTGCCCGCCGATCAGGTCAACCCGAACACGCACGTGCTCGGCAATCGCCCGCGCGGCCAAGGCGTGGTCGAAAAGTGCACGTTCTGCCTACAGCGCAGCCGTGAAGGCCGCTATCCGGCGTGCGTGGAAATCTGTCCCGTCGGCGCCCGGAAGTTCGGCAACCTGCTGGATCCGGAAAGCGAAATCCGCGCGGTACTGGAGTCCAAGCGGGTCTTCATCCTCAAGGAAGACCTGAACACCCAGCCAAAGTTCTTCTACTTCTTCGGCGTCTGAACGGAGGGCGAGATGATGCACCATCTGATGCAATTCCTGAGCGGCAGCTTCCGCCACGTGACACGGGGTTCGCGCGCCTACTACGCGTGGGTCGCCTTCCTGGCCCTGCTGATCGCGTGGGGCGCGTTCGGGTACGCCGACCAGTTCCGCGAGGGCTTGGTGGTCACGGGCATGCGCGACCAGGTGATGTGGGGATTCTACATCGGCAACTTCACCTTCCTGGTCGGCATCGCGGCGGCGGCGGTGGTGCTGGTGATTCCGGCGTACATCTACCACTGGGGACCGATCTACGAGATCGCCATCATCGGTGAGTTGCTCGCCATTTCCGCGATCATCATGTGCCTGGGCTTCGTCAGCGTCGATGTCGGCCGCCCGGACCGGGTGTGGCACCTCATCCCGTTCATCGGTTCCATCAACTTTCCGCAGTCGATGTTGGCCTGGGACGTGCTGGTGTTGAACCTGTACCTCGTGCTCAACGTCGTCATCGTGGCCCACCTGCTGTACCGCGCGTTTCAGGGCAAGCCGCCGGTGAAGGCCTTCGTGGTACCGCTGGTGCTGTTCTCGATTCCCGCGGCGGTCAGCATCCACACCGTCACGGCGTTTCTCTACAGCGGTCTGAGCGCGCGGCCGTTCTGGAATGCCTCCATCCTGGCGCCGCGGTTCCTGGCTTCGGCATTCTGTTCGGGCCCAGCCATCATCCTGGTGTTGCTGCAGATCTTGCGCAAGACCGCGGGCCTGCAGATCAAGAACGAGGCGATTTGGAAGATCGCCGAGTTGATGGCCTACGCCATCTTCATCAACCTGTTCTTCCTGGGCGCGGAAGTGTTCAAGGAATACTACTCCGACACCCATCACCTGCTGCACACGCAGTACCTGTTCTTCGGCATCAAGGACGCCCCGGGTCTGGGCATGTATGCCTGGACCAGCGTCATCTGCACGCTCATCGCCTTCGTGCTGTTCGTGGTGCCGGCGACGCGGCGCAACTTCCTGACGCTCAACATCGGTTGCCTGCTGGTGTATATCGGCGTGTACATCGAAAAGGGCATCGGTCTGGTGATTCCCGGCCTGACCCCGGACACGTTGGGCGAAATCTACACCTACGCGCCGACCCGTCACGAAGTGCAGATCGCCGCGGGTGTCTTTGGTCTGGGCTTTCTGGCCTTCACCCTGATGATCAAGGTCGCGATTCCGGTCGCGATGGGCCAGCTGCAGTTCAAAGGCAGCACGGACGACAAGGGAATCAAGCTGGTCGAGGCTCCCGTCGAGGCGCAAACGGACATGGCGGCCAGTTCCTAGCAAGAGGGAGACGAGTTGCACGGCTGCTTGGTTGTTGCTTGGTGGGTCGCCAAGCAGCAGCGAGGCGGACTCATGCCGAGTCGCAGGACAAGGGGGGCATCATGGACTGGGTTCACATCGGAGAACTGGCGTTGACTGTTGCAATCTTCGCGCCGGGGCTGGTCCTCATCGCCTTGGCGGTACTGCTGTGGCCGTTTACCGGCAAGCCCAGCCGGTCCGTGCCGGCGCCCACCGCGCTGCAGGACCACGACGCCCGCCGCCGTCGACAGGGCCAGGAATCGCCACACGTTGCGGCGCGGGCGCCAGTGCAGACGGCGGGCGCGCCGCTGAGCGACGCCTAGTCCTTACCAGCCGCTACCGATCCTGACCGGGGTTGCCGCCTTCCGTCACTTCCATGCGGAGCAAGCGGACACCGGTCGTGCGCCGGAACAGCGTGTCGCACCAATAGCGCCCACCGTGGGCGTAGCGAATCTGGACGGCGAAGACCGGGCCTGAGTCCAGAAGCTTGCGCGCCTCGTCCAGCGTCACCCGGTCGGCGTTGGCGCGCGTCTGCGCTCCCCCCTTCACCAACACCTCGGGCACTTCGGCGCAAGCCGCCAGATCCGCGAACAGGCGGTCGAGCTGCGCCGCGTCCAGGTCACCCTGGTTCAGTTCCGGCAAGTCTTCGGGCATCGCGTGAACCTCGTCGGTGGCGCGCAGACGCTACGGCAGAAGGCGCCGGGCGTCCAGGCGGTTGCCGTGCCGGTCCCGGTCTGCGTCCACGTCTTGCGCAACTCTGCGTTTACCATTCTGAACGCATTGCGCGCCAATGCTGCGTATCTTAGCGTGGCCGGCCCCCTTCCAGGTCCGGCAGCATCGGGGGACCGTTCATGAGCAAGCGCCATTGTACCAGCACGTCGATCCATTTCGCCCGACGCGGCTTCGCCTCGCTGTTGGCCTGCTTGCTGGCGGTGAGCGCCTGCACGGACGACGAGGCGGTGCTCGGTCCGGACAAGGGCGCGGCCCTCGACGCGGGCCAGGACGCGGCGATCGGCGACGGCTTGGGCGACAGTGCAACTCCTGGAAATGACGCGATCGATGCGATCCAGGTCGAGGACGCTCAGGACGTGTTCGGCCCGGACAGTGGCGGCACGGAAGTCGCCATCGGTACAGACGCGGTCACGGACTTGGGCGAGCCCGACAGCGTGGACAGCGACGATCTCGGCGAGGATGCGGTGACACCGGAAGACGTGGCGCCCGACGCGGTGGTCGACAACGACATCCCCGGCTCCGACGTGGCCGACGACGAACTGCTGATCGCGGACGTGTCCGACAGCCAGATCGCTGACGGATCAATGGGTCCCGACGCCGACGACGTCACCCTGGCTGAAGACACCGCCGCCGACACCGTCCCGGACACGGCTGCTGACGTCGCCCCGGACGTGCCGCCCACGGGTTGCCTCACCAACGCCGAATGCCCCGCAGCTACCAGTGCTTGCCAGATCGCCACCTGCAACGCCGGTCTGTGCGGCTTCGGGCCCGCGGTCGACGGCGGCGGGTGCACGGCGGCGAATGCTTGCACGGTCGGTTCGGTGTGCGTCGGCGGCGCCTGCCTCGGCAATCCCAAGGTCTGTGACGACGCCGACGCGTGCACGAACGACGCCTGCGACCCGGGCGCCGGCGCCTGCGTATACACGCCCAAGCCCGGTTGCGCGCCGGCGTGCAAGACCGCGGCCGATTGTGACGACGGCAACCCTTGCACCGACGATGCTTGCGACGGGGTGAAGGGCGCTTGCGTGTCCTCGCCCAAGGTGGCCGACAGCGCGTGCGACGACGGCAACCTGTGCACCAGCAAGGACGTGTGCCAACAGGGCAGTTGCGCGGGAGCCGCGGTCGTGTGCGACGACAAGAACCCTTGTACGACGGATGCTTGTGACGCAAAGACTGGTTCTTGTGCCGCAACCAACCTGGCCGACGCGAGCGCTTGCGAAGATGGCGACCTGTGCACCACCGGCGATGCCTGCAAGACCGGCGTGTGCCAGGGCAAGGCCATCGTGTGCGACGACGGCGACGTGTGCTCCGCGGATACTTGCGATGTGAAGACCGGAGCTTGCGCCTCGACCCCGATTGCCGGCTGCACGCCGGGCTGCGCGAGCAGCGCCCAATGCGATGACAAGAACGTGTGCACGACCAACTTGTGCACCAACGCCAAATGCAGCTTCCCAGCGGCGGACGGCGCGGCTTGCGACGATGGCGAGGCGTGCAGCGAGAAAGACTTATGTCAGGGTGGTGTTTGCAAGGGCGCGGCGATCGTGTGCGACGATGGCAACGCGTGCACCAGCGACCTGTGCAAGGCCGGCAACTGCCTGTTCACGCAAGCGGACGGCCCATGCGATGACGGCAACTCGTGCACCAACGGCGACGCCTGCAAGGGCGGCAAGTGCCTGGGCACGGCGCTCACTTGCGTCGACAACAACCCTTGCACGACAGATGCTTGCCAGAACGGTGGCTGCGTGTTCGCGGCCGCGGCCGGCCCGTGCGACGACGGCGACGCCTGCACCCAGGGCGATGCGTGCCAAAGTGGCGCCTGCAAGGGCGCGCTGCTCGTGTGCGACGACGCAAACCCTTGCACCAAAGATGCTTGCAAGCTCGGCGCGTGCGTGGTGAGCGACAACTTCGGCATCTCGTGCAGCGACAACAATGCCTGCACGTCCGGCGACGTGTGCCAGAACATGAAATGCATCGGCGCAACGGTGCTGTGTGACGACAAGAACGTTTGCACGAAGGATTCTTGTGACCCCGTCAAGGGTTGCATCTCGGTCAACGCCGACGGCGCGACGTGCGACGACAGCGACGCCTGCAGCAAGGGCGACCTTTGCACGGGTGGCAAGTGCGCCGGTACCGTGGTCGGCTGCGACGACAAGGACCCTTGCACGCAGGACGTTTGCGACGCCAAGTCCGGCGCTTGCGTGGCCACGCCGATCGTCGGCTGCGGCGGCAACTGCAAGGTGGATCCCGACTGCGACGACAACAACGCCTGCACCGCCGAGGGCTGCTCCAGCGGCAAGTGCGTGTCCAAGAACCTGGACAACCAAGCGTGCGAGGACGGCACCTTGTGCACGGCCGGCGACTTCTGCCTGGGCGGCAAGTGCCAGGTCGGCAAGCTGGTTTCGTGCAACGACGGCGTGCCGTGCACCACCGACGCGTGCGACCCTAAGACCGGCAAGTGCACGTTCATCCCGGTTCAGGACGGTGGCAAGTGCGACGACGGCGACCTGTGCAGCGTCAGCGACCAGTGCAAGGGCGGCAAGTGCTCGGGCGGCGCCCCGATCTTGTGTGACGACGCGAACCCTTGCACGTCAGATGCTTGCGACCCGAAGACCGGCAAGTGCGGCAGCGTTCCGGTCGGCGCCGGCGTGACGTGTGACGACGGCAACGCCTGCACGGACGCGGACGCTTGCAGCGCGGGCATTTGCGCGGGCGCACTCAAGGCTTGCAACGACAACGACGCGTGTACCAGCGACGCTTGCGACCCGAAGAGCGGACAGTGCGGATTCGCGCCGATCCCCAACTGCGTCGCGCCGTGCCAGAATGACGCCGCCTGCAACGACAGCAACGCCTGCACGGCCGACGCGTGCACCGACGGCAAGTGCGAGCAGACCGCGGTGGCGAACGGCGCTCCGTGTTCAGACGGCGACTTGTGCACCAAGGATGCCTGCGTGGGCGGCAAGTGCGCGGGCGTGGCGATCGCTTGCGACGACGGCAACGCTTGCACCAAGGATGCTTGCGACCCGGCTTCGGGCAAGTGCTTCTCGGCGGCGGGCGCGGACAACGTGCCTTGCGACGACGGCAACGGCTGCTCGACTGGCGACGTGTGCAAAAGCGGGTTGTGCATCGGCACCGGCGCCAAGTCGTGCGACGACCTGAACCCGTGCACCACAGACAGTTGTGATGCAAAGACCGGCGCTTGCAGCTCGACGCCTATCGTGGGCTGCGGCGGCGGCTGCTTGAGCGCGGGCGATTGCGACGACAAGAACGTGTGCACGACCGACGCCTGCACCACTGGCAAGTGCGCGAATTCACCGGTGGATGGCGGCGCTTGCGACGACGGCACTTTGTGCACGACGGGCGATGTCTGCTCGGGCGGCGCGTGCAAGCCGGGAACGGCCAAGGTGTGCGACGACAAGAACCCTTGCACCACTGATGCTTGCGACGCCAAGACCGGAGGCTGCACCGCCGTCAATGTCGCGGACGCCACCGCCTGCAGCGACGGCCAGCCGTGCACGGTGGGCGATGCGTGCAAGGCGGGCACCTGCGCCGGTTCCGCCCTGCCCTGCAACGACAACAACGCGTGTACCAGTGACGCGTGCAATCCGAACACGGGCGTGTGCCAGTTCACCAACATCCCGAACTGCAACGGTAACTGCTTCACCGTCTTCCAATGCAACGACAACAATGCCTGCACGACCGACACCTGCACCAACAACAAGTGCGGCCACGCGGCGTTGAACGGCGGCGCCTGCAGTGACGGCAACGGCTGCACGACGGGCGATGTCTGCGTGGCGGGCGCATGCTTTGGCAAGACGCTGGTTTGCGACGACGGCAACCCGTGTACGAAGGACCAGTGTAACGCGGCGACCTCGACTTGCCTGGTGCTGCCCGGCGCGGACGGCCTGCCGTGCAGCGACAGCAACCCGTGCACGCTGACCGACGCCTGCAAGGGCGGCCTGTGCCAGGGCAGCGGCGCGCCGGCATGCGATGACAAAGACCCTTGTACTTTGGATGGTTGCGACGCGAAGACCGGCCTGTGCACTGCGACGGCCATCAACGGCTGCGGCGGCAACTGCGTGGCGACCGGCGACTGCGACGACCAGAACGCTTGCACGACCAACGCGTGCACGGGTGGCAAGTGCGCTTTCTCCGCCATCACTGGCGGTGCGTGCGACGACGCCAACGCCTGTACGAGCTTGGACACTTGCAGCGCCGGCGTGTGCGCGGGCAAGGCCACCGTGTGCGATGACAAGAATGCTTGCACCACGGATGCTTGCGACCAGAAGACCGGCGGCTGCGTGGCGCCCGCGGTGGTCGACGGCACGACCTGCGACGACGCCAACAAATGCACGACCGGCGACGCGTGCACGGCGGGCAAGTGCGCGGGCAAGGCGATTTCCTGTGATGACAGCAATGCTTGCACACTGGACAGCTGCACGACGGACGGCGTGTGCCTGCATGCGCCGATCGCCAACTGCGGCAACAACTGCTTCGTGAACCAGCAGTGCAATGACAACAACCCGTGTACCTCGGACGCCTGCACCCAAGGCAAGTGCACGCACGGCTTGCTGAATGCCGGCGCCTGCAACGATGGCGCGCCCTGCACGTTGAACGACACCTGCACGGCCGGCTTGTGCAAGGGCACGCAGAACGCGTGCAACGACAACAGCCCTTGCACTATCGATGCTTGTGTCGCAAATTCAGGCGCTTGCACGCACGTGGCCGGCATCGACGGCGGCGCTTGCACTGACGCCAGCGCTTGCACCGCTGGCGACAAGTGCACCGCGGGCAAGTGCGTGGGCGTGGCCAAGTCCTGCGATGACAGCGACCCATGCACGACGGATGCTTGCGACGCTGGCAATGGCGCCTGTTCGCACGTGGCGATCGCGGGTTGCGGTGTGGTCTGCAAGGTGGACGGCGACTGCAACGACGCCAACACGTGCACGACCGAGATCTGTTCGGCCGGCAAGTGCGTGGTGACGCTGCTTTCGGCGACGTCGTGCGAAGAAGGCAACTCGTGCACGACGCTGGACACCTGCAGCGCGGGCAAGTGCGTGGCCGGCAAGAGCGTCACGTGCAACGACAACAACGCTTGCACCACGGATGCTTGCGACGCCAAGACCGGCCAGTGCGTGGCGACTCCTGTCGCGGACGGCACGGTGTGCAACGACGGCAGCAACTGCACGAGCGCGGACAAGTGCACGACCGGCAAATGTGGCGGCACTCCCGCGGCTTGCAACGACGGCAACCCGTGCACGAACGACGTGTGCGCGGCCAACGGCTCCTGCCAGTTCCAGGCCATCCCGACCTGCGGCGCGAACTGCTCCAGCAACGGCCAGTGCAACGACAACAACGTGTGCACCACCGACGCTTGCAGCAATGGCAAGTGCGCGCTGACGCCGGTGAAGGACGGCACGAGTTGCAGCGACGGGGTGAACTGCACCACGGGCGACGCCTGCGCGACCGGCAAGTGCACCGGCAAGGCGATCGCGTGTGACGACGGCAAGCCGTGCACCGCCGACGCCTGCATCGCGCTGTTGGGCGCCTGCACCTACACGCCGATCGCCGGCTGTGGCTCGGCGTGCGCCCAGGCCTCGCAGTGCGACGACAAGAACCCGTGCACGCTGGACAATTGCAATACGTTCAACGGCAGCTGCATCAACACCGTGCTGGCGAACTGCAACCCGACGCCGCAATGCCAGAGCAACAGCGATTGCGAGGACAACAACATCTGCACGGTCAACCTGTGCAATACCGCGACGTTGCAGTGCGTGTTCGCGCAGATTCCGGGCTGCAACCCGAACCAGCAGTGCGTGGCGGATCCGGACTGCGACGACAAGAACAAGTGCACCATCGATTCGTGCAACACGTTCAACAAGACTTGCTTGCACGTGGTGCTGGCGGGTTGCGTGCCTTAGGGGTGCGGGTTCGGGTTCGGGTTCGGGTTCGGGCTTAGGTTACTGCTCCTGCACGGGATTCCGGCTCCGGCCACGGCTCCGGCCACGGCTCCGGGTGTCGTGGGACGCGGCCCTCCCTCCAGTGTCATCCTGATTGCGCCAGGAGAAGCTTGGCACG
>CAYHHL010000081.1:23101-24642 GCA_964356325.1 uncultured Enterobacteriaceae bacterium | reverse complement strand
CCGCGTAGGCGGACTTCGCAGATCAAGGCGCGGCTTCAGCCGCCGGCAATTTCCCCGCCGCCGCCAACTGTTCGAAACCCCGTGACGAAGTACTAGTTCCACTTCGATCGATCGCTGGGATTGCGGTTTCGATCGACCAGGGTCACGTGGCTGCGTCGACCCAGGCGCCGGTTGACCCACGTCGTCACACCGCGCAACCAGGCGCGGGCGATGCGCGGATTGGTCAGGCCGCGCACCGAGATCCACGCGCCGAGCACGCCGCCCAAGTGCGCGAAGAAGGCGATGTGACTGCCCGAGAGGTACGAGATCAGGTCGATGCCGAGCACGATCGGCACCAAATGGCGAGCGGGCACCGGCAACACGAAGAACAGCAGGATCTTGGCGTCGGGATTGGACCACGCGAAGGCCGCGAGCAGGCCCATCATGCCCGCCGACGCGCCAACGGTGATGTCTGCTTGGCCGACCACCAACTCACTCAGCGCCTGCAGCACGCCGCCCAAGACGACCGAAAGGCCTAAGAAGCGCAGGAACGCGCGCGGTCCCCACTGCCGCTCCAAGGCCGGACCGAAGAAGAACAAGGCCAAAAGATTGAAGAGGATGTGCGTGAAGTCCCTGAGATCGTGCAGAAGCGCGTAGGTCGCCAAGGTCCAGACGCGACCGCTGAAGAGCGCGGACCACGACAGCGCGAGCCAGTCCTCGTACACTGTCGCAGCGAGGTTGCTGTGCAGCCAGTGCACGGTAATCAGGAACGTCAGGTGAATTGCGAACAGGCCCACCATGATCTGGGCGACGGTGGGCCCGAGGCGCGAGCGCATCTGGAGCCACATGGACGGCGCGCTGGGCATCGGCAACCTCGGGAAAACGCGGCAGGGCCTGTGATCGAAAGGACGGGCGTCAAGCTGCAAGATAGGAGCCAGGTGGAAGCGTTGCAAGGTCATCGAGGCGAGCCGGGCGGCAAGGGCGTGCCGGAGACGGCGGATCTGGCGGCTGACGATCTGCTGGGCCAGTTGCGTGAACTGTTCGCCGACGGTGCGCCCCAGGCCGCGGTGTTGCGGGCGTTGGAAACCGAGGGTTTCGAAGCGCATACCGCCCAGGCGATCCTGCAGGACCTGCAGTTGCCACGACCGATTCCCGGGCTGGCGCAAGCCGAGGGCGAGGACCAGATCGCGTGCGGGCTGGACACCGCGCCGATGCGCAGGTTTTTGCGGGCGCCCGGTGCGCGCTTGCTGGTGGACGACGCGAGATCAGCGCAGTTGGTCGAAGCCCTTACGCGCCAAGGTCTTCGCGCGGCGACCGCGGCAGCAGTGGTGGCGGAAACGACGAGTTCCCAACGGCGCTTTGCTGACGTACACGTGCGGCGCATGCGCCGGCTCGGGCTGCAGGGCATGGTGGCGGGCGCGGTATTCACGGTGTTCTTTCTCATCTCCGCGATCAGGCCGAACTACGACGGGCGCATGGACACCATCACCGCGGCGATGACGGCGATGCTCACGGCCTACAGCGCGCTGCTCTACCGGCGCCACCGCAGGGTCGACTAGTTC
>CAYHHL010000081.1:8622-23001 GCA_964356325.1 uncultured Enterobacteriaceae bacterium | reverse complement strand
TGGCTGGAGCGGCTGAGCCAGACCGGCCTGGACTGGAACGCGCGCTATGCGATTTTGCGCGTGCATCTGCTGCGTTTCGTGGCGGCGCTGCCGTCCTTGGACCACGATCGGCACGGCGGCGAAGTCGTGCGCCTGCTGGCCGAGACCCTGCGGCGAATGCTCCACGATTCCGAGAAGGCGCGTGAGACCCAGGCGACCGGCGACCGGCAGACGCTGCCCGGCTGGATGGAGGCGGGCGCGCGCACGGGCCTGCGCGTGGTCGGCCTGCTGCCCGTGGCGTGGGTGGCGGCGCTGACCCGGCGGTCGGTGCGGACGCTGGCGCGCATCTTCATCGCGGGCGAATCGATCGGCACCGCCTGGCCTTCCCTGCAGCGGTTGCTCGATACCGGCCGGGATGCCACGCTGGATCCTCTGGGCGAATTGGTGGTCAGCGAGGCGGAGGCGGACATCTACCGCGACCGCGTGCTCGAACTGGTCCGCGGGTTGCACGAACGCTATCCGGGTGGCGAGACCAACGCTGCCGGCATCGAGAGGGCGCACGTTTCGGTCAAGGTTTCGGCGCTTTGCTCGGATTTCGATCCCGACGATCCGGACGGCGTGTGGCGTCGAGTCGGGCCGCGCCTGCTGCATATCTTGCGTGAAGCCAAGAAGTTGCACGTGTTCATCAACCTGGACGCCGAGCACTACCATGTCCGCGATCTGAATCTGGAGCTGTTGCGGCGGGCGCTGCAGGATGCGGACCTGCGCACCTGGACCGGCGTGGGCGTCGTGGTGCAGGCGTATCTGCGTGATTCGGCGGAGCATCTGGAGGCGGTGCTGGCCCTGGTGCAAGCGCGCGCGGTGCGAATGCCGTTGCGTCTGGTCAAGGGCGCCTATTGGGACGCGGAGACGACCGAGGCCAGCGCGCATGACTTCGTGGCGCCGCAATTCCTGAACAAGGCCGAGACCGACGCGATGTTCCAGATGCTGGCGTTGCGGATCCTCGCCGCCGGTCCCCACGCGCAACTGTGCATCGGCAGCCACAACCTGCGCGATCACTGCTTTGCCCACGAAGCCAGAGACTTGCTGTACTCCGGCTCGCCGCCCGTCGAGCACCAGGCGCTGCACATGACCTACGAGGCGCTCTCGACCGCGATGGCGCAGCAGGGCTGGGCGGTGCGCAACTACATCCCGGTGGGGTCGCTGCTGGTCGGCATGGCCTATCTCGTGCGGCGGATCCTCGAGAACAGTTCACAGGTTGGCGTGCTGACGATGGCGCGCGCGGGCAACGACACCGGCGAGGCGATGCTGCCGCCCGGTCGGGAACTGCACCGGTTGCAGGACGAGCGCCAACTGGTGCGCGACGACCTGATGCAGGCTGATTCCGACATGGATCTGCCGCCTTTTCGCAACGTAGCGCCAGTGCGGCTGTACCTCCCCGAGCACCGCGCGGCGTTCGAGGCGGCGCTACTCGCCCGCAGGCTGCTCGGCGCGTTCCAGGATGATGGCGAGCCGTGCCTCAATCCCTCGAATTCACAGGATGTCATCGGCCGGATCGCGATGCGCACGAGCGCCGACGTCGATCCGGCGGTGCAGCGCGCGCGGGCGAGCCAACCGGCATGGAGTCGGGTGCCGGTGGCGCAGCGGGCGGCGTGCCTGATGCGGGCAGCCGAGCGGATGCGCGTACAACGCCATGACTTCGCTACGGTGGTCGCGTTGGAGGCCGGCAAGGCGCGCGGCGAGGCGTTGGGCGACGTCGACGAGGCGATCGACTTCCTGCAGTTCTATGCCCGCGAGGCGATCCGGGTCGAGACCACGACGCCGGTCGAGCCGCTCGGCGTCATGGCGGTCGTGGCACCGTGGAACTTTCCGCTGGCGATTCCGTGCGGTATGGCATGCGCCGCGCTGGTGGCCGGCAACTCGGTGCTGTTGAAATCGGCCGAGCAGACGCCACTCATCGCTGAACTGCTGGCGCGCTTGCTGCACGAAGTCGGCGTGCCGGAAGACGTGTTCCAACACTTGCCCGGCGACGGTCTGGAGGTCGGCCAACCCCTGACGCAGCATCCACAAGTCGACGGCGTGGTGTTCACCGGATCGCGGCCGGTGGGCACGCTGTTGTATCGGACGCTGGCTGGCAGCGGGCGGCGCGCCGTGACCGAGATGGGCGGCAAGAACGCGGTCATCGTCACGGCGAACGCGGACTTGGACGAGGCGGTGAGCGGTTGTCTGCAAGCGGCCTACGGTCACGCCGGGCAGAAATGCTCGGCTGCGTCGCGGATCCTGGTGGATGTGCGGATCCTGCCGCAGTTCGTCGATCGCTTCGCTGGCGCGGTGCGCGATCTGCAGGTCGGGCCGGCGACGGCGCCGGGCACGCGCGTCAACCCGGTGATCTCCCACGAGGATCAGCAGCGTTTACGCGACGCGGCTCGGGAGTGCGGTCAGGAAGCGCGGGCGACGGGCGGGCGCGTGTTGGTGGATCGCAGCCAGGAATCGCCCACGAATGAGGGCTACTACGTGGGACCGAGCGCGTTCCTGCTGCCCGTCGAAGCGGCGCTGTCGCCGCAGAGTCAGGCCCAGCGCGAGTTGTTCGGCCCCGTGGTGCATGTGCTGCCGGTGGCAGATCTGCACGAAGCGGCGCGCCTGTTCAACGCCACGGAATACGCGCTGACCGGTGGAATCTATGCGCAATCGCAGGACGACATCGACGCGCTGACCGAGGGACTGCAGTGCGGCAACCTGTACGTGAACCGGCCGATCACCGGTGCGCGCGTGGCGGTCGAACCGTTCGGCGGTTTCCGCATGTCGGGCACGGGGCCCAAGGCCGGTGGGCGCGACTACCTGCCTGCGTTCTATCGGCATCCTCCGGCCAGGACGCCCGAACCGCTGGACCCGGAAACCGACGCGGTGCTGGCCGACCTGGCAGACCTGGAGTCGGGCGAAACGGCGCTGCATCCGCTGCCCTGGCCGCTGCCTGACTCTCAGGCAGGACTGCAACTTGCTGTGGCGGTGACGGATCGGCTGATCGGGCGCACGGACCTGCTGTCGGTGCAGGCCCTGGCGGCGGCGCGCGAGGTGGCGCTGGCAGCGTTGCGCGATCTGCCGGGGCTGCACGCCGGCACCGATCGCAACCGCCTGATTCCAGGGCAGGACAGCTTCAACCGCTGGAACTTGCCGCGTGGCCCTGTGCTGGTGCTGGCCGGTCGGCGCGCGCCCTGCCCGTCGACGCTGGGGCACGTGACCGCGGCGCTGGCGTGCGGCAACCCGGTGCGGATCCTGGCCTGTTCAGCGGCGGCGGAGCGGACCTGGCAGGCCGTGGTGCAAGTGCTGGAAGCGGGCGATCGCCTGGCGCTGGTGCCGGTGCGCTCGGGTGAGGCGCTGGCCGACGCGCTGGCGGATCCGCAGGTGGCGACGGTGGTTCTGGATGGCACGCTGGAGGCCTGGGCCTTGGCGATGCCGTTGGTGGCGACGATTGGCGCAGGTCAGCAGCACTTGCGGGCGATCCACGGTTCGGAAGCGGTGAACGACGCGGGTGTGATGCTGCGGGCGCATCTGCACTGCCGAAGTTTCGCTGTGCATACCATGCGTCACGGCGCGTCGCTGAGCTTGTAGCTACGGCAGCTTGGGGCCGAGCGCTGCCGGGTTGATCCAACCCTCGACAACGACGTCATTGTCCACCGCCGCGACCACATACACCCAACCGTCGCGCAGCACGCCCACCCGCCCGAAGCCCGGCTTGGTCAAGCGCGCGATCGGCTCGCCGAACTGTTGAATCACCGTGCCTTCTGGCAGCGAGTGCAGCGGCAGTTTGGCCAGGGCGCCGATGTGCAGCGCGAACGGCCCGTTTTGCGCGCTGCCGCCCAGGATGCCGCCGATCATGCCCAGGCCACCGGTCAATTCCTTGCTCCGCACCGGGCGCGCGCGCGTCCAGCCGACCAGGTACGGTCCGCCGCCCAGCGCCACGAGATCCCACTCGCCCTGGTGCTGCAGCCGCGCCAGTTCGTAGCCCCAACGGCCGGCTGGACGCGTGTGGATCTCCGCACCTCCGGGCCGATCCAGCAGGGTCAGCGTCACGTCCTTGGGCATGTCGATGATCGCTGTGCCCGGCGGGAAGTCCTCGTCGTCGATCTCACCGTCCGCTCGCGCCAAATGCGGATCGGCGTCGGTGCCGGCGTGGCGAGGTCCCGGCACCTGCGTACACAGGCGGTCGACACTGACGCTGCCAGCCAGCGAACGTTGCTGGAACTGAAGATGATAGGCCTTGCCAGGCACATGCTCGCGTTCGGCTATCACCACCTGCGCCGAGACCTGGACCTGGCCGTCCTGCACCCGCGATCGCAGCGAAACCGCATTGCCTTTACCCACATACCCCCGTGTGCCGAGCAGCCCGGGCTGACAGACGAGCACGGCCAGCTCATCGCGCTTGACTACGCCGGTCAGCTCGATACCACCGTGGACCCGCACGAGCACTTCCTGGCCATCGATGGAACTCCGCACGATTTCCAGGGGCAGCCCGGACCGCGGCTTGCCCAGGCGCACCCGCTGCGGATGGCCGCTGCGCAAGACCGTGTCGCGCTGGCTGACCACGAGCCTTGGCAAGCCGGGATCGCCGGGATCGTCATTCGAAACCTGGCGATAGGTACCACCGCATGCGGCGGTGAGTAGCGTGGCGAACAGCAGGATGACGGTGTGACGTGGCAGCAACATGGGGCGGTGCTACCGCGGTAGGTGTCGAAACGTCAAGTTCCGCGACTCGATGTAGGGGTGGGCTTCCAGCCCGCCCTCCTATCCTGCGTCATATCGAAAGGTTTTGTCGCGATCGGGAAGTCTTCCGGAGGGCGGGCTGGAAGCCCGCCCCTACACGCTACTATCCGGCGCCACACGCTACTACGCCTCCAACGCGGACCCCAATTGCATTTCCGCCCCGCCCATGTCCGAATCTCCAGCCCATGAACACCTCCCCGCTCCGCTGGCACTTCCTGGTCTGGTTCGCGCTCCTGGGCGTCTTCGGCGTGTCGACCTTCACCGCGTACGAGCCCTACACCTTCCTGCATGGCGACAGCTCGTTCTACGCCACCGTGCACCGCTCGCTACTCGAAGGCCATCTCGACCAGCACCAGCACCAGCCGATGTCCTGGTACGACCAACGCCTCGGTTGGAACGACGACATGGACGCCGGCTGGTCCAACATCGCCCTGGGTCGCAACGGCGCGTACTACCCCAAGCATCCGCTGCTGCTGCCGATCCTGGGCACGCCGTTCTTCGCGGTGTTCGGCTACAACGGCTTGCTCGCGCTGAACATCCTGATGCATGTCGCCGCCCTGTGGCTGGCCTTCCGTATCGCCACACGCTGGTGTCGCCCCGAAGCCGCCGCGCTGGTCGTCACCGTCCTGGCCATGTCGCCGCTCTACACCCGCGTCGCCTATAGCTATTCCAACGACATCCTCTACACCGTGCTCGCCTTGGCCGGCATCGACCGCTTCCTGGCCGCGCGCTGGCGCCTGTCGGGCTTGCTGTTCGGCCTGGCGATCTTCTCCAAGCCGACCAGCGCGATTCTCGTGCTGCCCCTGGGCGGCTGGCTGCTGTGGAAGCGCGACTGGCGGGCGATCCGCGACCTGACCTTGGGTGCCGCGCCGCCCATCCTGGCGTTCCTGCTGCTGAACCTCTACATGTTCGGCAATCCGCTGGTCACGCCCTACAACCGCATCCTGGTGCGCCACGGCGGCCAGCAGGGGCTGTTCGACCTCGCCGACAAGTTCCGCCGGCCCTGGCAGCAAGGCCTGAACCAGGTGTTCTTCGCGCCGTTCGAAGGCTTGTGGGAGAACTGCTGGCTGGCCTTTCTCGGCATCCTAGGCCTGCCCTTCCTGGTGCGCGCCAGTCCCCTGCTGGCGGTGACGCTGGTCGCTTCGATGGCGGGTTTCTTCTGGCTTTACGTGCCGTTCGAGTACACCTACGCGCGCTTCTTCCTGCCGTGGGCCACGCTGCTGGCGGTGCCGCTGGCGTTGGCGGTCGATCGCGCGGGTCTGGCGCTGCAACGTTTGGCCGAGCTGCTGCAGGTGCTGCCGAAGCGCTACACCTGGGCGCTGGTCGGCTCGCTGGTCGGCCTGGCGGCGCTGGTGGCCCTGGCGCGTCGGCACGATTCGCACGAGTGGCACGCGAGCCAGGCCATCACCCACGCGCAGGTCGAGCGCAATCCGGGTACGCAACGCGTGCCGTGCGACTACTTCAACCCCGCGCAACAGAAGTGGGAATGCGCCACCTACGAACCAGAGGCCTGGCAGCGCTGGGGTCTGGCGCTGGGTGACCAGTGCAAGTTCGAGGACGGCAGCCGGGGCTGGATCTGGCTGCACCCGAACCCGACCGCGAGCAAGCGCATCACCTTCGACGCCATTCCCGCCGGCCGGTTGGTGGTGCGCTACGGCCTGTCGCCGGGCTCGCGGCTGACCGGGCTGAAAGTGCGCGTGCTGGATGGTGAACGCCTGGTGCAGGAGATCGCGGTGCCGGACGTGGCCAAGGTGCACGAACTGGTGCTGGCGCAGCACGGGCCCAAGCTGGCGATCGAGGTGCCGCTGCAGGCCGCGGACTGGCGGCAGTTGTGCGTGGATGCGTTCGTGGAGTAGACGTTTGGGGAGGTGAACCGTGTGCAAGTATCTATGGATCCGCGCCGTCTTGGCTTTGGCGTGCGTCTCGGTCGCGGCGTGCGCCGACCTGGAGGGCGCGGCGGGTACCGCTGATGGCGATGCGAGCGGTGGCCAGGATGTGGCGCACAGCTCGTGTGCGGTCGACGCGCTCGCTCCGGGCGATTCCTCAGCTTTCAAGGGCGGCTTCGTCGACCCACAGTACGCGCTCCTGCTACGCTCGCCGGGCCTGGGCGCGACGGTGTGCAACGCCATCCAGTTCTCGTGGACGTTCGTGAAAGACGGCGACCCTGAACTGGCCATCGGCTTCGGGGCGCGCCATGACGCGGGCGACTTGCCACCCGGACCGTACTGGTACACGTCGAACGATGGCCACTCCTACCTGATGGAAAAGCCCTTCGTGTGGCCGGGGCCTGGGCGGCACGTGCACCTGGTGGCGTATACCAAGGCTGGGAAGCTGATCTTGGATCCGTTCTTCGAGTATGAGTTGGCGGTGGGGGAGTAGGGGTTCACTTCGCCCGCCCCCAAACCGTCCACCGCGGCCCATCGAACAGCAACCGCGGCGCCTCGGCCAGCGGCCCCCGGTAGAAGCCCAGGTCCACGCGCTGCGTCAGGTCCACCTCGCGGGTCTCGAGCACGCGGCGGGCCGGCTCCATGCCCGAGGGTTGGTCGGTCGGCGCGCGGCGGACCAGGTACAAGTCGAAGTAGTCTTTGTACTTGGTGTAATCGAAGCGCTCGGGCGTCCACTCGAAGCGCGGCGCGAACGCGGGCGGCTCGGTGCCCGGCTTGTAGCGCACCGGCGAGATGGTGAACTCGGCAAAGCCGAACGAGGCACTGCCGCCGACGCGCGCCTGGTAGTACTGGTGGGCGTGCAACCACGTGGGCATGTTGGTGAACGCGCTGTCGCGGTCGTACACCAGGCCGAGCAGGCGCTTGCCGGGTGGCGTGTGGGCCAGGGCTTGATCGATCTCGCCGAACTCCTCGGAAAGGTGGGCCAATTCCTCGTGGTGGACCTGCGCGGTTTTCCAGGAGAGGCCGAGCAGGCCCAGGCCAAGAGCGACGGCGGGGAGGCCGCGCGGCAGGCGGAAGGGACCGAGGGCGGGGAGCAGGGCCAGGGCCAAAGGTAGGAAACGGTGGTTGATCGGGGCGATGAGTTTGTAGCTGTGCGGGGCGAAGAGGTACAGGGCGAGGCTGAGGATGAGGATCGCTTCGGGGGCGAGGGAGACGGGGGCGGGAACGGGCTCGGGTTCGGGTTCGGGCATGAGTCCGGCTCCCGCAACGGTTCCGGCCCCGGCCCCGGCTCCGGCCACGGTTCCGGTTCCCGGACGGGCCCAGGAAGGCAGGCCCCGCAGAGCGACGATCACCAAGGCCAGGAAAAAGAACAGCACCGCCAAATGATCATCACCATGGCCACGGTACACATCGAATGCGTGGGCCTGCCACTCGTGCAGCGCGTCCGCCACCGGCTGGAACTCCACCTTGCCCTGCGCAACTGCTGTGGCCACGCCTGCCCGACCGGCGTCCATGCCGCGATCCAGCACCGCCGAGCGCTGCAGCCAGACCAGCACTGCCACCACCGAGGGAATCGCCGCCGCCGCGCTGCGCCAGGTGCCGGCCCACACGCGCCGCCAGCCCAGGGTCGGCGCCAAGGCCAACGTCTGGACCAGCGAGGCCAAGGCCAGCCACGCGTAGACCTGGGCGTGCATGTAGAAGGTCGCCACCGTCAGCAAAGCGTACGCGACCAAGGGCTTCCACGAGGGCCGGTGCAGCAACCGGGTCTGGGCGGCCAGGGCCAGGAGCGCCAGGGGCATCGCGCTGCAGTAGTTCAGGAAGCCCCAGAACGCGAAGGCATTCAAGGCCACCGGCACCGCCAACGCCCCGAGCAGCGCCGGCCGGCCGTGCGCGCGCAGGAACGCTGCCACTGCCAGGGGCAAGGACGCGAGGCCCAGGATGGTCACCAGACGCGTGCCGTCCTCGACGCCGAACAGGAACGCCGCCCAATGGCTCAGCAAGTAGAAACCGAGGTACTGGGTACGGGCCAGTTCGATCGTGAAGAAGTTCGCCCAGCGCGGGTCGTGCTGGCCATGCAGCGTGGCGATGGTCGAAAGGTGCTCGGGGTAGTCCACAAACGGCAGGATGCGCGCGGTCCACAAGGGCCAGGCGATCGCGGCAAAGGCGACGGCGAGCACCAAGGCCGTACCGAGCGGCTGGGACCGGACGAAGGAACGGAGTGGCTGCAAACGGGAGGCTGGCATGGGGCGCGGAGTATGGCGGCGCGGCAGGGTCATCGCAACGTGGCGGCCGATCTACGCACGCCTTCGGTATTCAGCCTTGAGTCTCTCGGCTTGCGGCCCCGGCGCTAGTACCTCGAGCAGCCGATCGATGCGCGCAGTCTCGCCGAGATCCGCCGCCGCGACGTCGCAGTGCACCTGGTGTTGCGCGGCGTCGTGGTGCGACTGGAACAGCGCGGGCAGCAGCGCGTCGAGCCAGGGCCGCGGCCGGCACAGCATCGTCACCTGCAGGACCAGCGCCATGTCGCCCAATTGGGCGAGGTTCTTCAGGAGCCAGAACGCCAGCAGGTCGTCCGCCGAATCCAGCAAGTGCACCGCGACCGCCGCGATGTCGGCCTGCTGGGTGTGGGCCAGCAAAGCCAGCATCTCGACCTGCCGCCGCTGCGCGGGCACCAGGAGTTGCTCGCCGACCACCGCGAGATTGGGCGCGAAGTAGGTGCGTTGCTGGGGCGCGTCGACGTCGTTGGCGGTCCGCACGCACACCGAGACCGACGGCCGCGACAGGTGCGCCACCCGGTGGATGAGCCGCTGGACGCCGGCGATGCGCCGAACCTCGCCGGTGAACAGCAGTTCGGTCACGTGCTCGCGCAACTGGCCGACCCGCACGGCCGCGGTCGGAGCGTCGGGACTCTCGAACGTCGAGGTCGAATGCAGGGTCACGCCGTGCAACACCCCGAATGCCCCGGAAAAGCCGTGGTCGTGCACCGCGGTGACCGGATGCAGCCAGAAGTAGACCTCGACGCGCACGCCGGCGCGGGCGAACAGCGTCACGGGCGGCTCGCCGAACTTGGAACTGAGCCGCTGCTTGGGCAGGTCCGGCCAGGCCGCGATGGTGCGCACCCAATCCGACGGCGAGGCCACGAGCTTGGCGATGACGGCGAGCAGCGCACGTTCGGCCACGGGCGAGAAGGCCTGCGGATCGCGACCGGTAGCGCGCCACTGCTGCACGACGTCTAGACCGAGGCGGCGGATGATTTGGTGCATGGCGGCAGGATACCCATGCGCCCGCGGCTTGCAATCGCCCATGCCTCGCGCCACGCTAAAGGCATGACGGACATCCACGACGAACGCGAACTCGTGCAGGCCGACCGGACGCAGTGCATCCAACGCTGGCGGGTCCATCACCAGGTTTGGGGCGACGGCTTCGAACTGCCGCTGTACTTGCGCCGCGAGGAAGCCTTGCTCGACGCGGACTTCTGTAAATCCGCCCACCGCATGTGGTTGCTGCGCGATGGTCACGGCGAGGTGCTGGCGAGTTGCGAGACCTACCTGGGCCACATGCTCGCGCTGCGCCTGGACGGTACGGTGCAGCCGGTGCGCATGGAGACGATCGCCTCGGTGCTGGTCGAACCGGGCCTGCGCGGGCAAGGCCACGCCGCGCGGCTGATGGCCAAGGTCGACGCGCGGTTACGCTTCGAGGGCGTGCGGGCGGCGACTCTGTATTCCGACGTCGGGCCGCAGTTGTACCGGCGAGTGGGCTACATGCTGCATCCAGCGCGGGAATCGATTCGCCAGGTTGCGGGCGAGGTGTGGCCGACGGCCGCGCGGGAACTTGGACTCGGCGACGTGGCAGACGTGCTCAACGACGAGGCGGAGCACGTGCAGGGCTGGCTGCTGAGCGGCGCGATGCCGGCGGTGGCCGAAGTGGCGACGGCGGATCGGATCGCGTGGTTCCAGTTGCGCACCCAGTACCGGGCCTGGGCGCGCGGCCAGCAGCCGGCGCAAGTGGTGGGCGCGGTGGGACCGGACGGCGGCTTCGTGCTGTGGACAGCCGACGCGGCCGAGCCCGACGTGCACGTGCTGGTCTGGCGGCCGCGCTCGCCGGCGGATGCGCGAATCCTGGCCGACGCGGCGACCGCGCATGCGGCGGAACTGGGCCTGCGCCAAGTGATCTGGTGGGACGCAGATCGGGACACGGGCTTCGATCCGTTCCGGCAAGAGGCCTGGCAACCGACGGGCGCGCGGACCCGCGAGCGCGAAAAGGCGCTGCCGATGCTGGCGTGGCTGGGCGAGGGCAACTACCCGATGCTGTGGCTGGGCATCGAGCGTTTCGGCTGGGCGTGAAGGCGCTTACTCGCCCTGGGTCAGACCGATCTCGCGCAACCGCTGGGCCAGGTATTCGCCCGCGGTCAGGTGTGGGAAACGCTCGATGCCGCCTGTGCGCTGCACGCAGCGCGGCAACGGCGAAAGGTCCACCTCCGCGCGGGGATGCACGAACAACGGCATGGAGAACCTGCGCTCGCGGCTGTCGTTCGGGTTGGTCACGCGGTGGGTCGTGCTCTTGAACAGTCCGTTGCTCAACTGCTGCAGCATGTCGCCGGAATCGACCACGATCTGCCCCTGCAGCGCGTGGATCGGCCGCCAGGAACCGTCGCGCTGCAACAGTTCCAGACCGCCCGCCGTCGCCTCGCACAACAGCGTGAGCAGGTTGATGTCCTCGTGCGCCGCCGCCCGAACGGCTTGCGGATGGCGATCTTGCGGGACCGGCGGGTAGTGGATGATGCGCAGGATCGTGTCGCCGTAGCGGGCCATGTCCGGCAGCAGGCACGGATTCTCGCCCAGGTACAGTGAGGCGGCGTGCAGCAGCGTGTCGGCGCAGGCGTCCAGTTGGGCAAATAGCTGAAGCATCAAGGGCTTGAACTCGGGAAGCTCACTCGGCCACAAGTTTTGAAACGGCACCAGCAGCGAGCGCGGATCAGCGTCCGGTTCGCGACCGACGTGCCAGAACTCCTTCATGTCCGGGGCCTCCGAGTCCTTGGCGTGCTCGCGGCCGAAGCTGATGTAGCCGCGCTGGCCGTTGACCCGCGGATCCTCGTAGCCCTGGCGGGTAGTCAGGGGCAGATCGAACAGGCGCTGGGAAATATCGTAGGCGCGCTGGATGAGGCCGGCGTCGACCCCATGATCGGCAAGAGCGAAGAAGCCGATACCTTGCAAGGCGTCCCCGAGCGTGCCGACGAACGCGTCACGGGCGGCCGGCGAGCCGTGCTGGAAGTCCCGCAAGCTGACGACGGGAATGGTTTGCGCGGACAGCGTGGCGACAGGCGGCATCAGGACTCCGGGCGCGCAATCGCCGACGCCAGAACGCGGGGTCGATGCGGCGGCGGCACGGTAGCAGGCCAGGTGCGCGGCGAACAAGTCGGGGCGACCGGCGACCCGTTGGCCGAGTTTTTTTGCCCTTGACAGCCAGGCTGGGAAGTACCAAGGTGGCAAACATCCATTCCTGGCACCTTGACCGGTGTCGAACCTAAAACGCGTTGGGCTGTCATGCCATGCGGGTCCATTCGGGCCACGTGGCGGGCGAATTCCGACGCTCTCGTACGGAGGCGGCGATGAAGCATGCCCTGTATTTTGCGTACGGATCCGTCTTGGATCTCGGCCCGTCGACGTCACCGCTGCCCGGCGTGAATGCGACCTTGCGCGGCTATCGGTTGGCCCCTGCGACCCGGCTCGTGCCCGATCGCAACGCCGTGGTGCCCGGCACGCTGTACGAACTGCCCGTTTCTGCGCTGGATGGTCTGGACGACGCCGCCTGGCTGAGGACCCGACGGTCGGTGCGCGCGGCGGACGGCAGGCGCTGCAAGGCCTGGGTCTACTTGCGCCCCGGCATCGCCCCCGGCGCGGACGGGGTCTCATGATGCAGGCTCAGCACCTCTCAACGGGCCCGCTCCTCGTGTTCGTGTACGGAACGATGCTGCCAGGGGAAGCCTGGCATGCCGCGCTGTCCGGCGCCGTCCGCGTGGGACCCGCTCGCACCCTGCCCGCCTTCGAACTCCTGGATCTGGGACCCTTTCCCGCGTTGGTGAGCGGAGGCGCCACGCCGGTCGAGGGCGAGGTCTATGCGGTCGACGATTCCTTGCTGGGTGCGCTGGACGCGCTGGAGGGCCACCCTGAGTTCTACCGCCGCACGCCGATCCAGCTCGAGGACGGTCGCGAGGCGTTCGCCTACCTGCTGTCCCCACAGCGCCGCCTGGCGTCGATGGTGCCGATTGCCGCCGGCAGTTGGAAATCGCGTCGTGCGCCGTCCCGCCCGCGTCGCGCCCGCGTGGTCTCTGCCGCGCTGCACGACGAGGCCATGACGGCGAGCGGGGTTTCGTAGCGGATCGATTGTTTCTCGCTTCCGGCATGGATCGTCGGGCAGACTCGCGCGTCCCAGTCTTCGGGCCACCAGGTCCCCTTGCCGGAGCGTGCTGATGTGGCGAATCCTCTGCCTCGCCCTGTTCACCGTTTGTGCCACCACGCGTTGCGCCCTTGCCTTGGAGGGGTTTGCGCTGGACGACCTGCCGCGCACGGTCGCGCCCGAGGGACCGATCCACTGCCCGAAAGTCGACCTCGTCACCTACCGCGGCGATGTCTTGCGTTACCACACGCCTGTGCGGGTATACGTCGGTTTTCGTGAGCATCTGCGCCGTTTCGAGGAAGTCGCCCGCGACGTCGCCGTGGAAGTCTACGGCCGCGCGCCGAGCCGCATCCGCCATCTGGGCACGTTGAACTGCCGGCGCATTCGCACCTGGCCCGACTATTTGTCCGAACATGGCCTGGGTAACGCCATCGACGTCGCCGGGTTCGACTTCGCACCGTTGCCGCGCAAGCTCGCTCGCGATTCGAGCCTGCCGCCCAAGTTGCGCCGCGGTTTCCAGGTGCGCCTCGATCCCCATTGGACCGGCACGACAGGGGTGCCGGCGATCCACGCGCATTTCCTGCACTTGCTGGCGGAACGCCTGGTCGCGCGCCAGGACATCTTTCGCGTGATGCTCGGACCCGCTTATCCTGGCCACAAGAATCATTTCCACTTCGATTGCGCACCCTGGCGGATCGTCGAGATCTTCCCGCGCCCCGAAGTCGCACCTGGGCAATGATTCGCGTGCCATTGATTCGCGTCCATGCCACGACTACGCTCGCCCGGCAGCCTGCCGCATGACGGACGAGGCAGTCCTGGAGGCGTGATGAGCAGCGGGAAAGCAGGATTGCGCGCGGCGGTCTGGATCGCCGGGTGTGCTGTCGTTCTCCAGGGTTGCGGACAGAGCGGTGTCGGCGGCGGCGGCGGCATCGGCGGTCCCACGGCGTCGGGCGGCATCGTCGGAACCGCATGCAATCCCAGTGCGCAATCGCAGGGTTGTCGGATAGACGGCGGAATCTGGTCGCGCGTGACTTGTGACCCCGGCACCAGCCTGTGGAAGGTCATCGACGCCTGCGCGCAGGGCCAGGCGTGCGTCGAGGGCCTGCAAGGCGGCGCAAAAACCGCGACTTGTGTGATCTTCGGCGGCTCTGATGCTGGCACGGCCGCGGACGCCGGCTCCGGCGCCGACGTCTTCACGGCCACCGATGTCCCGGCGGGCCAGGACGGCTCGGCCAAGGACTCGGGCGGCGGCGGCACCGATGCCACCGAACAACAGGACATCAGTCTGGTGCTCGAGGACACCGGGGTCCAAGCACCCGACGCGCAGGACGTCAAGGATGCCAAAGACACCAAGGAT
>CAYHHL010000081.1:0-8522 GCA_964356325.1 uncultured Enterobacteriaceae bacterium | reverse complement strand
CGGGGTCCAAGCACCCGACGCGCAGGACGTCAAGGATGCCAAAGACACCAAGGATACCAAAGACACCAAGGATACCAAGGATGTGCCGGTGGTCGGCGAGTGCGTGCCGGGCGATGAGTCGGTCTCGGACAACGGCATCGAGTATTCCTACAGCTTGCAGTCAGGCGTTGCCGTGCTGCAGGGCCCGTACTCGCGCACCAAGGCCGGAATCGTCGTGCTGGAGGGCTGCCTGCAGGACAACGGCCGCGTCGGCACCTGGACCTTCCGCTTCGACAGCGGCAAGACCGAGGCCGAGGAGTTCTTTGACGACAACCACAAGCTGAGCGGCCCGTTCGTCGCCTGGTTCGAAAATGGCCAGAAGAACTATGAGGGCAGCGCCATCGCCGGCAAGATCGAGGGCCCCTACGAGGAATGGTACGAAAGTGGTGCCCAGGCCGAACTCACCACCTTCAAGAACGGTCTGCCGGTGGGCAAGACCACGGCTTGGTTCGAGAATGGCCAGAAGTCGTTCGAAGGCACCTACAACGACGCTGGCGTGCAGAACGGCACCTTCACGTGGTGGCACGACGACGGCAGCGTGGCCGGCACCAGCGTGTTCAGCAACGGCAACGGCACGATGACCTTGGTGAACGCGTCCGGCAACCAGTGGGTCAGCGGCAAGTACGTGTCTGGCAAGCGAAATGGCACGTGGACTTCGTGGTATGACTCGGGCAACAAGTCGCGCGTCGCCCAGCTCTCGATGGGTACGGGAGACGTCTCAGAGTACTGGGACATCGCCGGGTTGAAAAAGGGGCTGACCTACTCCCTGGTCAACGAACGCAAGGACGGCCTGTACACCCAGTACGCCAAGGACGGCTCGACCGTGGTGCTGAGTGGCATGATGGTCGACGGCGCGCAGGACGGCACGTGGACGGCAACCAACGCCGGCGCCGAGACTTCGTTCTGCTGGTTCAACGGCCTGGCCTTGCACGTCGGCGCCTGCACGAGCACGGATCCGACGCCATGAAGTGGCTTGGCCAACCCGAGCCTGGCTTGCCACGTTGGCTGTTCGATCCGCAGCCGGTGCCCGCACTTGCCATCGCGGGCCGGGACGAGCTGTGGCCGGTGGCGCGCATCTGGTGCGTCGGGCGCAACTACGCGGCGCATGCGCGGGAGATGGGCGCGGATCCGGATCGTGAACCGCCGTTCTTTTTCGCCAAGCCCGCGACTGCGCTGGTGATCGACGGTCGGGTACCCTACCCGCCCCAGACGCGCGACCTGCAGCACGAAGTCGAACTCGTGGTGGCGATTCACCAAGGCGGGCGCGACATTGCGGTGCAGCATGCGCTCGGGCACGTGTTCGGCTACGCGGTAGGCGTGGACTTGACCCGGCGGGATTTGCAGCACGAGGCCAAGAAGGCGGGAAGGCCCTGGGACCTCGCGAAAGGTTTCGACTTCTCGGCGCCGTGCTCGCCGCTGCAGCCGGCTGAGCGCATCGGCCACGTCGACTCGGGGCGGATCGAACTGTCCATCGACGGTGAACTCAAGCAGTGTGGCGACTTGCGCGACATGCTGTGGAGTGTGGCCGAAACCGTCAGCGCGCTGTCCCGCAGCGTCGCCTTGCTGCCGGGCGACTTGATCTTCACCGGCACGCCAGAAGGCGTCGGCCCGTTGCAGCCCGGCGCGGTCGTGGACTGTGCGATCGAGGGCGTGGCCAGCCTGCGCGTCACCATCCTGCCGCGTGTAGAAACTACCTGACCTCATGCCAAGGAAATGCCGATGCAATCGAACGAAACGCCTCCGCACGATTCGTACATCCCGGCCTCTGCGCACCTGCCTGAGCTGACCTGGCGCGCGGTCGTGCTGGGCACCGTGCTGGGCATGATCTTCGGCGCGTCGTCGCTGTACCTCGTGCTCAAGGTGGGACTGACGGTCAGCGCGTCGATTCCGGTGGCAGTCATCTCCATCACCCTGTTTCGCCTCGCTTCCAAGCTGTTGGGCACGCGCGACGCCAATATCCTCGAGCACAACATCGTGCAAACGGCGGGTTCAGCGGGCGAGTCGATCGCCTTCGGGGTCGGCGTGACGATGCCGGCGATCATGATCCTCGGCTTCGACCTGGAGATCACGCGGGTGATGCTGGTGGCGACGCTGGGCGGCTTGCTGGGCATCCTGATGATGATTCCGCTGCGTCGGGCGCTGATCGTCCAACAGCACGGCGTGCTCAAGTACCCCGAAGGCACCGCATGCGCCGAAGTCCTGAAAGCCGGCGCCGATCCCGTGTCGCGTCAGGCCGCCTCCGAAGCCGCGCAGGCCGAGCACGCCGCCGCTGAAGCCTCCGGATTGGCTGGTGGATCCAACGCCAAGACCATTTTCGTCGGCTTCTCCATCGGCCTGATCTACAAGGTCGCGATGAACGCGCTCAAGGGCTGGAAGGACACGCCGAGCCTCGTGTTCGGCAAACCGCTCGAGGCGGGCTCCGTCTCCGGCGAGATCTCCCCGGAACTGCTGGGTGTCGGCTACATCATCGGCCCCAAGATCGCCGCGGTCATGTGCGCGGGCGGCGTGCTGGCGTATCTGGTGCTGATTCCCCTCATCAAGTTCTTCGGTTCCGGGATCCCAGGCGTGCTCGCGCCCGGCACGATGCCCATCGCGCAGATGGATCCCGGGCAAATCCGCAGCGCCTACGTGCTCTACATCGGCGCGGGCGCGGTGGCGGCGGGCGGCATCATCAGCTTGCTGCGATCGGCGCCGCTCATCTGGCACGGGTTGCACCAGGGCTTGACGGACATCACCCGGGGCGCCAAGAACACCGCGACCTTGCTGCGAACCGACCGGGATCTGCCGATGTCCGCGGTGGCGATCGGCATCGGACTGTTGGTGGTCGCCATCGTCGCCGCGCCGCCTTTGCACATGAATCTGCTGGGCGCGCTGATGATCGTCGTGTTCGGCTTCCTGTTCGTGACCGTATCCTCGCGACTGACTGGAGAAATCGGCTCGTCCTCCAACCCGATCTCCGGCATGACCGTCGCGACGCTGCTGCTGACCTGCCTGGTCTTCCTGGTGGTCGGTTGGACCGGCGGCACCTACTACGTGACCGCGCTGTCGGTCGGCGCCGTGGTGTGCATCGCCGCGAGCAATGGCGGCACGACTTCCCAGGACTTGAAGACCGGCTACCTCGTGGGCGCCACGCCTCGGCTGCAGCAGGTGGCGATCCTGGTCGGCGCGCTGGCTTCGGCTTGCGTGCTCGGGCCCATCCTGCTGCGTCTGAACGATTCCGCGACCGTGTACACGCCGGTCAAGTCGGCCCTGGTTGCGCCGGCTGCTGAACTGGGCCCGACCGAAGCGCTGCGTGGCCCGCAAGCCCGCACCGATACTGGCACTTATCGCGTGTGGCAGAAGCGCGACGACACTCCGGCGCAGGACGGCCAGCCGGCCCTGCTGCACGGTCGTTACCTGGTGGACGCGGCTGGCCAGCCGACCTACCTGGTCGATCCGGGCATCAACGGCACGCAGACCAAGCGCCCCGACGGCTCGAGCGTGCGCAAGTTCGACGCGCCCAAGGCGACGCTCATGTCCTACATCATCAAGGGCATCCTCGACCGCCAGCTGCCCTGGGGCCTGGTGCTGTTCGGCGTGATGATCGCCTTGGTTCTGGAACTCTCGGGCATTCCGTCGCTGGCCTTCGCGGTGGGCGTGTACCTGCCGCTCGCCTCGTCCACGCCGATCCTGGTGGGCGGCGCGGTGCGCTGGCTGGTCGACCGCCGGCAACGCAAGCAACTGGCCGGCGCCAACCTGACCGAGGCGCAGCTCGTGGCGGAGAGCGACAAATCTCCAGGCGTCCTGATGGCTTCGGGCTACATCGCCGGTGGCGCTATCGCCGGCATCGTCATCGCGTTCCTGGCCGGCGTGCTCGACGAGGTGGACGGCGCGCTCACGGTTTGGGCCGAGGCGCACAACCCGATGTACCAGGGCCCCTGGAGCGACGCGCTGGCCTTGGGGCCTTTCGTGCTCATCACGATCGTGCTGCTGCTGGTTGGTTCAGGGCGGTTGCTGGGCGGGCGGACGGCAATCGCGGCCGTGCAGACCCCGAATTGAGCCAATTTGAGCCAGTCTGAGTCAGGCCACACAGTATTTCTCGCTTGCCCGTTGCGTTTCGTGCGCGTTTCCGCTGAGGATGCAGCTGAGGCGCCGCTTCGTGCGGATGCGACCGACTCCCCCGTTCACCAACCCTGACCCAAGCTATAGAGAGGTTCCCATGACGGCAACGCCAACGGCTGAAGGCTACTGTGTGAAATGCAAGGCGAAGCGTGAAATGAAGGAATCGGAGACGGTCACCATGAAGACCGGCCGAAGCGCGCTGAAGGGCAAGTGCGCGGTGTGTGGAACCGGCGTGTACAAGATCCTTGGCAAGGCAGCGACGGCCTAGGCTCACCGAGCCCGGGGCGCCGCAATGCGCTTGCCGTGGCCCGCGAGTCGACCTGAACTCAAGTGTCTGGAACGGCCGTGCACCGCGCCCTCACGCTCGCTGCACGGCCGCTTCCAGGCATGCGTCATGCGCATTCACGCGGACACAGGCCAGCCTCCTTTGCGCCTCAGTGCCCGGCAGCGTCGCGCAACCAGTCTCTGAACCAGGGGACCGCGACTTCCTCGCCCAAGATCTTCAGGCAGGCGGCGAGTGGCACCGCGGCGACCATGCCGAACAACCCGAACAGCGTTCCACCTACCATCACCGACACCAACACCGTGATTCCGCTCAAGTTGGTGGCGCGGCTTTGCACCAACGGCTCGATCACCCAGCCGTCGATGAACTGCCCGGCGATGTGGACCAGGACCGGCAACGCGAACGTGGCCCAGAAAGTCACGTCCGCGCCAGTGGATTCCTTGTCGGCCCAGTTGAGCGCAACCACCAGTGGCGAGCCGATGAGCGAGATGTACGGCACCAGGTTCATCAAACCCACGACGATGCCGAGTAGCAGCCAGTAGCGTACGCCGATGATTTTCCAGCCGATGCACAATTCCAACGCCAGCACGGCGGACTGGATCATGCGGCCGCGCAGGTTGCCCGCGACGCTCTTGTCCATGCGTTCGACGATGCGCAGGATCCGTTCGCGCCGTTCGGGTGGAATGAAGCCTTCGAACCACGCTGTCAAGGCTTCGAAACGCATGGTGAATGTCACGAACGAGATGCCCCAGACCAGGACCGAGATCACGACGCCGACGGTAGTGCCGACCAGAGAGGAAATGATTCCGAAGCCGAACACCGCCCACTGCGCGACCATTTCGCCAGCATTCTGAAGGCCTGCGACGCCACTGCTGGCCACAGGGGCCCCCTTGGTCGCTGCGGGTTCGGCGAGCGACAGGCGCAGGTCTTGCCAACGCATGCCCGACGGAGAGGCTAGCTTATCGAAGTATTTCGGAAAGTTGTGGATGAACAGGCTGGCCTGGGCATAGAGGTCCGGAAGTACGTACAGAAGCGCCGCGACGAATCCCCCGACCAGCAGGAACATCATGAGCAGTGCGCTCGCCCAACGCGGAATGCGCAGCCTGCGATCGAGCCAGCGCACCATCGGTTGCGTGGCGTAGGCGACAGCCAGACCGATGGCGAGCGGGATCGTGACCTCGGCGGCTTCCATGGCCGTCCAGGCGGCCAGCAGGAACATCCCGAGCAGGACGAGGTCGCGCACCCAGGCGAATTCCCAAATGTGGCGATCAGCATTGCCGTTGGCCATTGCGGAGTCCTTGCGCACGGTGATCGGGGCGTCGCATGCATGCTAGACCCTGCCGGTGCGCCATGATAGTCCGGCGGGAGCCTCGCCGCCCACCACATGGATGCCCGCCATGCTGCCTACGTTTGTCGCCCTCGATTTCGAAACCGCGGACAACGGTCCCGATAGCGCTTGTGCCATTGGCCTCGTGCGCGTGGAGGACGGCCGCATCGTGCAACGCGCCACGCGACTGATCCGCCCGCCGCGACAGCACTTCCAGTTCACGTGGGTGCACGGCATCAGTTGGCGCGACGTGCAGCACCAGCCTACTTTCGCGCAACTGTGGCCGGAATTGCTGCCGCTGCTAGAGGGCGCCGAGTTCCTGGCCGCGCACAACGCACCGTTCGATCGCCGGGTGCTTTTGGCGTGTTGCCAGGCCGCGGGGTTGCCGCCGCCGCTGCAGCCGTTCGAATGCACGGTGAAGTTGGCGCGCAAGACTTGGAAGTTGCCCAAGAATACCTTGGACGCCGTGTGCCGCCACCTGCAGATTACCCTGAACCACCACGAGGCGGGGTCGGACGCCGAAGCGTGCGCGCGCATCGTGCTGCATGCCCATGCCCTGGCTTCTTGACCATTGATCAGGCTGGGGAATCCGCTGAATGGGTCGCTGCGTCGATCCGCGGCCAAAGCCATGCCAGCAGCGCCAGCGTCGGGATGACGGACACGGCGCTGAGCAGAAAGAACGACTGGTAACTGGTGGCCTCGACGATGAAGCCCGAAAGACCGCCGACGAACTTGCCGGGAAGATTGGCCAATGACACCAGCAACGCATACTGGGTCGCGGTGAAATGACGGTGGGTCAATCCCGACATGAAGGCGACCAGGACCGTGCCGGCGAAGCCTTGCGACAGGTTGTCCGCGCTGATGGCGACGAAGAAAGCCCAGAGTTGTGAAGGGTGTTGCGCCATCAAGAGGAACGCCAGATTGGAGACCGCGACGGCGATGGCCGCGACCACGAGCATGCGCCGGACCTTGAACATCGCCACGCCCACGCCGCCGAGAAACGCGCCGCCGATGCCGATCCAGATTCCATAGAGTTTAGAGACGTTGGCGATGTCGCCCTTGGTGTAGCCCGAGTCGAGGTAGAAAGGGCCTGCAATCACGCCGATCATCTGGTCGGGAAACTTGAACAGACCCACGAAGGCCAACAGCGCCAAGGCCAGCAGAACGCCGTTGCGCGTGAAGAACTCACGGAAAGGCTGGACGAACGCCGTGCCGAAGTTCAGGTGCCGAGCGATTTGCGTCTGATCGGGTTCGCGGCTGAGAACCGTGGCCAGGATCGGCAGCAGGACGAGTGCGGCCATGGTCAAGTAGGCGACCTGCCAGTTGGAAAGTTCCGACAGGTAGAGCACGCCTGCGCCCGACAGGATCATCGCGACCCGATAGCCCAGGTTGTAGGTCGCCGCCAAAGCTGCTTGCGCTTCCATCGGCGCGATCTCGATGCGGTAGGCGTCCACCACGATGTCCTGGGTCGCGCCGGCAAACGAGGCGATGCCGACGAGCACGAGGAAAGTGCTCATCGAAGCCGTCGGCCCCTGCAGGCCCATCGCGGCAAGTCCAAGCAGCAAGAGCAGTTGCGAGGCGAGCAGCCAGCCCCGGCGCCGACCGAGCCTGCCGAAAACCGGCATCGGGTACAGATCTACCAGCGGCGCCCATAGAAACTTGAGGACATAGAAGAAACTCGCGTAGCTGATCAAGCCGATCGTGCTCAAGCCGATGCCGACGTCGCGCAGCCAGATCGACAGCGTTCCTCCGACCAGCAGGAACGGCAAGCCGCTGCCAAAGCCGAGCAGCAGCATCGTCAGTGCTGACGGTGTGGCGAATGCGCGACGAATGCCTGAAAACCCTTGGAAATTCTTGCGAGCGGGCACCTGGTCGACGGCGGTCACGCTTCCCCCTGCGAAGAGCTGCCGCTCCTGGTGCTGAGGGTGTAGTGGCAAACGGCGATCGTGGCAAAGATTCGTGCACGTGGCGGGCTGCACTCTCTGTTGCCGCCGTTTGACAGCCATGGCACGCGCCTCGATCATCGGCGCATGGTCTCGCTCCTGGACATCATCGGCCCGGTCATGGTCGGCCCTTCCTCGTCGCACACCGCGGGCGCTTGCCGGATTGCCTTGCTGGCGCGCGCGCTGGTTGGAGGCACGCCGGATCGGGCACTAGTGGAACTGCATGGCTCCTTTGCCAAGACCGGCACGGGCCACGGCACGGATCGGGCGCTGGCGGGCGGCCTGCTGGGCTTTGCGCCGGACGACGAACGGTTGCGCGAAAGCCTGGACCTCGCCGCGCAAGCCCGGTTGCCGATCGAGTTCCAGTCCGTGAAGTTGCGCGGCGCCGTTCACCCCAATACCGCCCGGTTGACGTTGGATCGCGGCGACTTGCGCGTGACCGTGACCGGGTCGTCATTGGGCGGCGGCCGCATCCTGCTGACCGAACTGGACGGGCTGCCCGTCGAGATCACCGGCGAATACCATACGTTGGTCGTGGTCGCGCAGGATCAGCCCGGCACGGTGGCGGCGATCACCAGTACCCTGGCCAGCCATCAGCTCAACGTCGCGACGATGCGCGTGTCCCGACACCACAAGGGCGGCGACGCGATCCACATCTACGAACTGGACGAACCGGCGCCTCCCGCGGCCATCGCGGAACTGACGTCGATCCCAGCAGTTCGGTTCGCGCGGCCCTTGGACCGGGTGAATTGACCTTACGTTCACTGTCTGCCTAGAGGTCCCATGTTCGATTCGCTCGGCGTTGCCCTGCAAAAGGCGGAAGCGGCAG
>CAYHHL010000080.1:4665-25414 GCA_964356325.1 uncultured Enterobacteriaceae bacterium | reverse complement strand
GGATCGGATCGTCGGTGCCCTGCAGCGTGCGCGCGACCGCCGCGAGTTGGGCGGGATCGTGCGAACTGCGCAGGATAGCCTCGAAATCAGGAGGGGCAAGCAGGTCCCGGCACGGCAGCCACAGCCGCACGTCGGCCATCCAGCCGCGATCACCCAGGTCGTCTGGGAACTTCCAGGCCCACTTGCCGTGGTCACCGGGATGCACGTGGCGCTGGTGCAGTTCCTGGCGCACTTGCCATACCTCGGACAGCGGCGCTCCGGCCCGCGCGAGTTCGGCCAGGATTTGCAGGGATCGCAGCGTGTGCTTGGTTCCCCTGGCCGCCTTCACCCCGGCGAACAGCGCATCGCGGACCTTGGGATCGCTGCTGACCGCCGCGCGCAGGGCGTCGAACGCGGCATTGGGATCGACCTCGAGCCGCGTTGGCCCGACGATGGTTCCGAGCAGTGGAACGCCCGCGCAGCGCAGCACGGCTCCGAACAGCATCTCCACGCTTGCAAGCTGCGGACACGCCAGCACTTCCATCTCGGGCACGAGCGGGGCGTGGATGCGCGCGACAGCGCTCTCGGTCAGGCGGACCAGCGCCCACTGGCCCGGAATCGCCAGGTGCGCCGCGCCGGTACCACGCACAAGCGCTAGCGTATCCCCCGAACCGGCGACGTGGGCGAGGGCCGGGCACTGTTCGGACCGCGCGCGGTGGACCGTCCCCACGCTCTCGACCAGCGTCAAGTTCTCGCAGGCGCGGACTTCCAGGGCATCGAGATCGCGTTCTACTGTGAGCCGTTGCAGCCCTTGGACATCCTGCACGACCAGTTCGCGACACCGTGCCCCGGCTGGGATCAACAGGGTGTCCGGCCCGGTACCGCGCAGGAGGACGACCAGATCGGCATCGGGCAACTCGCCTGCCGTGTAGGGACCGATCGACAACCCGGCGCGGCTTGGTCGGCTCGAACGCCCGCGCGGCAGACCGGTGTTGTGGGGTCGCGTGCCTGCTTCCGGCCAGGTGCCATCAGACAGCGGGTCCCACCATGCGGCGTCCAGATCCGCCACGGAGCCGTGGAGAAGGAGCTTCGGCTCGCGCAGACCGAAGTCGACGTGGACCTGCGTGCCGGGATCGCTTGCCGGGACGTGGACTTCCTCGATGCGCGGGCAACCGCTCACCGTCAGGTGCAATGGCGATGCGGCTGCGGTCACTTCGAGCACGCGCAGGTCCGGGCCTGCGACCACGTCCAAGAAGCGCAGGCCCGGCGTGGTCACGCAGGCACGCTCGACGCCGGCTGGCACGCGCAGGAAGGCGCCCTGCTGGCTGTCGAGTGGAAGGTGGAAGCCGACGAAGCCCGCGGGAACCGGAGCCAAAGGGACCAAGAGCGCCGCAGCCATCGTGGGCGTCGCGGACGGCATCGGTTTTGCTGGCGAATCGGCTGAACGGAACAGCCAACGGAGGACGTCGAACTGGCTCATCGCAACCTCGGCGATCGAAACAGGGGGTGCCGGATGCAGGGACGCGGGTAGGCCGGCGAATCTGACAGTCTGGCGCGCTGCTGTCGAACCATCGCCCGGGGTCACGACAAGGGGTGTCGCTTGCGGTCAGCCGATGATGAGTTTGCGCGCCAATTCGACCATCACCGGCATCGACGCGTGCAAGCGGTGGTCGTCGTCGACCTCGTGCAGAGGTAAGCCCCAGTGTTGGCAAAAGGCCCGCGACGCCTCGATGGGCACCACGTCGTCGCGCCTGCCGTGGAGCACATGGGCCTGCTTCGGCACGTGCGTGATGGCGTCCGCATGGCCGAGGTGCAGCGCCGGTGCGCACAGGACGTAGCCGCGGACTTGCTGCGGGTGACGGTCGGCGAACAGCGTCGCCACAAGGCCACCGAAGCTCGAACCGACGAGCACGAGGTCGTTCAGCCCGGTCAGGTCTCGCTCGACGATCGCCAACCGCGCGTCGAGGTCGAGCACGCCTTCGCAATCCGGTGCCAAGAGGTTGGCGTCCACCTCGCGCAACGCATGGTACTTGCTGCCATGCGGGCCGGTTTCCAGGCCGTGTAGGAAGACCAGGGTCATGTCGTGCCTCCGTGAATGGTCACGCATCGTCGTGCATCGAGGCGGCCAACGCCATGGGTGAGGTGATGTACTTGGCGCAGACGAATCGAACTTGCACGCGGGCGTTGCGGAAGTAGAATCGCAGCGATTACCGGGAGCCGAACGCCATGAAACACCTCTGCCAGGACGGCGAAACCATCGTGCTGCATCGCATGCGCGCCATGACCGAACGCGACCACGGCCGGCGTGGTGTACGCGCGGTGGTGCTCGATACCGAAACGACGGGGCTGGACAGATCCGCCGACGCCGTCATCGAAATCGGCATCCGGCCCTTCGAGTTCGACGCGGACACCGGCGAGATCCTGGCGGTCCGGCCCGCGTTCGTCGCCTTGCAGGATCCCGGCTTTCCGCTGTCCGACGAGATCGCCGAGCTGACCGGCCTGACGGACGGCGATCTGGCGGGTCAGAGGATCGACTGGCGAGCGGTCAGCGCGCTGCTCGATTCTGCGGAAGTCGTGGTCGCACACAACGCCGCGTTCGATCGACCCTTCGTCGAGCGCGCCCTGGCTGGCCTTGCCCCTGCCCTATCGGCGACGCGACACGTCTGGGCATGCTCGGCGTCGCAGATCCAATGGGATGCGCCCTCCCACTCGCAGGAGGTCCTCTGCGCGTGGCACGGCTTCTTCTGCCTGGAGGCGCACCGCGCGCTGTCCGACGCCGACTCGCTGCTGCAACTACTCGAAACGTCGCGGCGCTTGCCGGAGTTGTACCGCACGGCGCGCGAACCGTCATTCCGTCTGCGGGCGATCGGCGCCGCGTTCGAAACGAAGGACACCCTCAAGGCGCGCGGCTATCGCTGGGATCCCCAGGACCGCTGCTGGTGGACCGAGTTGGCCAGCCAGCAGGCGACCCAGGACGAAACGCAGTGGGCCGCGGAAGTAGTGTACGGCGGCAAGTTCCGCGGCAACGTGCAGAAACAGGAGCCGTGGCAGAGGTTTCGCTGACGGCAACCTGGGCAGAAAGCCTCAGGCCACCGCCCCGAACCCCACCGGCCGCGACCGCGCCTGACCGTGCCGCAGTTCCTCGCGCAGCGTCTGCACCAGTTCCGTCGCCGTCGGCGCCTCCGCCAACAGCCTGAAACGCTTGCACACCGCCGTCACGTCGCCCAGCGCCAGACCGTGCAGCGCGATCGCCGCGTCGTTCAGCACCTCCATTGGCCAGCAGGCTGGAGGCGGCGCGGGAGACAGGGCGGGCGGTTGAAGTTGTCGACACGCCTCAAGACACCAAGGCTCGTTGACAGCAGAGTTTTCTCTGCAGCGCCAATCAGCAGCGCCAATCAGGCGTCGCCCTGCCAAACCGCCGCGTGGATCTCCTCAGCTTGCCGGACCAAATCGGCGACGATTTCTTCGCCGAATGCGCCGTCTGGCGTTGTCAATGGGATCCAGATGTGCCCGCCGCTGATCACGCGGTCATGCGGTAGCAGCGCGAACCGGCCCTCGATTCGGCCAAACATCGGAGTATCCCGGAGGTAGCGCAACCACAATGGCGCCATGTGGCCCTCGAACGGATTGCGCACACCAATGCTGTAGAACACCCACTCGCCCCTGATCTTGCGCGCGACGTAGCGCCGCAGGTAGCCGTTCTCGTCCGCCATGGGATAGACCGGCAAGCCCGACTTCACCACGAGATCGCGGGTAGCGCGGTCTACCAACCACTTGAAGTCCGCGGATCTCTCGCGCCACCGCAGTTGGTCAAGCGGCGTAATCGGCGCAACGTCCAGACCTGCCAAGGTCTGGTACATGCCGCGCAACTGCATGATGTCGTGGTTTAACTGACAGTCGGTCTCGGCCGCCAGCGCGTCGAGGACGGCTTCCCAGGTTAGCACGGTGACAACGAGTGCTGGAGAACTCACGCGCCAGCACGGGGCATCGGCTGTCTGGGCAAACTCGCTTCGCACCTGCTGCACTGCAGCCTGCAACCGGTAGCGTGGCACCAGCACGACCAGGACGCCGTCGCCGGAACTATTGCGGGCGGCCAGGTCGACCGCATAGCCGCTCAACTGGGCTCGACCAAAACCGGCCGCGAGTTTGGCCTCTATGACGACATTCGGCGTGTTGTCCGTCGACCGACCCTCGAGATCCGGGCGCCCCTTGTCGGCCAAACTGGCTTCGGTTAGCCAACGCAGGTCAGGCGCGATTGCCACGCCGCAGCACGCGACAAGCAACTTGGCAAACCGCGTGTTCGCGCCCGCATCGCCCAACAGGTAGGCGAGGGCCAAGGTGCAAAGCGGCTCACCCTGCTGCGTGATGGCTCCGTGACGGGCGAGGAATCCCGCCAATGTGCGGATGTGTTTGTTGGTCATGTCGGCTCCGGTGGAGTGGGATCAACTGAGTTGGATCAACTGCAACTGCACTACAACGCGAATCAATTTGTGGTCACGTGCCTCGCTGTGCTTGAAAAACCCAGGCCGCAGAGTACCAGGCCGCGAGGCATCCTACCGCGCACTATGCCACTTTCAACGACTTCCAGCACGGTGGCGTCGTCGAGCTCGCGTTCCTACTGGACAGATCCGCCGACGCCGTCATCGAAATCGGCATCCGGCCCTTCGAGTTCGACGCGGACACCGGCGAGATCCTGGCGGTCCGGCCCGCGTTCGTCGCCTTGCAGGATCCCGGCTTTCCGCTGTCCGACGAGATCGCCGAGCTGACCGGCCTGACGGACGGCGATCTGGCGGGTCAGAGGATCGACTGGCGAGCGGTCAGCGCGCTGCTCGATTCTGCGGAAGTCGTGGTCGCACACAACGCCGCGTTCGATCGACCCTTCGTCGAGCGCGCCCTGGCTGGCCTTGCCCCTGCCCTATCGGCGACGCGACACGTCTGGGCATGCTCGGCGTCGCAGATCCAATGGGATGCGCCCTCCCACTCGCAGGAGGTCCTCTGCGCGTGGCACGGCTTCTTCTGCCTGGAGGCGCACCGCGCGCTGTCCGACGCCGACTCGCTGCTGCAACTACTCGAAACGTCGCGGCGCTTGCCGGAGTTGTACCGCACGGCGCGCGAACCGTCATTCCGTCTGCGGGCGATCGGCGCCGCGTTCGAAACGAAGGACACCCTCAAGGCGCGCGGCTATCGCTGGGATCCCCAGGACCGCTGCTGGTGGACCGAGTTGGCCAGCCAGCAGGCGACCCAGGACGAAACGCAGTGGGCCGCGGAAGTAGTGTACGGCGGCAAGTTCCGCGGCAACGTGCAGAAACAGGAGCCGTGGCAGAGGTTTCGCTGACGGCAACCTGGGCAGAAAGCCTCAGGCCACCGCCCCGAACCCCACCGGCCGCGACCGCGCCTGACCGTGCCGCAGTTCCTCGCGCAGCGTCTGCACCAGTTCCGTCGCCGTCGGCGCCTCCGCCAACAGCCTGAAACGCTTGCACACCGCCGTCACGTCGCCCAGCGCCAAGCCGTGCAGCGCCGTCGCCGCGTCGTCCAGCACCTCCATCGCCAGCGCATCCAGCGGCGTACCCAGTTCCGCCAACCGCTCGCGCAGCACCACCCGCCGCTGCTCCAACCGCAGGGGATCGAAGCGGATCTTCAGCGCGAACCGCCGGAACGCCGCGGCATCCAGGCTCTGCATCAGGTTGGTCGCGCACAGGAACGTGCCCTCGAACGCTTCCATCTGCACCAGCAACTCGTTGACCTGCGTCACTTCCCACGCCCGCTCGGCACCTTTGCGGTCGCGCAGGAAGCCGTCCGCCTCGTCGAGCAGCAGCACCGCATCGTCCTCGCGCGCCTGCCGGAACATCGCCGCGATCGCCGCCTCCGTCTGGCCCACCATGCTGCCCAGCAGGTCCGACGCGCGCTTGTGCAGCAGCGGCCGGCCCGTCTGTTCGGCCAGGTGCGCCGCGAAAGCCGTCTTGCCCGTCCCCGGCGGCCCGTGCAGGCACAGGCTGGCATTGGGCCTCACGCGCAAGGCCGCGACCACCTTGGCGATGTCGACGTCCGTGTTCAGCCACGCCAGATCGTAGCGTCCCGGCCCCTGGTGATAGGCACTCTTCGGTCCCGGCCGCCGCAGCGCCAGGTGGCCCGCCACCACCCGCTCAAGCGCCGCGCCATCGCCTTGCACCGCCCGCACCACCCTCGCCGCCCGCTGCACGTCGGCCGGTGCCAGCGTGTCCTCGGTCGCCAACCGCGCCACGTGCGCCGCCGGAATCGTCAGGCCGTCCAATGCCTCGTGCAGCATCCGCTGCCGCACGGTCAAAGGCGGCACCTGCAGCCCCACCACCAGATCGAAGCGCCGCACGAACGCCGGGTCGATCCGGCTAGGCTGGTTGGTGATCCAGATTGCCGGCACGGGGTTGGACTCCAGCAGCCGGTTGGTCCAGCCCTTGTCCGCGCTCGCGCCACCGAAGATCACTTCGTCGCGGTCAGGCAGCACGTCCTCCACCTCGTCGAACAGCACCAAAGCGTCCGGCCGCCGCTTCAAGAGCACCTGCGACAACCGGTAGTTGGCCAGGCGCTGCTGCCGGATCATCGGCCCACCTTCAGAGTCGTCGACCCGCACCTGGTGCAACTGCGCGCCGATCTCGCGGGCCAGCAGACGTGACAGCTCGGTCTTGCCCGTCCCCGGCGGCCCGTGCAGCAAGACGTTGACGCCGGGGCGCGGATTCGCCAGCGCGTGCTTCAAGTAGCGGATCAGCAGGTCGACGTCGGCCTGGACGTGCCCGTAGTCGGCGAGTTGCAGGCTGGCGGGCGTCGTCACCTCGAGGAACTGCCGCAGCATCTCCTTGGCATCGAGCGCCGGCCCGAGCAACGTGTCGAGCACACCATCGGACACCTCGAACGGCTCGCCCGTCCTCACCTGGCGCGGTGCCGCTCTGACCAAACCGGTCCGATGCAGCGTCGCGCCCGGTTTCAGCGCCGCCCGCAGCTTGGTCGGCGTCGTGCCCAACACCGGCGCCAGGACGATCACCAGCGCAGTCATGTCCTGACGCGCCCCGGCGACCACCTTGAGTGCATGCGCCAACCCCTCCTCGATGTGGATGGCGGCAGCGAAGGCCAGCAGCTCGATCTCCACTACGTCCAGGCCCAGCAACTCGCCCAGCGACTGGACGTTGCGCATCAGGTCGAAGCTGCGGTCCGCCCCAGCCAGCGTCAGCCAGCGCGCGTCGGCCTTCGCGACGGTGTGCAGCTTGCGGCGGTCGAAGTCGTCACTGTCGAGGTCCAGACCCGCCGTTTCGAACACGTCGTCCAGCCACGGATCGCGCGCCTGTCCCGGCCCGAGCACACGATGGCCGAGCATCCGCAGCGTCCACAGCGCGAACACGTCGCGGCGCTCGGTCGTGGGCTTGCCGGGCGGCAGGTTCTTCTCGGGCGGCGTCACCTTGCTCGTCTTGGTCCGAACGGGAGTCGTGACGGTCGTCGGCATGCGGGGCACCTCGAGCGCCGGTCGTTCCAGCGTGGGTACTATTAGAGCACAGGGCTGCGACAAACCGTGTCGCGTGCAGGTTCCTCCGACGGTGAACCTCTCGCAGCCCGACTGGCTCGCAGGCCTGCTGCCGCGCCGACCACGCCCACTGTTGCTCCTTGTTCTCGAACGTCGAGTCCGGCCCCGGTCCCCACTTCATCAGCAGCGCGTGCAGACAGGTGCCGCGAGGCGTAGAATCAGCCAGACTTCCGCCAACGGGATAGACGCCTTGAACATCAAGCTCGTCAGCGATCTACACCTGGATTTTCACCGGGACGGCGGCCGAGGCCTGATCCGCAGCCTCGACGCTTCGGGAGTCGATGTCCTGGTCGTCGCCGGGGATCTGGCCGAAGCCCACTCGCCCGTGCATCGCATGGGTCTGGAGATGCTGTGCGCCCGGTTCCAGCACATTGTCTATGTGGCAGGAAACCATGAATACTACGGTCGAACTCCCAACGACGTGGTCCAGCGGCGTGCGCGACTGAGCAGCGACCTGCCGCGACTGCATTGGCTCGACAACTCGGCGGTGACGATCGACGGCGTGCGCTTCGTGGGGACGACGCTGTGGTTTCCGGACCGGCCGAACAACCGTCGGTACGCGCCATACCTGTCCGACTTCAGCATGATCGAGGACTTCGTGCCGTGGGTCTACGAACAGCACGTTGCCGCGCGCGAGTACCTGAGTGCGACCTTGCGCAGCGACGATGTCCTGGTGACGCACCATTTGCCAGCCGAGGCGTCGGTGCACCCGAGGTTTGCGAATTCGACGCTGAACCGCTTCTTCCTCGGCGACATCAGTGATATTTTGCAGGAACAACAGCCGCAACTCGTCGTGCACGGCCATACGCACGAGACCTGCGACTACAAGCTCGGCCGGACGCGCGTCGTATGCAATCCGTTCGGCTATCCGGGCGAGGACCATGTCAGGTCCTTCGATCCCAACCTGTTGCTGGCCGTAATGCCGGCCGATTTGTCGCCTGTCCCCGGCAAAGACGGTCTACGGCGCGTTGTGGACGAGCACGCGGGCGACATCGAGCCATGAAGTTGCGCTGATCGGCCTGGAGGTCAGCATGGTGCAGGTCGGCAAAGGATCGGCATATCGAAAGGAGGTGCGTCGTGCTCATCTGCGCAGCCGGAGACACCCATGGTGCGATTGATCAGCTATACCACGATATTCTGGACTTCGAGGACGAGCTTGGCATCACGTTCGACCATGTGCTTCACGTAGGCGACTTCGGCATCTGGCCAGACGCCAATCGCCTGGACAAGGCAACGCGCGAGCACGACGGCGCGGGCAACTTTGCCGACTGGCTTTCCGCGAACCGGCCCGTGCCGCGACCGACGGTGTTCATCAAGGGAAATCATGAAGATTTCGAATGGTTGGAGGCCCAGAACTCTCGCGAGATTCTTCCTGGCCTGACCTGGCTGCGCAATGGCGAGACGATCGACCTGGAAGCCGAGGGCGTCAGGCTGCGGGTTGGCGGTATTGGCGGATGCTATGGCCCGCGCGACTTCGAAACGCCGAGCCGCAAGCTGGTTGGCAAGGGCAGAAGCCACTACACCAAGGACGAGTGCGAGCGACTGCGGGCCTGCGACATCCTCCTGCTGCACGACGCGCCGCTGGGCATTGAAATTGTTCAACAACAGCGACGATACGTCAGTGACGCGGATGGTCTCGCCGAGGTGGTGACGAGGACACGGCCAGGCATCTGCTTCGTTGGCCACCATCACGAGCAGGTGCGGGCGGACGTTGCCGGCGTGCCCTGCATCGGGCTGAACCTCGTCGGGAGACCGGGGCACCTTGTCGCCGTCGAGGTTGGGCCGGGACGGGTGGTGAAGATTCTGGGACACGGACTATCGAACATGGTGGAGGAGTTGACGGCACAGTGACTGCTAGAACGCGCGCTATTTGCAGGTTATTCTTTGGGCCAGGAGAAATACGCGCGCACGAACAGCGCATCGTCCCCCTGCTGACCGAACGTGGCGATGCTGAACTGCAGCGTGGGGTCGTAGCGGTCCACCGCCGCGGCGACGATCGGCGCCATCTGTATCTCCGCCGCCCGCGCTGCCTCGGACCCACCTGGCACGCGCACCTGCACCTGCGGTCCCGGGCCAGACCGCGCCTCCACGTCGGGCCCGAGCGCCGTGCCCAGTGCCGCGGCCAGCGCGCGCAGGAAACCTTCGTCGATCGGCGGCGGCTCCGGCACCGATTCGCACACCTCGACGCGGACCCGCACCTTGCCGAACAGCCACCAACCGCTGCGCATGCGCCCGTGCAGGTCGCCCAACCGCTCGTTCAGGAAGGCCTCCAAGCTCGCGCGCACCTTCTCGTTCTGCTCGTCCACGCGCGCAAGGTTCTGGTGCCAGCGCACACCGACCGGTTCCGGTGGTAAGTGCCACGTGTGTGCGATCGGCACCCCCGAGTCGATGAACGCGTCGGGATGCTCGGCCAGCCTCTGTTCCCACGGCACGTCGGGCCGATCGCGGTAGAATTCGTCGAGGCTCAGCGACTCGCCGTCGTCGGTGAAGTCGCGAACGTCGGTGCCGTTGAACTGCTCCTCGGATGTATGACTCACGATCAGCACGCTGCCCATGTTCAGCCTCCGTTTGGACGTAGAGGACTTTGCGCGACCCGGGCGGCCTGGCCAACCGCCGCAATCTACGCACCCGATGAACAAGCGTCTCCGGCAGTTGGCTCTGGCACCGCCCGCGCGAACCGTTCGATGACGTCCTTGTGCGCAGGCTCCAGGCGAAGCGACTCCCGCCATGCCGCCGGCACGCCGTCCAAGCCGAACACGATCCCGGCCAGGCCTCCCGCCGTCGCCGCCGTGGTGTCGGTATCGTGGCCGAACCGGACCGCGCGCGTGACCGCGTCCACGTAACTGTCGGCGTCGCGCACGGCAATCCAGGCACTCCACAGGCAATCGACGACGTAGCCCGAGCCTGTAGCGCGGTCGAACTTGCGGAACTCGGCCAATTCTGCGGCGTGCGTGGTAAGGCCCGACGTGCCGTAGTCGGCGGCGACGAGCTCGAAGCTACGTTCGAGCGCATTCACCCGAGGAGCGCCCCGGACCAGCAAGCCGACGAGCACGCTGTACACGGCGCAGCACACCTGCGACCGCACATGGCCGTGCGTGAGTTGGGACGCCGCATGGGCTTGGGCGACCTGAACGGAAACAGGCTGATAGGCGGTCCACAAGGAGACGGGCAGCACGCGCATCAAGCTGCCGTTGCCATTGTCCTGCTCGCTATCTGGACCTGCTTTCAATGCGGGCTTGCCGGCGCGCAACCGGTCGATGGCCGCCCTCGTGGTGTTGCCGATGTCGAAGACGATCCCGCCGGCCGCCATCTCGCCGCGGTCCAGCCAGCCGACGAAGCGCTGGGCAACGTCTTCCGGGACGAAAGCGCACTTGTCGGCCAGGCTGCCGGCAGTCGCGAGCATCAGCGCGCCGTCGTCGCTCCAGGTGCCTGGAGGCTGACGGTGCGTGCCGTAGCCGCGCCAGGTGATCTCCTGTGGCAAGTCGCGCGGTTCGGAGAATTCGTACGGTACGCCGAGCGCATCCCCCGCCAGGTGGCCGTAGAGTGCCGCCCGTGCTTGGGTCGGAAGGAAGCCGAACGTGGGCTGATCCGGCCTGTCGTCGAAAACGAGCGTGCGTTCCGGCCAAAGCAAGGCGGCGAGACCATGGGTGAACGACTTCGTCTCGTCCTTTGCGCGCTCCTCGTAGCGCTTGCCGACGCTGTAATCCACGCAGAACACGCCGTTGCACCATTCGAATGGTTGCACGCCGGCAAAGACGCCCTTCTGCCCGACTTCATGGCGATTGCGCCAGTAGTGTCCCGTCACGGTCGGCTTGCCGGACCACTGCTGCCACCACGCCACGCGGTCGACGAGGCGCCATTCGCCAGCCCAGAAGGGATGATTCCCTGGCGGTACGGCCTCTTCCATCCCCGAGGTCAACACCTTGATGGGATTGCCTGCCTGTTCGGCTGCATCGCACTTCGCCAGAGCGTTCGGAAGCCGGGGCCTGACTTCGTGATTTTCCTTTACCAGGGCAAATTCAAGCCTTTCCTGTTCGGCCTGTTCCATGCAGCCGGACTCCTCGAACTCCGCCCGGATGCGCAACTCGTGCGTGGCACATAGGTCGGCCACAAGTCCTTCGACCGGAAGCATGGCCAATGCGTCCGCGGCAGGGCATGCGTGAACGACCTGGAGGTCGGAGCGCTCCAGCACCAGGGGCAGGGACGCGAAAAAGCCCAGGAACTTGTCGCGCTGCGTCGGGCTGGCCAACCGGGACGAGTAAGGGACTTTCTTGCCGTCGCTCTCCGGATCGCCGTAGAACCAGTGGTTGCCTTCCTTGGGCTCGCGTCGCAGCAAATTGAGCTCATGGTTGCCGAGGACCGCCACCGCGATGCCGGCCTCGACCATCCGCATCACCAGTTCGACGACTCCCACGCTGTCCGGGCCCCGATCGACGAGGTCGCCCACGAAGACCAACTTGCGCGGCGAGGTCAGCTTTTCCGTATCGACGCCCAGGCGTTGGAGCAGCAGGACGAGCGCGTCCAGTTCGCCATGCACATCGCCGATGATGGCGAGCTCACCTTGCGGCAACGGTTGCCGAAGTTGGACGACGCCCATCGGCGCCCCCGCGTACTGGTCGGCGCATTGCCAACCACTCCGCTCGGTCCATTGCAGCACGAAGCCCGCGCAACGGTTGGCCTTGGGCGCCGCAGCGTGCGGGAAGAGACGTTCCAGCATGGCCTGGGTCGGACCGTGGCCGACCAGCAGCAACGTACTATCCGTCGGAATCTCATCGCCCTTGGCTTGCAGCCACGCGACCCACCGGTCCGGCTGGCTCGGGAAGCTGCGCCGGGCGGGCACGATTTCACTGCCGTCCAGCAGGGCCGTCAGGGTTTCTCTGGTTCGGACCTTGCCCGTGTGCATGGCATGAGAAGGCCGATAGCCTCGTTCCCGCAGCCAGGCGCCGGCCGCGACTGCCATGTCCCGACCGCGCATCGTCAGTCCGGTGTCGTTGTCGTCGATTCGCTCGCCGTGTCGGAAGAAGATGACCTGCATCGTAACCTCTTGTAAGACCAGGCTTGCTGCATGGTCGTGGATCCGCGCGCGTTCATGGCGCGGATGTGTTCTTGTCGACAGCGCCGCGGCTACTCCTTCGGCTTCCACGTGATCGGCACCTCGACGCCCAGGCGTTTCAGCCGTGGATCGAGTTGCTCGGGACCGGACGGACCGCCCTTGCCGTACTCGGCCTCGCCGACGTACACGCGCTTGCCAGCCTGGGCCTCGAACTCGAAGCAGGTGACGTAGTCGTGGGCGCCTGCCGAGTCCGATTCGACGATCAGCGCTCCACCCGGATGCACCGCGCCGAGGTCGCGCCAGCCAGCTTGGATGTTCGTGAGTTCGTCGTCACTGCTGGCCCACATGCCGGAGCGGACCTTGATCGACCAGGGCATGCCCGTGCCCGCGTTCACGAAGTACAGAACGTAATAGGGAAAGCTGTCGGGCTTGGGCATCGGCTCCCAGCACAGCGTGAGGTGCATCTCGGGCGGCGTCACGTCTGGGGGCGCGTTGTTCTTCCTGGTCATGGAACCTCCGTCAGCTGTCCGTGGCTGTCTACGCCCAAACGAGCTGAGACTCGGATTCTTAACCTTGGTGCGGATCGAACAGCTCAGACGCCTTCGCGTGGCTTGCGCTCGATGGCTCTCCCAGTGCCGAAATGCCGTGCGTGGTCGTGATAAAGTGCAGCTTCCGCGCTGAATTGTCTATGCGCTCATCCGTGCCGATAAGCGCATGAGATACAGTCTATTGCAGGACTATCACCGATCTCGCCGACCAAGTTACCCTGACGGAATCCGACAGCCGTTGTCGCGTCCGGACACGCTACGTGCTTGGGAATCGCTGCTCGCGGGTAGGCTGCCTGCCGCGTACTGCACGGAGTCGTGTCCAAGACCTACGATTACCCGGAGCGAAGAAGACCATGAATTCACGTGCTTCGTACTGGAGGAACCAACTCCATGTGACGAATCTCGAATTGGCCCGCGAATACCACCTCGTCCGCCACTGGACCGCTGGCCAACCGGCACAGGAACGTATGCGGGCCGAACTGGAGGGATTCTGGAACGTCTGTCGTTCGCGACTGCGCGACCATCCCCTGCCACTGAAGCTCGGCCTGTTCACGGGACTCGTCGAGGTCGAACGGTTCTGGGTCTGCTTGACGCTCGAGGAGCAGTTTGGCCTGCCAGACGATGTCGCGTGGGCCATCAGCCACGAGTGGCCCGCGCTGGATCTGTTGCTGGCGCCGGAACCCACGTGGCACGCGCTGGCCGACACGTGGCCGAAACTCGCGGAAGGGTGGCAGCTTTCCGGCAAGGCACCATCGCTGTGTCCGGTCACGCTGGCGGATGCGGCGCGGAGGATCGACCCGGCGACGGGCGTGCCGCACTGCCTGGCGCTGACCCGCCATCGCTTCAAGGACCACGTGGGCGACGGGTTCTTGCTGGCGCTCCTCGACCGATGGCGCTCGGTGGCGGCGGAGCGGCATGCCAAGCCCGGGCCGCCGGACGGCGCTCCCCTGGACGCGGCCGGGCCGGCGAAGGGGATAGGTGACGAAGGGGCGGTAGACCTGACTGGAATAGCTGCGGAATCGCAAATCAGCATACCGACCGAGCGGATTCGGTCTGCGCGCAATGACCCCGAGGATCACGCGCTCACCCACCGGCATGGTGCATCCGCCGCGACCCCAACGCACGCCAGATCCCCTCGACCTCCACCGCGGACACCAACCCTTGCACCACACCAAAGTCGAGCAATCGCAGCCACGTAGCACCGTAGACGAGGTCCAACCGCCCCGCCTCCTCGGCGAGGTCTTCCAGCGCGTACATCCGCGAACTGGCAGCGGTCTGGTCGGCCTTCAGGGCCACGGCCAGTTCCGCCGCCTCGCCGTCGGACAGCAATCGCTCAGCGACCGCCCAAGCCAAGGTGGCTGGCCACCGTGATTCTTCCGCCCTGAGCGACTGCGCGCAAGCTTCCGCTCCGCCCAGGCCAAGCATCTCGGCTTCGTCTTCATAGCCGTGCGGTGGGATCCGCTCGGGCTCCGGCACCACGAAGGGTTCACCATAACGCGCGGGCAGCACGGGCCAATCCGGCATCGAGGGCGCGGACCTGCGCAGGGCTTCGGCGTCGGCAGTCATAGCTGCCGCGTCCAGGTCGGAATGGCCGTCCGCAACCCACCGAACCTCCTGCTCCCAACCGGCAATGTCCATCGCCCGCTGCACCAGATGCGCGACGCGTGCGTCCACTGCGGCCCGCACCCGTTCGAATTGCCCTTCGTGGTCCATGTTCATGCGGTCTCCGGGCGAACCTCAGTTGAATCCTCGACTCATCTCCGCGCGCCATGTCGGCGCATCACTATGACCACGCGTGTACCGGGACGAAGCGACAAACCGTGTCGCTTGCCGTCAAGCCAGGAAACCCGCCGCCCTGCGCCCCGGCGTGCGAAACGACAACTCGCCGCGCAGCGCTTCGGCCAGCTCCGTCACGCTAGGTTGCCGATCGGCTGGGATTCGTGCTCCGACAGGCTACGCCCTGGAAGGCCGCCGCTTGCCAACCCGCGTCCACTCCTGCACCTTGGCCGCCCACGGAGGAAGCCATGGCCCAGATCTACCCTGCCGATCCCCCGGCGCCGGGACCCGGTCGTCGCGCCGAACGTCTGATCTACGAGGCCTTGCGCGATGGTTTGCCGGCCGACTGGTACGTCTACCACCACGTGCCCTACGTCGAAACCGGCGCGGCGGCCGAGGGCGAGGCCGACTTCGTGGTCGTGCACCCCGCGCACGGACTGCTGGTCGTCGAGTGCAAGGGCGAGGGCGTGGCGTACACCGCGCAAGTCGGCTGGCAACGCATCCTCGACGACGGCACGCGGAAACGGATGACCGAATCGCCGCAAGAACAGGCACAACGGACCGTGAAGGCGTTGGTGCGCGTGCTCGAGACGCGGCTGCCGGGCGTGCTGCCGAAGCTCGATCGCCTGCCGCTCGTGCACGGTCATTGCGTCGCGCTGCCAATGGTCCGGGCGGGTCAGGCCGTGCTGCCGCTCGATTTGCCGCGCGAACTGCTGCTCGATGCCGACGACCTGACGCGGATGGGCACGCGCATCCCCGAGATCCTGGCGTTCTGGCGCCAAGCCGCTCACCCACAACCTGCTGGGATGACGCAAGATACCTTCCTGCGTTTTCGCAAGCACGTCCTGCAACCGGAACTGCGGCTGGTGCCGACGCTGGGGGCGCAGATCGCCGGCGAGGCAGCGACGCTGTGCCGGCTTTCTTCCGAGCAAGTCACGATAATGGAAGGCTTCCACGAAATGCCGGCGCTGCGCGTGGTGGGCGGTGCGGGCACGGGCAAGACGATGCTGGCGCTCGAAGCGGCGCGACATCTGGCGACTCGCGGCGGCGAGGTGCTGCTGCTGTGCTTCAACAGTGCGCTCGGCCGCCATCTGGCGCGCTGCGTGGAGGATCTGCAGGTGGCGCCCGGCCATATCCACGCGATTTCGTTCCATCGGTTGTGTCGGGACGCGGCGCTGGCGCTCGGGCGTTCGTGGGACGTACCGGCGGAGGAGGCCGAGCAGCAGGCGTTCTGGCGTGAAGAAGCCCCGCTCGTGCTCTGGGAAGCGATCGATCAGGGCGTGGTGGGGCCGTGGGATGCGCTGGTCGTGGACGAGGCCCAGGATTTCGCCGAGGGTTGGTGGACCGCGCTGCAGCATGGTTTGCGTTCGCGCCCGACGACGCGGCGGGTGGCCTTTGCGGACCCGGCGCAGGCGCTGTTCACCCAGTCAGGGCTCTCGCACGCGGGCACGATGCCGGACTGGCCGGTGTACCGCCTGACGCGCAACTACCGGAATACGCGCTGCATCGCCGAGGTGGTGGCGCGGCTGGGCGATGGCACGCCCCTGCCGTCCGAGCACGCGCCGCAGGGCGAACCGCCGGAAATCCATGCACTGCCGGCGCCCGGCAAGTTGCGCCGCCAACTCGATGACCTGATCGAGAAACTGGTGAAGCGTGAGGGCGTCGAACCGGCGCGCATCACCCTGCTGACCCCGCACCGGCGCTCGAACTCGTCGCTGGCCGCGGTGACGGAACTGGGCGGCGTGCCGTTGGTCGACCGGCCGGAACAGCGCGACCAGGGCCTGCTGCACATGACCATCGGTGCGTTCAAGGGCTTGGAATCGGACGTCATCGTGCTGGCGGACGTGCGCACGGACGATCCGCGCTGCAGCCGGGCGGTGCGCTACGTGGCGGCGTCGCGGGCCCGGCATCGGCTGCACGTGTTCGCGGACGGCGACTGGCTGGCGTAGTGTCGTCAGTTCGACCGGCCCGTCGCTAACGCGGCTCGATTACTCACCATCTAGATTGCACGATCACAAGCGACAGCGGTTGTCGCTTGCCGACGCTCGCTTGATGCAGTGGCCCGGCGGATTCGTTACACAGGCTGGAGCGGTTTCGCCATGCCTTGCCGCACGGACGACCGCACTGGGAGATACCCATGATGACACTGGAAGAACACCACGAGCGACTGGCCCGGGCGGCGCGCAATGCACTGGAACGGTTGCGGCGCGCCGGCCACGCGCAAGAGGGCCTGCTCGACGAGTTGCGCACGTTGCTTGCCACCCCGCACGCCGACGAGGAATCCGCCGACGCGATGCTGCGCGACGCCTGCCAGACGCTGGCCGAGGAGGAGGGAGTGATGCGAACGATCGTCGTGCTCGAGCGTTGGTCGGCCTTTGGGCGGTTGGTCGATGGCCTGCCGATGCAGCGGTACGTGGCCGGCGTGTTCTCGTCATTCGTGGCGGTCGAGACCTGGCTGGCTGCCCGGCCCGCCAACGACCGGCGGCGCTGGCCCGGCGAATTCCGCTGTTACATGGCGCGCGAGCTTGCGGCGGACGATCCCGACCGCGAGGAACTCGCCGGCCGGACGTACGGCCAGAACGGCACTCTGTGGGGCGACACACCAGCCTGGAACGACCCGTGGCGTGGCCGTCCACCGGTAGAGTGCCACTTCAAACTGCTTGACATCGTGGGACTCATCTGGGGCGACGAGTTCCGCTGGGCCATCGTCGCGATGCTGCCGGCGACACCTGCGTACGTCGCGGCGATGACCCACGAGGTGTCGGCGGACTGCGACTCGTACACCGTCTACTTCGCGGACGGCGGCCACACGCATCCAGCGGAGTGCGATCTGCTGCGCGCACCGCGGCCCGTGCCGCGCACGACACGCAAAGGACTGCTGGCGGCATGGCGGTGGACGCAACAACCGCTGCCGCCGCGACCGTTCGCGGACTTCCTGGCGGAGGGTGAAAAGAAGTCGGGAAGGATTGCGTAGCTGGGCCGTTATGTGTCCGCAGCATGCACGCCGCCGCTGAACCGAGGTCACCTTGTACACGAGAATCGACGCAGACCCGCGCACGTTCTACTGGGGCGACCCGAACGGCGTCGCGGGCGTTTTCCGCGGAGCTGGCGGGATGCGCCGCGTGGGCGACCCGCACGAACCTCCGAAGGCGGACCCTCACTTCGCGGCCCGGTTTTTCATCGGCTTGCAGGTCGCGCAGGGTCCGCAGCACACGGTGGAAGAACTGATCGGGGTGTTGGCAGAGCTCCGCGGGCGACACGGGCGTGCGGCCGACGGCAACTTCTTCGTCGAGCCGGGCGTGCTCAGCCGGCACCCACGTGGCCAGCCACTGGGCCGGGTCGTCGTCGAGGGCGCGCAAGTCATCTTCGTGTCGCACCGGGCCAATGCGGAGAAGCGGTTTGGGGCGGAGATGGTGACCTGGGCGGAGGAACTGGCGGCGGCTCTCGGCCAGAACGAAATCGTGGTCGAGATCCAGCGCAACGGTCTGCACGTTCAGACGATGGGAGTGGTTCCTGTGGCGCTGACGGACAACGACAAGGTGGCTGGCGTCAATTAGAATTTGCCATCGCATTGACTCGCCCGATCCGCTACCGGCCAATCGGCGTTGCTCAGCTGTGTCGCCAAGTGATACGAATCCCCCTTATACCGGCTCGCCACCAGCCCGGTCGGCCGGCCACCAGAGATACCGGATATGTCCCTGGACGTACGCGCGTTGTTCGCGCAACTGCCCGCAGCGTCGCGCCACCTCGTCCCGGAGATCCTCCAGCGTAGCGAAGCGCCGTTTGGCCGCAACCTCGCGGATCAGCGGCCACAGGCGCTCTGCCGGTTGCAGATCCGGAGAGTACGGCGGCAGCTTGATCAGGTGAAGGCCCGCCGCTTTGCGGAACGGAGTCTATCGTCGTCACGATGAGAAAACCGCTGTACTCACCATGCCGTCTACGTTTGCAGTTCTTGCGACACTGCGCGGAGGACATCGCCAGCAAGAGCAGCGCACGAGGCCCGAATCGTTGCGGCGTCGGCCAAGCCCTCGACTGCGCGACCGGCCATCATCGCGCCCGGCGCGCCCGCGTGTCCGAACAGCTCCCGCAGGAGATCGACGGCTCGCGCAACGACATCACCCGCCATCGGGTCCGTTTGAAGGGTTTTCAGTTTCGCCGAAAGCACTTGCGCGGAAGTCGCCTGTAGCAATCTGAGGACGTCGAGGGCATCCTTGTCGCTCGCTCGCGTAGCGTTGCCCACGCGGTCCGCAATCTTGTACAACTTGGCGACGAGGAGCGCTGTCGGACCGGCCACCGCAATCTTGAACTGGCGATCGTCGGACTCCAGTTCCAGCGACGCGAGCACGCGCGGTTCGTTGTCGACGAGCGTGGCTTCGAGGCCAATGGCTTTGCGCGCCGCCCTGGCGCCATGCACGCCAAGCTCGGCGCCACGCCGACCACCGTTTGCGACCGCGTTTGGAACCAGCAAGTCGAGTTCAACACCTTCCCTGCTGACCCACGCGCCAGGATGCACTCCGCTCGAGAATCCAGCAGCTTCAAGGGCTGCGGCCAAGCGCGGGTCAGGTGCCAGCCGTGCCGGGTTCACGGCCAGATCCGCGTCCGTTGTGTAGGGTGCAACGGCAATATCGCCTTCGCCCGTGTGCATGTAGACCGCTTGCGCACCAACCAGAACGACGGCGGAACGGTGCGGCCCCAACGCCGCCAGGGCATCGAGCAGCACGCGACGCGCGAGGATGTATTCTGGGTCAAGCACGCCAATCCTCTTCGTGTTTTTGCATCCAGGTCAACAGGGCTTCGGCCTCGGCCGGACCCCGGCCAGGGCTGGTCAGCAAGTCGGCCGCCACCTGGCTGGGACTCGCGAGGTTCAGGCCATTCCGGAGCAGCGTGCGCTCGAATACGACCTCGGCAAACGGCTCCACGAGCAGCACATTGGCGCCGGACTCTGTTTCGTGGAGTTCGAACTCCTTGGCCGCTTGGTCAGCGCGTTCGACATAGACAACCGCCAGGCGCGGCGGAGCCACCGACGCCATTCGCGCGGCCGCCAGCGATGCGGTAACGGCATAGCGGCGGCTGGTGCCGCGCAGTCGTTCGACGAGGGCCGGCAAGCCGCGCGGGGCCAACCAGTTCGTCGCGGTATTCGAGGAAATCAGGCTGTAATCGGCGACCCAGCGGCGAACGATTCCAGGCACATCGGTCGCCGTAATCGGGCCACGCGGATTGCGCTCGACGAGCGCTTCACGATCGAGCAGTTCGAGCACGCGGGCCACGGTCGATTGCGGCGTCGCGCACCGAGCCGCCAGTTCGCGCACACCGTAGGGCGGCCGAAAATCGCACAGTGCGCGCACGACTCTGCCGGCGGCGGGCCCCTTGAGAGACGCCAGCTTGCGCTCGGTGGGTGACGGATCACGATCGGCGCCAACAGCCTGCACGAAGAGCGCCGGGCGTTCAGCGACGATGCGAAGGTTGCCCGTCGCGTCGGCATAGTTGGCGCCGAGTTCAGCGATGCGTTCACGGGTGCGCGGGCTGAGGTAATTGGCGTAGAGCAATACGTTTTCGCCGCCCTGTCTTGCTTGGCGCACGGCCAGTTCGACGTTGCGGGCCTCGATCACGCGCTTGGCTTCGACGACGAATTCCGCGCGTGATCCGTCCGAGGCGACCACGGTGAAGCGGCCGCCGACCTCGCGCGTATCGCCAGATTCATATAGGACTTCCCATGACTTCGGCACACAGCGACGCGCAGGAGCGACGAGCGCTGCTTCGATGTCGGCTTGGCGTGGGGCATTGTTCCGCATGGTGTGGAACAGTGTAATTTGCGGAACAAGGAAGTCAAGCATAGTGGCAAGC
>CAYHHL010000080.1:0-4565 GCA_964356325.1 uncultured Enterobacteriaceae bacterium | reverse complement strand
CGCAGCAATTCACCTTCCGCGACAGCCAGTTCTCGTAGTGCAGCCCAGTAGGCCGCAGCCCGCGCGTAGCGGTTGCGCGATCGGCCGGCAATGTGGAAGGCGATCATCTGCTCGTAGCCCGCAAGCGCCGCGGCAATACAGCGCTTCCGGTCGTGCGGGCCAGGTGCGGTCGCAAGGCGTGCGAGGATCCCGGCCGACACCCAGTAGATCGAAGCAGGTGCCGCGAGTTGCCCGCCGCTCAGCCTGGCCACCGCGTAGAGGACGACCGCTTTGACAGCGTCGTGGTCGTAACGGACAGGAAGCTCTAGCAATTCTGGCTCTTCCATGCCCAGCCAGCGGCCCAGCCGGTCGCCACTCTTTCGCGCGCAATGTCGCAGCGTGTCGAGCGCACCGGCGGCCATGGCTTCGTCCCACATTTGCTCGGCCGACATGCCGCTCGGCACGGGAAACGCGCCCGTGAACGCTTCCGCGAAGCGGCCTTGCGCCATGCGAGCTCGGTACAGCAAGGCGCTCGGCACCGTGATGCCATTGGCCTCTGCCTGTTCCAACTCGGGCCAGCGCTCTTGCGCGGCGAGCTGTCGTGCCCACGCCTCGCCCAGGTCGGGCGCAAGTCCGGCATATCTGGCGAGGTAATCATTTTTGTGATCAGAGCCTTGGGCAATCCGCCAGCGCGCCGCTCCGGCATCGCCTGCATCTGCGAGTTTCTCCAACGCCGACACAACTGGCTGAGCCTGCAGACCAAGCACCTGCCCCAGCAGAGAACCGCCGTGACCGCCCGGCCACTGCTGGGCAAGCTCGCGCGCCAGCGTCTCGCTGTCGCCCGTACGGTTCGCATACAAGTACTGCCAAAGTTCAAGCACTTGTGCGCCAGCAGACGGCTCTGCAACCTCACCGTAGCCCATGCCGCACAGGTCGACTGCGTGCAGTTCAGCCACGGCAGCAAACATCTCGGCGATCGTGCCGGCCGTTGCATCGGTGAGGTGGGGCTGGACGGAGAGCCTGTTCGACGCGGCGGACCTCCAAGAGATCCGACGATCTTCCGCGATGTTGCTTGCGGCTGCAACTCAAATCGAAGCAGGCTACGTGGAGCGGCGAAGGGGTTCAGCGGGGCTTGGTATCAGACGACGACGACGAATCCCAACCGGCCCGCGTCCGTGTCGTCCTCGCCCGGGTAGCCGAGCGGATTGCAGACGATGCGCGTGTCGCCGATGGCAAAGTTGAGCGCCGCGTGCGTGTGGCCGTGCACCCAAAGCGCTGGCCGTCGCTCGCGGATCAGTGCCTCGACATCGCACACGAAGAAGCGGTTGAGCATGGAGTTCGCAAACTTCGGCACGACACAGCGCGGCGACGGCAGGTGGTGCGTGACGACCACGTCGCCGGCCGTGACGTGCTTGCGCAGGAAGGTCAGCGCTCGGAAGTTCTCGTGCTCGACAGTGCTGGCGAAGTCCTCGATGGCGCTGAAGTCGCTCAGGCAGTGGGCGAAACGCTCATCGTCCGGCGCCGGCGTGTGCCAAAGCGTAGTGCCGACGAAGCGCTGGCCGGCAATCGTCGCGACACCGTGGTCGAGCCAGTGCAGGTTGCCGTGGCGGGCCGCGACCGCACGCATCTCCGTACGCACATCACTGAAGTTGCTGCCATAGAACTCATGGTTGCCGCAGACGTAGACGACCTGTGCGAACCGTGCGCACACCTCGGCGAACGTGATGCCGAGCAAGTGCCATGAGCACAGGTCGCCGGCCAGCACCAGCACGTCGACGCCGCTCGGATCCAGCCGCGCGAGCAGGCGGCGGCCGCGGTCCTCGTAGAACTCGAGGTGCAGGTCGGACAGGACGGCGATGCGCATGGTCATTTCTTCTCCGCCACGTCGTGGCCGCAGATCGTTCCGGACCTATGCGACAAACTGCGTCGCTTGCCGTCAGGCGAGGAAACCCGCCGCCCTGCGCCCCGGCGTGCGGAACGACAACTCGCTACGCAGCGCTTCGGTCAGCTCCGCCACGCTCGGCTGCCGGTCCAGGGCCTGGTACTGTCGCGCTACCGCAGCGAAATCGCCCGGCGTCACGCCGCCCAGCGTTGCCGCCATCACTTCCATGTCGGCCGATTCCGCCGCAGGCGCGCCCAGGTCCAGCAGGGTCGTCCTCAGCATCCGCACCCGCTGCGCTTCGGTCAACGCGCTGAACCGCACCTTGAACGCAAAACGCCGGAACGCCGCCTCGTCCAACTGGTCGAGCAAGTTGGTCGCGCACAGGAACAGGCCATCGAACGCCTCCATCTGCACCAGCAACTCATTGACTTGCGTGACTTCCCACGACCTCTGCGCGCCGCGCCGATCGCGCAGGAAGCTGTCCGCCTCGTCGAGCAACAGCACGGCGCCTTCTTGCGCCGCCTCGCGGAACATCTCGGCAATCTTCTTTTCCGTCTGGCCCACGTACTTGTCGAGCAGGTCCGACGCGCGCTTGTGTACCAGCGGCCGGTCCAGGTCGCTCGCCAGCCACGCCGCGAACGCCGTCTTGCCCGTACCCGGCGGCCCGTACAGGCAAACGTTGGCGCGCGGCCGTTTGTGCAGCGCCCGGGCCAGCGCCGCCACGTCCAGATCCGCGTTCACACAGGATAAATCGTAAGTCACCGGCCCAGTCCGATACGCCGGAGGTTTCGGCCCGCGCCGGACGAGCAACTGGTTGCCGAGCACCCGCTCCAGACTCGTCTGCACCTGCTCCGTCGGCAGCTTGAGCGCGACCTTGGCCGCACGTGCGATGTCCGCAGGCGTGATGTCGTCGTCCGCCGCGCACCGGTCGAGCCAGCGCTCGTCGACCGCCACGCCCTCCAGGTGCTTGGCCAGCATCTGGCGACGCACCCGCTTGGGTGGCACCGCCAACTCCATCACGAAATCGAAACGCCGCAGGAACGCCGCGTCCATCTCCTTGGCCTTGTTGGTCAACCAGAACGCTGGCACCCGATTTTCCTCCAGCAGGCGGTTGGTCCAGCCCTTGTCGCGCGCGGGCTTCTCGTCGAACAGGTGCATCATGGCGCTGGGGAAGGCGTCCTCGACCTCGTCGAACAGGATCAGCGCCTCCGCGCGGTCCTGCAGCAGCACCTGGCACAGTTGGTAGCTGCCGAAACGGTCGCCACGGTTCAGGGCATCGCCATCCTTGTCAGCCACTTGCACCTGGTAAAGCGTCGCACCGAGTTCTTGGGCGATCACCCGCGTCAATTGGGTCTTGCCGGTGCCCGGCGGCCCGTACAGCAGCACGTTGACACCGGTTTGCCGGTCGCGCAGGGCCACCTGCAGGTAGTTGCGCAGCAGCGCCACGTCCGCGGCCGCATGAGCGAAGTCGGGCAGCGTCAGCTCGGCGGGCGGCGCTTCCTCGACCAAGCGGGCCACCAGCGCGGCGGCGTCGGCGTGCACTTCGAGCAGCACCTGGCGGGCCAGTTCCGTCGCGTGCAGCTTGTTACCTTCTGGGCCACGAGTCGAGAACTGCACCAGGCCCGCACGCGCCAGGGTCGCATCGGCTGCGAGCGCCACCCGGACTGCGTCGGCGTCGAAGCCAAGCGCCACGCCCAGACCTGCGTAGAGTTCCTGCGCCCCATCGGCCACACCGAAGAGCAAGCAGAAACACTTGTCCAGTACCGACTCGTCGTCGCAGAGCACAGCAAACGCAAGCAGTTCCCGCGCGCAGGCGTCCAGACCGAGCAGTTCGCCCAAATGCTCGACGTTGGCGAACACCGGATGGCTGCGATCGGCCACGGTCGCCTCTAGTTCCGCCAGCCGTTCACGGACTTGCATGAGTGCGCGCCGGGTCCGCGTGCTTTCGGTGTGGCGCACGTCGATCTTGATGCCCAGAGCGAGCCAGACGGTGTGCTCCTCGACGGATTCGGCGCACTCCCGGCACAGACCGTCGATGGCGAGGCAGCGCAGCATCCACAGGGTCGCCTGAGCGCTGCCGGCCAGCATACGCCGGCGGCGGCGCAGCCCGTGAGCGCGCTTGCGGATATCGCGGACCATGGTCGGGAAACTGCTCATGATGTCCTCCTGGTGGCGAGTGCGGCTGGTCCGGTGCGCGCGTCGATGCGGCGGCGACGGTTTCACCCTTCCTAACGGGCGAGCGCGGGAAAACCTTCTGGCGCCGGTGCGGGAAAGCGACAGGTGGTGTCGCATTCGCATGTGCACGGCAAGGCCCGGGTGGATTCGCGCTACCGGAGCAGAATACGCGCCGGTTGCGACAAACTGTGTCGCGTTGACGCGATGCGCTGCAAGCGACACCGGTTGTCGCTTGCCGACTCGCGCCTGCTGCGGGATGCCCGCCAGATTCGTTACACAGAGTGCGATTGCGCCACGCCGCGCTGCCTCAACGACGGCAACGACGACCGCGCGGGAGGAGACGCCCATGATGACCCTGGAAGAACACCACGAGCGCCTCGCCCATGCTGCGCGCAACATGCTGAAACAGCTAACAAGTGTCGGCCATCTACAGGAAGACCTGCTCGATGAAGTGCGCACTTTGCTGGCCACTCCGCACGCCGAGGAGGAGTGCGCCGACGCGATGCTGCGCGACGCCTGCCAGACGCTG